>JBBSHU010000073.1:0-14134 GCA_038232455.1 Acidimicrobiales bacterium
CGTCGAGGCTGGTCAGCACGAGGGCGCCCTCGGCGGTGATCTCACCGGACATCTCCGCGATGCCCTGCGCGTTGTCGCTGATCGGGCCGAAGGTGTCCATCGCGACGATGACCCCGACCGTGGTGAGCAGGCCGGTCCCGGCCAGCGCCACGGCGAACAGCGCGACCACGGTCGAGCCGCCGCCGAGCAGGAACGCCGCGTAGACGGCGCCGCCGATGAGCATCGCGGAGTAGACCGCCGACTCGAGTCCCACGGCGATCCCGGCCAGGATGACGGTCGCCGGTCCGGTGAGCGAGCTCTTGCCGATCTCCTGGACCGGCTTGCGGTTGGTCTCGGTGAAGTAGCCGGTGAGCACCTGGATCAGGCTGGCCAGCACGATGCCGATGATCACCGCGCCGATGGCGACCAGGCGGGGGTTCTGCTCGGAGGCGGCCCCCCCGTCCAGCTCGGCGAACGTGGCCGGCAGGTAGAGGAACGCGGCCACCGCGACCAGGACGGCCGAGACGACCGCGGACAGGAAGAAGCCCCGGTTGATCGCGTTCATGCCGTTGCGGTCGCTGTCGCGGGGCGAGGTGCCGTAGATGCCGACCAGCGCGGTCAGCACCCCGATCGCCGGGACGATGAGCGGGAAGACCAGGCCCTGCGCGCCGAAGGCGACCTGCCCCAGGATCAGCGCGGCGACCAGCGTGACCGCGTAGGACTCGAACAGGTCGGCCGCCATCCCGGCGCAGTCCCCGACGTTGTCCCCCACGTTGTCGGCGATGGTGGCGGGGTTGCGGGGGTCGTCCTCGGGGATGCCGGCCTCGACCTTGCCCACCAGGTCGGCGCCGACGTCGGCCGCCTTGGTGAAGATGCCGCCGCCCACCCGCATGAACAGGGCCAGCAGCGAGCCGCCGAAGCCGAACCCGATCAGGATCGAGGTGGCCGTGTTCTGGAACAACATGATGATCACGGTGGCGCCGAGCAGGCCCAGGCCCACGGTGAACATGCCGGCGACGCCCCCGGTGCGGAAGGCGACCCTGAGGGCGGCGGGCAGCGACCCGGTGCGGGCGGCGGCAGCCGTGCGCACGTTGCCCCGCACGGCCAGGCCCATGCCGATGAAGCCGGTGAGCCCGGACAGGAAGCAGCCGGCCAGGAAGGCGAGGGTGCGGAAGATTCCCGACTGCACGAAGGTGAGCGCAGTGCCACCGTGGGCGTCGGCGATCTCGGTCGACGTGAGGAACACGAGCACGGCCAGGGGCACGAGGATGATGGCGATCGTCTTGAACTGGCGCCGGAGGTAGGCCATGGCCCCCTCCTGGATGGCCTCGGCGATCTCCTTCATGGTCTCGGTGCCCTCATCGGCGGCGAGCACTCCGCGCATCAGGGTGTAGCCGACCCCCAGGGCCAACAGGGCGGTGGCGGCGGAGAACACCAGCCAGAACCACTCCCCGTTGCCGAGGTGGAAATCCTGGTAGCCGCCCTCGGCGGCGACGAAGAAGTTGATCATGCGGACTGCTCCTCTCTGGATCCCGGGGGCCGCTGGGGCTCTGGCGGGTTAGTAACGCGAGCCGGCGGGGTGGAAACCCGGAACTGTGGTTTGACGAAGATCTGACGGGCGACGCGGTCACCCACGGTGCGGTCGGCGTCGTCGACGCGCACGACCATGGGGCCGTCGAAGGGATGCTTCTCCCGGACCTCGACGACCACGTCGGGGCGCAGGCCGAGCGTCTCCAGGAACGCCACCAGGCCCGGGTCGATCGAACCGGGGAGGGCGACGACGGCAACGTCGCCGGGCTCGAGGTCGTAGAGGTGCCCCATGGCCGGGATGTCGTGGCCCTCGGGCTCGGGGATGGGGAACCCGTGGGGGCAGGAGGTGGGCCGGTCGAGGGCCACGAAGAGCCGCTCCTCCACCTCGGCGGGCAGGTCGTGCTCGAACGCCCCGGCCAGGCGGTCGGCCTCGTTCCAGGGGTAGCCGAGCATGTCGGAGAGAAAGCGCTCGACGATGCGGTGCCGACGTATGGCCGCTACGGAGACGGCTCGGCCTGCCTCGGTGAGCTCGACGCCCCGGTAGAGCTTGTGGTCGAGCAGGCCCCGCTCGGCCAGACGCTTGACGATGGCCGTGGCCGTGCCGGGGGAGACGCCCAGCGCCTCGGCCAGGGCGCCCGTGTGGGCGTCCTTGCCGTCACGAGAGAGACGGTAGAGAGACTTGAGGGCTTCGCGCTCAGACTTCGAATAGGTGGTATCCAGGGCTTCGATGGCGGCAAACCTAGATTTTGACTCCCCAAAGGTCAAGGGCCTTCCGCACCGGAGCCCGTCGGCGCGGTAAACCTGTGTCGTCCACTTCGGTGGTGGGGTGCCGGGAAGCCTGGTCGGCGAATCGTCTGTACGCGCTCGTCAGGAGGCCGACCGATGACCAGTGACCGCCCGCCGTCGGGTGCGGCCGGTGCCATGCCCGGGCGCCGCCTACCCCGCCCGCTGAGGGAGTTCCTCGGCACCGAGGCGTCGGGAGGGATCGTGCTGGTGGTTGCGGCCCTGGTGGCGCTGGTCTGGGCCAACTCGCCGTGGAGCGCCTCCTACCGGACGCTGTGGAGCACACAGCTGTCCATCGATCTCGGTGGCCACGTGCTCGTAGAGGACCTGCAACACTGGGTCAACGACGGGCTCATGGCGGTGTTCTTCTTCGTCGTCGGCCTGGAGATCAAGCGCGAGCTGGTGCAGGGCGACCTGCGCGACCCCCGGGCGGCGGCCCTGCCCGCCATCGCCGCCCTCGGGGGCATGGTCGTGCCGGCGGTCCTGTTCCTGGCCGTGACCGCCGGGTCGACTGGGTCGTCGGGCTGGGGGATCCCGATGGCGACCGATATCGCCTTCGCCGTCGGGGTGGTCGCCCTGGTCGGCGACCGGGTGCCGCCGTCCCTGAAGCTGTTCCTGCTCACTCTGGCCATCGTTGACGACATCGGCGCCATCGTGGTGATCGCCGTGGTCTACACGGGCGAGGTCCAGCTCGGATACCTCGCCGCCGCAGTGGCGCTGCTGGTATTGATGATCGGGTTGCGGCGAGCCGGCGTGGTCTGGACGGCCCCCTTTGTCGTGCTGGGCATCGCCGTCTGGCTGGCGACTCAGGCCTCCGGCGTGCATGCCACGATCGCCGGTGTGGCGCTCGGCCTGCTGACGCCGGCGAGGGCTCTCACCCCGGCGGCCGTCGCCCGGGTCTGGGCCGCCGATCTCAGTGACGAGCCGAGCCCGGGCGACCTAGACGACATGACACGGCTGGCGCGGACCTCGGTCTCACCAGCGGAGCGCCTGGAGCACCGCCTGCATCCCTGGACCAGCTTCGGGGTGGTGCCGCTGTTCGCCCTGGCCAACGCCGGCGTCGCCATTCGGGCCAGCGCTTTTGACTCGCACGGCACGGCTGCGGTGGCGGCCGGCGTTGTCGTGGGCCTGGTGGCGGGCAAGACCATCGGGATCACCGCGGCGTCGTGGCTGGCCGTGCGCAGCGGGCTCGGCCGTCTTCCCGACGACGCCACGTGGCCCATGGTTTTGGCAATCGCCGCGGTGAGCGGCATCGGCTTCACCGTGTCGCTGTTCATCGCCGAGCTCGCTTTCGAGCCCGGATCCGTTCAGGATGCAGCCAAGATCGGGATTCTGGGTGCCTCGACGCTCGCTGCGGTGGTCGGCGCATGTGCCCTTGTCGTGGCCTGTCGGTCCGGCGGGCGCCGCCAGGCGTGATGTCTCGCTCAGAGTGCCTCGCTGCCGCGCTCGCCCGTGCGGATGCGCATCAGGTTGCCGAGGTCCTGGGACCAGATCTTGCCGTCGCCGATCTTTCCCGTCCGGGCCGTCGACGCGATCACGTCCATGACCTTTTCGACGTCACTCGCCTCCACGAGCACTTCGATCCTCACCTTCGGAACAAAATCGATCTTGTACTCGGAGCCCCGGAAGCTCTCGGTCTTGCCGCCCTGCCGGCCGTACCCCTGGACCTCGGAGACGGTCAGGCCGACCATGCCGGCGCCGCGCAACGCCTCTTTCACCTCCTCGAGCTTGAAAGGCTTGATGATGGCGGTGACCAGATGGGGCAAGGCTGCATCTCCTGATAAGTGGGCGGTGGGTCCGGCGTCGGGAACGGCGAAGGGTCTCCCCGCCGCCGGCGTCCTAGACCGGGGCATCCTCGGGCGCGTCCGCATCGTCGTCAACCGGGTGTCCGGTCGATGGCAGGCCGCTGTTCGATCGGCCGGCAGGCGACGAGTAGCCCATACCCTGACCGAACTCCATGTGATAGGCGGGCGAGCCATGCTCGTGGATGTCGAGGCCCTCGAGCTCGCCGTCGTGAGAGACCCGGAGTGTCCAGGAGCCATTGTGGGACTTGATGAGATGCATGACGATCAGCGACACGCCGAGCACGACGACGACGCAGGTCGCGCTACCGATGATCTGCGCTTTTAGCTGGTCGGCACCGCCACCGAAGAAGAGCCCGGTCACAGTCGTCGAGGTATCGGCACCATCGGCGGTGGGGAGGCCGTACTGGCCGGTGGCGAACAGGCCGAGAGCCAGGGTTCCCCAGATCCCACAGAAGCCATGGACGGCCACCGCTCCGATCGGGTCGTCCCAGCGCCGGTACTCCATGAAATCGATCCCGAGGGGCACCACGACTCCGGCTGTCGCCCCGATGACCAGGGCCCCGAACGGCGAGACCCAGTAACAGGGTGCGGTGATGGCGACCAGCCCTCCGAGGAACCCGTTGGTCGAGATACCCAGGTCCCACGTCTTCGTGCGGGGATAGACCCAGAAGACCGAGACCAACCCCCCGGCACATGCCGCGAGCGTGGTGTTGGCGGCCACTCGGCCGATACCCTCCCAGTCCATCGCCG
Source organism: Acidimicrobiales bacterium (assembly GCA_038232455.1). Classification (GTDB taxonomy): domain Bacteria; phylum Actinomycetota; class Acidimicrobiia; order Acidimicrobiales; family AC-14; genus DATAQC01. The sequence goes on from JBBSHU010000073.1 coordinate 4,848, forward strand.
ACAGCGTGGAACCCGGGTTGAAGCCGTACCACCCGAACCACAGGATCACGCCGCCGATGGCACCAATGGTCAGGCTGTGCGGCGGCGTCGGGCCACCGCCGTCGCGCCTGAACCTTCGGCCCAGACGGGGCCCCAGGGTGATGCAGCCGGCCAGAGCGATGAACCCGCCCACGGTGTGCACCACGGTCGACCCGGCGAAGTCACGGAACACGGCATCGCCGGTGAGCCCGTGGAACCACCCCATCGTGTTGCCCAGCCAGCCACCCGGGCCCCACACCCAGTGGCCGAAGATCGGGTAGATGAACCCTGAAACGCAGATGCTGTAGAGGATGTCGCCTTTGAAACCGGTGCGCCCCACCATGGCGCCGGAGGTGATGGTCGACGCGGTGTCGGCGAAGGCGAACTGGAAGAGGAAGAAGGCGAGGAACGCCACCCCGGTCGAGCCGTAGGCCGGCGTCATGCCGTTGAGGAAGAAGAACTCGTGCCCGATCAGGCCGTTGCCCGCCCCGAACTGGAAGGCGAACCCGATTGCCCAGTACAAGATGCCGCAGAGGCACGTGTCGAACACGCACTCCATGAGGATGTTGACCGTTTCGCGCGAGCGTGAGAACCCGGCCTCCAGGGCCATGAAGCCGGCCTGCATGAAGAACACCAGGAAGGCGGTGACGAGCACCCACATGGTGTTGATGGGGCTGATGAAATCGGCCGTCCGATGGAGCGGCGGCTCGACGGGCAGGGCGAAGGCGGCGGCGTTGAAGAACCAGGAGAACGCTTTGATGATCCCGAGGACGCTGGCGATCCCGAGCATCTTCCCGCTCAGGATCACGAGCATCGCTTTCCGGGTGTCCTTGCTCTTCAACCGGTCTAGATGTTTCAACCGCTCCAGGCGCGTTCGTGACATGCAACCGGACCGTAAACGGCTTGTGTTTCCCCGCTGTGAGTGCAATGTGAACGCAAGTTGTCGTGGTTTCAGGCCGGCGCCGGGGAGAACGGTGCGGGATCGTCGACCGCTGATCCGTTGCGCATCGTTCCTCCGGCCCGTGCCGCGGCATCGGCCTCGGCTGCCCGGGTCACCCGGCGGGCCTGATCAGCGAGCAGGTCGGCAGGGCGGCGGCGTTGCAACCAGGGGTTGTCGGTGACGAACCACAGCGCGATGTCCCACGGCGACCGCCCGGCCATGATCGCCAGCACGTCGGCGACGGCAGGCAGGGGTTGGCCGGCGTCGTCGAACTGGAAGGCGAGGTAGAACTCACGGTTGTCGTAGGGAACGGCGAGGATCCGGCCTTGCCGACGCCACCGGGACGCGAGAGCCGACCGGTTGGTCGCCCTCGAACCGGCCATCTCGGCCACGTCGTCGGCCGAGTACGCACCGAAGTCACGCAGCATGCGCAGACGGACCACCGCCTGACGCCGAGCTTGTTCGAGGGCAGGCGGCCGTGGGACGTCGATCCGAGGCAGGAGGGCGTCGACCAGCTCTTCGATGCGTAAGTAGCGGCGCTCGTTGGCCGCCGCCGCCAGCAGCTCGACGGCGTGGCGCAGGCCGGTACGCATCTCGGCGTCGGCCACCACCACGAAGGCCGCCGACGCACCGCCGACCTCGGGGTGCCGCCGGGCGAGCACCCGCCGGGCCCGGTCGTCGAGCTCGACCACCTCCACGCGACCCTCACCACGACGAGCGGTAGTCACGGGTCACGTCCCTCCCTCTGAGCGTGGCGTTGTCTCGGTCGGCCACCTAGCGGGACAGACGAGGGCGGGCGCGCTCCTCACGCCCGCCCCCGTACCCGGTCAGAGGCGATCGGCGCCGTCTCCCACGGGAGCCGCAACCGGTTCCGGCTTGGCCCTCTTCTTCGCACCGTTGGGCACGTAGGTCGTCGGCTCGTGGCTGCCGTTGAACTCAGGGTAGGCGTACACACCCATCTCGTGCATGTCCAGACCCTCGGCTTCGACCGTCTCTTCCGGTCGGATACCGCCCTTCATGAGGGCGTTCTGGATCTTGAAGAAGGTGTAGGCGATGCCGAACATCACGATGGCGATGGTGAGCACGCCCATGACCTGAGCGGCGAGCTGGCCGGCGCCGGTGCCGCCGTAGAAGATCCCGAAGACGTTCTTCGGGCCGCCCGTGGCGTTCCAGTCGCCGCCGTAGCTTCCGTCGGAGAAGAGTCCTACCGCGAGCACGCCCCACGCCCCGCACACACCGTGCACGGAGATGGCACCCACGGGGTCGTCGACTCCGCGCTTCTCGATGAACCACACCGACTCGACCACCACGACCCCGGCGATGATGCCGATCAACGCCGCCGCCCAGGGCTGGACGAAGGCGCAAGGCGCGGTGATAGCCACCAGCCCGGCGAGCATGCCGTTGGCCATCATGCCCGGGTCGGGCTTCTTGTCACGGCGCTGCGACACCCACAGCATGGCGAACACCGCTCCGAAAGCGGCGGCGATCGCCGTGTTGGCGGCCACCACCGCGAAGCGGTTGTCGGTGGCGCCGAAGGTGGAGGCGGCGTTGAACCCGAACCAACCGAACAGCAGGATGAACGTACCGAGCATGGCCATCGGGATGTGGTGGCCGGGCAGGGTTCTGGGCTTGCCGTCTGGGCCGTACTTGCCCAGGCGTGGTCCGAGCACCAGCGCTCCGGCGAGGCCGGCCACGCCTCCCATCATGTGGACCACGCCGGAGCCTGCGAAGTCGACGTACCCATGGCCCATGTCGGCGGAGATCCCGAGCTTGGCCAGCCAGCCCCCGCCCCAGGTCCACGCTCCGAACAGGGGGTAGTAGATGGCACCGCAGAACAGGCCCCATTGCACGAAGGCCTTCCACTTCCAGCGCTCGGCCATGGCCCCGGTGGGGATGGTGGCGGTAGTGTCCATGAAGGCCACCATGTACAGGAAGAAGGCAAGGGTTCCGACGTCGTACGCCTTGCCCCCGAGGAAGAAGCCGCCCTTCCAGAGCAGCACGTGGTTGCCGGAGCCGATCAGCGGCCCGCCGACGGCGCTGTCGAGACCGAACAGGTTGGGGAAGCTGTAACCCCCGAACATGAAGGCGTAGCCCACGCAGAAGAAGGCCACGAACCCGAGGCCGAAGACGGCGAAGTTGGTGCTCACCACGTGGGCGGCGTGCTTGGCCCGGCAGAACCCGGTCTCCACCAGCGCGAAACCCGCCTGCATGAAGATGACGAGCACAGCGCCGAGGATGATCCACAGCAGGTTGAGACTGATCTCGCCGTGGGTGAGCTGATCCCCGGACGGTATGCCGCCGCCGTCAGTTGAGCTCGCCCAAGCCGTGGTTGCCGAGGCAGCGAGCGCCCCTACTCCTACGACCGCAGCGGCGGCCGCTTTCATGGATCTGTGGCGCACAGGCCCTCCCTCTCGAATCGTTGCCCGTTTCCGGGAGCGTAGGTAATGCCGGTTTCGAAGCGGTCACTCGCGTGTTGCGGCTTGTGGGCGATCAGCTTTCGTATATCTGACACGAAGCCGTGCCCACCGCGACGGGGAGGCGCCTTCGGTCAGCGCCCGCCGGATGCGCTCGATGGTGCGATCGTCGAGCTTGTCGTTCGAGCGGTCGGTGAGCTCGAACACGTCGCGCGCGGTTCCGTCCACCGTCGCCAGACGGGCGGCGTGCACGTTGGCGCCGGCGGCGGCGAACGCGGCGGTGAGCTGATGAAGAAGGCCGCGATGGTCGGCGGCCTCGACAGTGGCGACCGAGTGCCACGGCGACGCTTCGTTGTCGACCTCGAAGGTGGCGTCGGGCGCCGGTGGGGTGGAGAGCGGTGCGTTCAGCGTTTCGGTCAGACGGACCTCGAGCAGGTCTGGGTCGGCACGCGGACCAGAGACGACATAGGACCCGAGCGCACACTCGTCGGCCCACGTGGCCACAATCGCCCCGGTGACGTCGAGGCCAAGGTGGGCCAGCACACAGGCTTCGGCTGCGAGCAGCCCTACTCGGTCGACGGCGACGAATTCGACGCGGTACTCGCTCGTGTCCGGAGTTGCGCCGTCAGCGGCCGGTGCCCGCCCGGCCTCATCTCCGGTCGTGGCGTCGAGAACCGCAACCCGTACCGATCGGCGCCCGGGTGGAGGCTCGCACAATGCCGCCTGGCGCGCGAGGTCGACCGGGTTGGCGGCCAGGACGTAGGCCCGCGGGGCGGCGGCAACGCGCTCCTTGACGGCGGGGTCGTCGGTGAGCCGGCCGGCCCGAGCCCGTCGTTCCTCCACCGTGTTCGACGCGCCCCGCCCAACCAGCTCGGGGTGCGACAGAACCTGTTGAAGCAACTTGTCGAGCGCGGCCAGGCGATCCTGCAGAGGGGCGTCACCGTTGACGCTGGCCTGGGCCAGCAAGTACTGCGCTCGGGCCCGCTCGGGCGAGCCGAGGTGGGCGGCCAGCTGCAGCACGGGCTCTTCGGACAGGGCGTCGAGACGGCGGGCGGCGGCGGGGAGAAGGGCGGTGTCGCCGACGAGACCGGCGACCGCCTGCTCGGTGGTCGCCCCGAGGTCGAGGCGTTTGACCAGGCGGCGGGCCACGACCACCGGCGTATCAGGCCCGCCGTCGGTGGCGTCGAGCACCACCGCGGCCAGCAGGAGGCGCTCGGGGTTGGCCAGATCGGGAGGGTTCGGGTTCTCCCGGAGGCGAGCCAGGGTGGGCCAGCGCAGGGCCGCCATCGGGTCGATCTGACCGGCGTCGGCCTGGCGGCGACGGAGGGCCTCGGCCAGCTCGGGCAGGGCGCGGTTGAGGATGCCGGTGACGGCGAGGAAGCGCCACGATCGGGGACCCCCTGCGGCCAATAGCTCGAGCAACCGCCGCTTGGCGTCGGGGTTCCACGGGAGCCGCTCGTCGGGCAGGTCGCCCAACCACGACAGCAACCGTGGTCCGGGCCGGCGGCTCTCACAGGCCAGGGCGGCCTCGAGAGCCACCGAGAGGGCCTCGCCCAGGGGTGGCTCGGCGGCCAGTTCCACGAGCCGGTCGTCGCCGGGTGGGTGGTTGGTCAGGGTCTGGTCAGAGCCTACGGCACGATCGGCACCCCGCCCGCCGACGGTGAGGTTGGCGGCAGGGCCGCCCGTCCCTGAGAGTAGCCATCCGCCCGGCGGCGCCGACTGCACCGCCGACGCCCGCACTCGGGCCCGAAGCCGACTGAGCCGCCATCGCAAGGCCGGTGGGGTGAGCAGCGTCGTCGCCAGCACGACCAGGAGGAGAGCGGCGTACACGTCCTCACCGAAGACGTGCTGGCGGAGCCCGATGGCGGCGAAGATCAACCCCACCTCGCCTCGGGGGATCATGCCGATGCCCACCAGGAGCCGGTCACCGCGCCCGAACAGACCAGCGGCGGAGAGGAGCTTGCCGATCACGGCCACGACCATCATCGCCCCGGCCAAGGCGAGCACCGACGGATCGGCGAAGCGGCCGATGTCGGCCTCGATGCCGATCTGGAGGAAGAACACGGGGATGAACAGGTGGCCGACGGGGGCCAGGTCTCGGCGGATGCGATCGGCCGCCCGGCAGCGCGACAGTGAGATCCCGGCGACGAAGGCGCCGACGATCGACGCCAGCCCCGCGACCTCGGCCAGCTCGGCCACCCCCAGCGTGAAGGCCAGGGCCAGTCCCACCAGGGTGCCGGCGGAACGGCTGTGCTGTTGCACCTGGGCGAACACCGGCGGTGCGATGCGGACGCCGACAACGGTCGTGACCACGAGGAAGCCGATGGCCAGCGCGACCACACCGACAATGGCCAGTGCCGACACCGAATCACCGGACACCAACTTGACGACGACGGTGAGGATGACGAGGCCGATCACGTCGTCGGCCACGGCCGCGCCCAGGACGGTCCTGGCCTCCACCGTGGTCAGGGCGTTCAGGTCGCTGAACACCCGGGCGGTGATTCCGACACTGGTGGCGGTGAGGGCGGCACCGACGAACAGGGCCTCCTGGCCGGACATCCCCGCCAGGACGCCGACCGCCCCGCCGGCGGCGAAGGGAACGACGACGCCGATCACCGCGACGGTGAGCGACGACCTTCCGACCGCTCCCAGCTCGGCCAAGTCCATCTCCATGCCCACCTGCAGGAGGAGGAGGATCACCCCCAGCTCGCCCAGGACGACCAGGACCTCGTCGCCTCCGACCAGGCCCAGTGCCGACGGCCCGATCAATACCCCGGCGAGAATCTCGCCCACCACTGCGGGAACGCCGACGCGTTCGGACCCCTCGGCCGCGAGCTTCGCCGCGACGAGGACGACCAGCACATGGAGGAGAACCGTGGCGACGTCCGTTCGGGCGACGGTAGGAAGCGTGCGTTGCCATCCGATGTTCGGCGCGTGAACGGTCTGTTACATCGGCCTTCTGGGTGGCGACGCCTGTGCCGGAGTGTGGCATGGTCGCCACATGGTCAGCGAGCAACAGCGCGCGTTCGGTGAGGAATGGAATGTCCTGCCCCTGCGCCAGCGGCGCCGAATTCGCAGGATGGTGCGCATCGGGCGACTTCCCGACGATCCCGATGAGGCCCGACTGGCTCAGGCATTCGCGGTCTTCGAGCAGACCCGGATCTGGTGGCGGGGCTTCTGGTTCTGGTTCGTCCCCGGGTTGATCGTGGCCCTGGCGGTGGCCACGATGATCCATCCGATCATCATCGGCATCGTCCTGGCCTATGGCGCCCATGCCCTCATCGTGCGCCGCAATGCCGGGCGCATGGCCGGCGACGCGCCGGTGGAGGCATCGCCGGCCTAGGTGCCCTCCAGCCGGGGATCGCGCCGATGAGCTTCTCGCGACAGGCGCTCCTCGCCGACGAGAAGCTCACCGGTGGGGCGTGGTGCCGGCAGCACAGCGGCCTCGTCGACGCCTGGATGGCCGAGCTCCTGCGCGACGCGGTGGGTGACGGGCCCGAGGGACTGGCGCTCGTCGCCGTCGGTGGCTACGGCCGGGCCGAGCTGTGCCCGCAGAGCGACATCGACGTGATGCTCGTGCACGACCGGCGGCGCGACGTGGCCGCGGTCGCCGACCGCATCTGGTACCCGATCTGGGACGCGGGGATAAAGCTCGGCCACAGCGTCTGCACGGTGCGGGAAGCCCTGGCCTTGGCGAACGACGACCTCGATTCGGCCACCGCCCTCCTCAGCGCCCGCCACGTCGCGGGCGACGAGGCCCTCGTCGAGGCCCTCGCCGGCGGTGCCGCCGACCAGTGGCGACGGCGCTCCAAGCGTTGGCTCACCGAACTGGCGGCTCGCAACGAGGCACGCCAGGAAAAGGCCGGCGAGGTGGCGTTCGAGCTCGAGCCCGACCTCAAGGAGGGCCGTGGCGGCATGAGGGACGTCCACGCCCTGGGCTGGGCCGAAGCCGCCCGCCAGATCCTCCTCGATCATGATTCGGAGAGCCTCGCCAGTGCCTACTCGGTCCTGCTCGACGCGCGGGTCGAGCTCCAGCGCCGGAGCGGGCGACCTTCGAACATCCTGGCCCTCGACGATCAGGCCGTCGTGGCCAAAGCTCTCGGCGACGCCGATGCCGATGCGCTCATGGCCCGGCTGGCAGAGGCGGCCCGGTCGATTGCCTGGACCGGCGACGACACCTGGCACCGGATCCGATCCGGGTTGCGCGGCCCCCTGGCCCGTGGCGGCCGAACCCGTCCCATCGCCGAAGGGGTCTTCATTCGCGACGGTGAGGTCCACGTCGATGCCGCTGATGGGGGCCACTACGCCAGCCTTGTCCTGCGGGCGGCGGGGGGGGCGGCCGCCCACGACACCATCATCGACCGCCAATCGCTGGAAGACCTCGCGTCACGTATGCCCGCTCTCGGCGACCCGTGGTCGCCCGGGGCGCGCTCGCTACTGGTGGACCTGCTCCTGTCGGGCCGCCCGGCGATCAGGGTCATCGAATCGCTCGACCAACGCGGCATCTGGACGCGGATCCTCCCGGAGTGGCAACGGGTCCGGGCCCGTCCCCAGCGCAACGCCTACCACCGCTACACCGTCGACCGGCATCTCCTGGAGGCCACGGCCGAGGCGGCCCGGCTCGCCCCGCACCTCGAACGAAGCGATCTGCTGGTCGTCGCCGCCCTCCTCCATGACCTCGCCAAGGGTGGAGACGGTGACCAGGCCGACGCCGGGGTCGACCTGGCCCGGGAGGTCGCCGCCCGGATGGGCTACGCCGACGACGACGTTGCCACGATCTCGGCTCTCGTCCGCCACCATCTCCTGCTGGGTGAGGTCGCCCTGCGCCGTGATCTCGACGACCCCACCACCATCGAGCGGGTGGCGGCCACCGTCGGTTCCACTTCCCGGCTACGTCTTCTCGCCGCCCTGACCGAAGCCGACTCCCTCGCCACCGGCCCCTCGGCGTGGACCCCATCGAAAGCCGAGCGCGTCGAGCTACTCGTCGAGCGCGTCGCCGGCCTTCTCGGCGGTGGTGAGACGGGTCGGCCTACCTACTCGCCGTTCCCGAGCCCCGATCAGCTCGACAGGTTGTCGGAAGGAACCGATCACATCGACACGGCTGCCGACGTGCTCACGGTCATGACCTCGGACCGGCCCGGCCTCCTCAGCCGGGTCGCCGGCGTTCTCGCCCTTCACGGTCTTGACGTCGAGGCGGCAGCGTCGCACACGACCGACGACGGACGGGCCCTGGCCGAGTTCCGGGTGAACGACCGCGGCCGGGCCGAGCGGGCGTGGCCGCGGGTCGTCGCCGACCTCCGGCTGGCCCTGGACAGTCGCCTGGCTATCAACTCCCGTCTGGCCGAGCGGGCCCGGGCCTACGCGCGCATCGGACGCCCTAAGATCGCCTTCGGAGCCACCAGGGTGAGCTTCGACGACGACGCGTCCTCCGACGCGACGGTGATCGACGTGCAGACCGACGATGGCATCGGCGTTCTGTACCGCATCACGACGGCACTTGCCGAGTTCGACCTGGACATCCGGTCGGCCCGGGTCCAGACACTCGGCACCCATGTCGTGGACGCCTTCTACGCTCGCGACGCTCGGGGCGCCAAGATCACCGATTCCCATGCCCTCGGTGAGATCGAGCGGGCCATCGTCCACAGCCTCGACGGGTGACCGGCGGGCGCCAAGCTGTCCCCGGAGGCGCACGCCTCGTCGGTCCGACTGCCGGACGTGATGGTGCGTGCCGAGGCTGACCCCGAGGGTTGCGTGCACGGAAATCTCTCGGCTTTCGTGCGCCCGGCGCAATGAGTCAGGTCTCGAGGTCGTAGTCGGGGTTGAGCAGGGCCAGACGCCCGTGGTGGGCACCGAGGATCCCCTCCGCCACCAGACGGCTGCCGGGTCGAATGCCGGCCACTTCCCGGCGGCCTAGA
>JBBSHU010000074.1:0-14047 GCA_038232455.1 Acidimicrobiales bacterium
AGTTTATCTTTTCTGACCCTCATCGACGCTGAAGGTTTGAAAGCCCCGCTTGATGGGTAAGCGCGGGCCCATGTCGTTGTCGCAGGCGAGCCGTTCCGGCGCCGAACAGTCCGGTACGGCAGCGTCAGGTCGCGAGATGCCGGCGCCCAGCGCCCGGACGGTGGCGGCCGGTGCCCTTGTCCTTCTCGGCGGCATCATTGGGGTCATCGACGCATCCATCCAGCACAGCGTCTTTTACTTCCTCGGCATCGGCGGCGCCACGCTGCTGGTGGCCGGGTTCGTCGACGGCACCAAGATCCGCTACCGGGGTCCGGGTACGGCGATGCTGCTGACCTTCGTCACCGGTCAGTTCCTCGTCAAGTGGCTGCCCGACAAGCCGCTGGGCATGACCCGGGTCGAGTTCCTGGGCTTCTGCTACGCCGTGCTCTTCGCCGGCTATGGCTTCTACGTCGTCGTGCGGGAGACGATGCGGCTGCGGAGCCAATCCCAGTCCCGCTGAGAACATCGGGGCTACTACCGACAGACGCTCCGGATGTGTCGGCGTCGCGGACTCAGCATCGGCGCTCTTCCGGTCCAGTCTCCACCTGGGCCATGGTCGTACCCCCTACTTGACCCCCCCTCTAACCCAGAACACTTGAGTCGAGGACCATCAGACTTCTTGCCTAAGGCCGAGATCATGGGTACACGTACGCCGTCAAGACAACCCACCCTCGACAGCGGAGGTACCGCCATGGTCATGCGATTCGACCCTTTCCGTGAGTTCGACCGCCTCACCCAGGACGCCTGGAACAGCACCAACCGCCGGGCGACGGCGACGGCCACCGCCATGCCCATCGACGCCTACCGGTCCGGCGACCGGTTCCTGGTGCATTTCGACCTACCCGGAGTCGACCCCTCCACCGTCGACCTCACCGTGGAGAAGAACGTCCTCACCGTACGGGCCGAGCGCTCGCCCAACTGGGGCGCCGACGCCGAGCTGATCGTGGCCGAGCGCCCAGGGCGCGTTCACCCGTCAGCTCTTCCTGGCCGAGACGCTCGACAGCGGCAAGGTCGAGGCCAACTACGACGCCGGCGTGCTGACGGTATCCATCCCCGTGGCCGAGGCGGCCAAGTTCCGACGGGTGAAAATCGGCGGGTCGGGCAACGGGAGCTCCACCCCCATCACCACGGGGGCGTCGGCCTCCTGAGCGTCCGCTTGACCACCCCGCCGGGGGCGGTCAGGCTGCCTCATCGTGCCCGGCCCCGCCCATGACGACGCGCTACGCGTCGCCCTTCTCGCCTACCGGGGCAACCCCTACTCGGGGGGCCAGGGCGTCTACGTCCGCCACCTCAGCCGGGAGCTGACGGCACTCGGCCACCGCGTCGAGGTGTGGAGCGGTCCGCCCTATCCCCCGCTCGATCCCGGCATCCCCCTCGTGCGGGTCCCCAGCCTCGATCTCTACCGGTCACCCGACCCCTTCCGCACCCCCGCCCTGAGGGAGTTCCGCGACGTTGTCGACGTGGCCGAGTTTGCCCTGATGTGCAGCGCCGGCTTCCCCGAGCCCCTCACCTTCAGCCTGCGGGCCTGGCGGGCCCTGCACCATCGGCGGGGCGAGTTCGACCTGGTCCACGACAACCAGTGCCTGGGCTACGGCATCCTCGGCATCGACCGCGACGTCGCCCCGGTCGTGGCCACCCTGCACCACCCCATCACCGTCGACCGGGACCTGGAGCTGGCCCACGTCTCCACCTGGCAACAACGCCTGAGCGTGCAGCGGTGGTACGGCTTCGTCCGTATGCAGAAGCGGGTGGTGCGGCGACTGCCCCGCCTCATCACCGTCTCGTCGTCGTCGGCGCACGACATCTGCGCCCAGATGGGTGCGCGACAGGAGCAGCTGGCCGTGGTGCCGGTGGGCGTGGACACCACCCTGTTCCGGCCCCTCCCCGGGGTGCGTCGCGTTCCGGGGCGCATCATGACGACGGCCAGCGCCGATGTCCCCCTCAAGGGACTGCTGCCCCTCATCGAGGCGGTGGCCAAGGTGCGGACCGAGTGCCACGCCGAGCTGGTGGTGGTGGGCCAGCCCCGCCAGGGCAGCGCCGTGCCTGCGACCATCGCCCGCCTGGGCCTGGAGGACGCCGTGCGCCTGGAGGGGGCGGTCGACGATCGCCGCATGGTCGAGCTCTACGCCGAGGCCGAGGTGGCCGTGGTGCCGTCCCTCTACGAGGGCTTCTCGCTGCCCGCCATCGAGGCCATGGCGTGCGGCGTGCCTCTCGTGGCCACCACGGGCGGTGCCCTTCCCGAGGTGGTGGGCAGCGACGGCGACACCGCTCTCCTGGTACCCCCGGGCGACCCCGGCGCCCTGGCTGCGGCCATCGGGAGCCTCCTCGACGATGGCGACCGGCGGGCCCGTGTCGGAGCCGCCGGGCGGAAGCGGGTCCTCGACCGCTTCACCTGGCCGGCCACCGCCCGCGCCACCGTCACCCAGTACCGGCGGGCACTGGCGGAAAGGTCCAGCGCCCCGCCGTGCTGACCGTCGACTTCGCCCGGCTCGGCCTGGCGGCCGGCGATCGGATGCTCGACCTGGGCTGTGGTGGTGGCCGGCACGCCTTCGAGGCCCACCGCCGGGGTGCCCACGTGGTGGCCTTGGACCGCTCGGCGGCCGAGACCGGCGCGGTGACCGGCCTCCTCGGCGCTATGCGCCTGGCCGGCGAGGCGCCCTCCATCGCCCTCGGCACCGCCGTCGGTGGCGACGCCGTAGCCCTCCCGTTCGCCGACGACACGTTCGACCGGGTCGTAGCCGCCGAGGTCCTCGAGCATCTCGACGACGACGTGACGGCGATGGCCGAGCTGGCCCGGGTGCTCCGGCCCGGCGGCACCATGGCCGTCACTGTTCCCCGCTGGTTTCCCGAACAGGTGTGCTGGGCCCTGGCCGACGACTACCACGCCCCGGCGGTGTCGGGCGGCCACGTCCGCATCTACCGGGCCGGTCAACTGGCCAGGCGACTGCAGGCCACGGGGCTGACCATGACCGGGGCACACCACGCCCACGCCCTGCACTCCCCCTACTGGTGGCTGCGGTGCCTCGTGGGTGTCGCTCGCGACGACGCCCTACCCGTGCGCGTCTACCACCGCTTCCTCGTCTGGGACATCACCACCCGGCCCCGTCCTGTGCGAATGCTGGAACGGGCCCTCAACCCCGTCGTGGGCAAGAGCCTGGTGCTGTACCTGGAGAAGCCGATGGTCAGGCCGACAACGCTGCCCGCGGCGCAAGCGCCGCCCGCGGTCGTTCTCAGCGGCGCCCGGTGAGGCCGGTACCCGACGCCGGCGCGGGGTTTGCCGGGGCACTTGCGGCCGACGAGGTGGCGGCCACGGTGGAATCGATCGCTGCCGTCCAACTCGCCGACGGGATGGTGCCATGGTTCGTCGGCGGACACGCCGATCCGTGGAATCACGTCGAGGCGGCCATGGCCCTTGATGTGGGCGGCCGACGAGCCGAAGCCGAGGCGGCCTATCAATGGCTGGCCGCCACCCAGCGCGCCGATGGCGCCTGGCACCAGTACTACCTCACCGGCGCCCGGGTGAAGGAGACGACCCTCGACGCCAACGTGTCGGCCTACGTCGCCACCGGCACCTGGCACCACTACCTCACCACCGGCGACACCGGGTTTCTGACCGAGATGTGGCCGGTGGTGGAGCGGGCCGTGGGGTTCGTGCTCGGCCTCCAGACACCAGGCGGCGAGGTCCTGTGGGCCCGCCACGCCGACGGCACCCCGTGGTCGTTCGCCCTCCTCACCGCCTCGTCGAGCACGTTCTTCAGCCTGCGCCGTGCCTTGGCGATGGCCGACCGCCTGGGCCACCAACGGCCCGACTGGGAACTGGCGGCGGAGGCGCTGGGTCGGGCCGTGGCCGAGCGCCCTCAGGCGTTCCTGCCCAAGGACCGCTGGGCCATGGACTGGTACTACCCGGTGCTGGCTGGGGCGGTGCGGGGCCATTCCGCCCGCACCCGCCTGGCCGACGGCCACAGCCGGTTCCTGCTCGGCGACCTGGGCACCCGGTGCGTGGCCGACCGACCGTGGGTGACCACAGCCGAGACGGCCGAGTGCGCCATGGCCCATGTGGCCGCCGGAGACGAGGGGTGGGGACATCGCCTGCTGGCCGCAACCCGACAGTTGCGCCACTACGACGGGAGCTACTTCACGGGCATGGTCCACCCCGAACGCGTCCACTTCCCGGATGGCGAGCGCACGACCTACTCGGCCGCCGCCGTCGTGCTGGCCAACGACACTCTTTGCGGTACCGGCCAGGCATCGGGCCTCTTCCGTGCCTCGGCGTCGTCGTCCGACCCTGCCAGGATGGGCGGGTGACCAAGGCACTCGACGGGCTGGTTGAACTGCTCGATTTGGAGACCATCGAGGTCGACGTCTTCCGGGGGTTGAGCCCCGACGACGACCGCCAGCGGGCCTACCAGGTGACGATGCCCGAGGTCCCCGATCCCGAGGACCTGCCCACCCGGGCCGAGCAGTTGGCTCCCTGGCGCGATCAGCTCGCTGGCATTGCCGACCGCGACCACGCCATCGACATCCGCTACGTCACCTCCCACCCGTTCGCGCGCGAGCCGGGAAGGGGCCTTCACGCCTGCCAGCAGATATGGATGCGGGCCGACGGTGGGCTGCCCGATCAACAGGAGAGCCCGTCGGGCCATGGCGCCCGAGCCTTCGCCCGGGGATCGATCTTCACCCGCAACGGCCGCCTGGCCACCTCCGTCACCCAGGAGGGTCTCATCCGTCCCCTCACCCGATGACGGCACGCGTCCGTCTGGCGGCAGTCCTGGTCGCGGTTGGCCTAGCAGCTGGCGCATGCGAGAGCGGCGGCGATCGAAAGGCGGGCCTTTTGACGCCGTCGACTACGGCCGGGCTCGCCGGGCCGGGCCCCAACCTGAAGGCCGTGCAGTTGAAGCTGGCCAAGATCGACGGGCTGGCCGGGCCCATCGCCATCGCCGTGCGCCCCGACGACGATGCCCTGTACGTGGCCGAGAAGAAGGGGCGGGTGCGCCGCGTCGTGCACGGCCAGACGGGAGCCAAGACGTCGGTCGACGCCACTCCCGTCCTCGACCTGTCGCGTCTGGTCTCGACCGGCAGCGAACAAGGCCTGTTAGGCCTGGCCTTCTCCAAGGACGGAGCCAAGATCTATGTCGACTACACCGACCCCGCCGGCGACACCCAGGTGGTGGAGTACGCGTTCGACGACGGGAAAGCCGACCTCGCCAGCCGCCGGGTGGTGCTGTCGGTCGACCAACCCTTTCCCAACCACAACGGCGGCGAGGTGGCATTCGGGCCCGACGGCATGCTCTACATCGGCCTGGGCGACGGCGGCAGCGAGGGCGACCCGAACATGGTCGGCCAGAACCTGGGGACGCCACTCTCGAAGATCCTGCGCATCGACCCGACGCCCTCGGGCGACAACGCATACACCGTTCCCCCGGACAACCCCTTCGTGGGTCGGGCAGGCGTGGTGCCCGAGACCTACGAGTGGGGCCTGCGAAATCCTTGGCGGTTCACGTGGGACCGAGAGAACGGCGACCTCTGGATCGGCGACGTGGGCCAGGACCGTTGGGAGGAGATCGATTACCGCACTGCGGCCGACGCCGCCGGGGCGAATTTCGGCTGGAGCCTGATGGACGCCACCCACCCGTTCCACGGCACCAACCCCCCGGACGGGGTGCTCCCGATCGTCGAGTACACCCACGACAACGCCAACTGCGCCGTCACCGGCGGCTACGTGTACCGGGGCGTGGGCATCCCCGCCCTGCGAGGCACCTACGTCTACGGCGACTACTGCTCGGGCAAGGTATGGGGTCTCGTCCAGACCGACGGCAAGATGGTCGACCAGAAGGAGCTGAACGTGGGGGCCAGCCACGCCATCTTCTCGTTCGGAGAGGACGCCGCCGGCGAGTTGTACCTCCTCGCCGCCGACGGCCTCTACCGGATCAAGGCCGCCTGACACCGGCGACGACTGCAGCCGCGCCGTACATGGTGATGGCGCCGGCAAGAAGTCGCTCCAACCGCAACCTCGGGTTCACGCGGGATGCAAGGCCGTCAGCCGATCGCCGGCGTGGCGCGTGCGAGCGATGACCAGGCCGGCGGCGAGAGCGCCGACGACATTGGACACCAGGTCCCAACCGGTGTTCGTGTAACCCCCGACGTGGGCCCCCTGGTGTGCCACCGTCGAAAGAAACTCGACCGTCTCATTGATGGCGCCGAGGCCGAGGCCTGCGAGCACCCACACTGCAATCAGGACGTGTCGATCGAGGTGATCGGCGGCGCCCGGGCCCAGGAGCGTCCACAACGCCAGGGTGCCCACGAACGAGCCGTAGGCGTGCACGAAGTGGTCGTAGCGGAAGGCGTGGGCACCGAGTGAGGCGTTGTAGAGGACGTCGTCGCCCACCCTCACCAGCCCCCCCGCCAGGTGCAGGACGGCCAACGCGGCCAAGGCCAAAGCCAGCGGCCGGGGAACCGCGATCCCACGGAACAGCCAGATGATCGCCGCGACCGCCGACACGGTGATCAGGTACCCCGCGGTGCTCGCCGCGCCCGTCATGCAGCCGTAGATGCCGAAGCCCATCAGGGCAACGATTACCACCCTCAGGGCAGAGCCCTCACTAGCTTCGACCTTGCCCGTCGGCATCCGGTCGGGCTCACGAATGAGGTTCGTCTGTTGGTTCATGGCACGAGTAAAGCGGTGCGGCCACGGCCCAGCAATGCCCCCACGAGGAAGTGAGGGCATTCCCCCAGGCCGCCTACCGGGCGGCCTGGGGCCACACGACTACATGAAGAAGACCTGGCGGACCGCCGACGGGAGCGGGAGAGGCTGGTCACCGTTGATCCCGAACGGGACGACCAAGTTTCCGTCGCCCATCACGAACCAGGTTCCCGTGTTGGGGCGGAAGACGGCGATACTCGCCTTCCCGGAGCCGGAGTAGACGCCGGGGACAGGGATGTCGCCCGTCGTGCCCCAGTTCACGCTGGGACCGCCGGCAACGAACCACGTGCTGGTAGAGGGCCGGAAGACGGCGAGCTCGGTCTTGCCGTCACCCACGTAGTCGGCGGGGACAGGGATGTCGCCCGCGGTACCGAACTGGGTGGCCGTTGTACCGCCCACCGAGTTCAGGATGTACCAAGTTGCGCTGGTGGGGCGGAAGACGGCGATGTCGGCCTTGCCGTCGCCGTCGTAGTCAGCCGACACCGGGATGTCGCCCTGTGCGCCCCAGGAGGTGAAGAACTCGAGCCCGTTGGCGCGCTTCAGGTACCAGGTGCCGCTTGAGGGACGGAAGACGGCGAAGTCGGCTTTGCCGTCGCCGTCGTAGTCGGCGGGCACCGGAATGTCGCCCTGTGCGCCCCATTGGACGAAGGACTCGCCCCCGGTGGTCAGCTTGATGTACCAGATGCCGTTGGAGGGACGGAAGAAGGCCACGTCGGTACGACCGTCGCCGTCGTAGTCGGCGGCCACGGGGATGTCGGTGCCGGTGCCCCAGGTGACGGTGGTGTCGGGATTGGTGCCCGTTCCCTTCACGTACCAGGTGGCGGTCGAAGGCCGGAACACACTGATGTTCGTCTGTCCGTCGTTGTCGAAGTCGTCAAGGGGCGGCTGGATCTGCGTTCCGCCGGCGGTGGTGCACACCGGCGAGGCCTTCACGTAGCGGTTCCCGGTCCAGAGGTTGTTGTCACACGGGGCGGAGGCGAAGGAGTCCCACAGATCCCACACTCCGTTGCCGGTGGCCGTGTTGTTGAAGATCTGGTTGTCGCGAGCGTTCGGTGCCGGGAGATCGCCGGGCCCTGCCGTGGTCCGCCTGCCCACGCTGATTCCGCCGGCCTTGTTGTTGAGCGACCGGTTGCCGGAGACAGTGTTCGCGTACCCGAAGATGCGGATCCCGTCGCCGGGTACGGCGCCGAGGAAACCGTTGAGGCTGAGCTTGTTGTTGGTGATCGTGACTCCGCTGGTCTGGCCGAAGATCGAGATACCGTCGAGGCCGTTGCCCGTGATGGTGTTTGCGTCGATGGTGTTGCCGGGTGAGACGCCGGGCTCCACGCGGACGCCGTCGTTGTCGCAAATGCCCCCGCCTGGACGACACGCAGTGTTGTTGAGAACGCGATTGCCCTGAATGAGGTTGTTGATCGCGGGGGCAGTCGGGAAGCCATGGTCGCCGTCGGCATTCTGATAGATGGCAATGCCGGAAAATGGCCCGTTGGTGGCCGCGGTGTTGTTGAGGATCGAGTTGTCGCTGGAGCCCTCGATGGCGATTCCGTCACCGAGATTGGAAAGACCGATGTTGTCCTGGGCAGTGATGCCCGTCACCACGTTGTGGCCGCCGTTGCGGATGAGGACACCCCCGTCGAAGAGGCGCACGTTGCCGTTCTTGACGGTGACGTTGCTGTGGCTGCTGACGAGAACGCCCGCCCCTTCGCCCGAGGTCGTCGTCCCGAAGACCTGGTGGCTGTTGAGGTCGAGCGTGATGCCGTCGGCGCCGATGATGATGCCGTTGGCCGGGCACGGCCCGACGTCGGCATCGAGAGTGGTGTTGACGGTGATCGTTTCGCCGCACGCCACCATGGCCATAGCGGGTGGGGCTTGGGCGACGATGGCCGCCATGAGCCCAGTGGCCGAGAGCAGCCCGGCCAAGGTCGAAACACCGATACGACGACTGAGCCTGCGCTCCATGTGCTCCCCCGTTTCCCTAAACCGGACCATTCCCGCCAGGGTGAGCATAGAGCTAAAGGACTCGACGGACAGCTCAGGCGTTTTCCGCTCCAGGCGACTCACCATCGTCGTCGGCGGCCGACCGCACCGGCGGCCAGAGCTTCCATGCCACCAGGGCGACAGCCACCGCCAGCCCGGCTCCGGCGAAGACGTCGCTCGGGTAGTGACTGCGGCTGCGGACCAAAGACCACTCCGACACCAGGGTTGCTGCGTACAGGGGGATGAACAACGCGGGAAGCTCCTGGGCCGCCCCCAACGAGAAGGCCAGCTCGCTGGCACAGTGCCCGGATGGGAACGACGACGTCAGCGGTCCGACCTTGGTGTGGCTGCTCGCACCGGGTGGGCGGCGCCTGCGGACGATCGCCTTGACCGGGAGGTGAGCCAAGGATGCCCCGACGTAGCAGAGCCCGCCGCGGAGGGCGGCCTGGCGGCCTCGGGGGCCGGTCAACGCCAGGGCGCCCGCAATCCCCGCCCACACTGGCGGCTGCTTGGCGACGTCACCGGCGCGACCGACCCAGGTCGACCCCTTCTTCGCACCCTTGCCGACCAGCTTCTGCATGAGGACGTCCTCCGCCCGCTTCCAGCCCATCGCTGGCCCCTACCCCGCCAACGGGGAGGTTGAATCGCCGACCTGCCGTCGGCCCTTGTCACGGCGAGGCCTCGGGTGCACAATTCCAGCCCGACCTGCGGGGCGCCGCGCCACCTGGAGGAGAACAATGACCGAGCTGTCACCCAAGGCGGAGCAACTCTGCGCACAGAGCCAGTGGGATTTCAGCGACCTGCGTGCCCTGTTCGTCAACTGCACGCTCAAGCGCTCGCCCGAGATCTCCAACACCCAGGGCCTGGCCGACCGCTCGATCGAGATCATGCGCCGTCAGGGAGTCACGGTCGATGTCGTGCGCGCTGTCGACCGCGACATCGCTACCGGTGTGTGGCCGGACATGACCGAGCACGGCTGGGACCGCGACGAGTGGCCGGCCATCTTCGAACAGGTGATGTCGGCCGACATCCTCGTCCTGTGCACGGCCATCTGGCTGGGCGAGAAGTCGTCCGAGTGCACCAAGGTGATCGAGCGCCTCTACGGCAACTCGTCCCAGCTCAACCAAGCCGGCCAGTACGCCTACTACGGCAGGGTCGGCGGATGCCTGGTGACCGGAAACGAGGACGGGGTGAAGCACTGCGCCATGAACGTCCTCTACTCGCTCCAGCACCTCGGCTACGTCATCCCTCCCCAGGCCGACTCGGGATGGATCGGCGAGGCGGGCCCCGGTCCCTCCTACCTCGACCCCGGATCTGGTGGCCCCGAGAACGACTTCACCAACCGCAACACCACGTTCATGACGTGGAACCTGCTCCACGTGGCCCGCATGATGAAAGACGCCGGCGGCATGCCGGCCCACGGGAACCAGCGTGCCGAATGGGACGCCGGCTGCCGGTTCGACTTCGCCAACCCCGAGCACCGCTGACGCCTCGAAGCCCGGTCACAGCCCGTAGGCCTCGAGGAGGCGGAGCCAGACCTCGCTCACCGTGGGGAACGAGGGGACCGCGTGCCACAGCCGCTCGAGTAGCACCTCGCCCACGATAGCGACCCGTGGCGGAATGCAACAGCTCCTGCACACCGGGCCCGACGAACGTGGCACCGACGATCACCTGGCGCGATTCGTCGACGACGAGCTGGCTGCTCCCCGGGAACCGGTCGCCCAACACCGAGGCGCCGGCCACGCCGCCCGTGGCGTAGCGGACCACGCGGACATCGATGCCGGTGTCCCGCGCCTGGGCCTCGGTGAGCCCAACGGCGCACACCTGCGGGTCGGTGAAGGTCACCCGGGGGACGACGCCATGATCGGCCAGATCGGTCGCGTCCTTGCCCAGGATGACGTCGGCGGCGATGCGGGCCTGGTACTTGCCCATGTGGGTCAGCAAGGCCCGGCCGTTGCAGTCGCCGATGGCGTACAACCAGCCACCCTCGACCCCGGTAGCCCGCAACTGGTCGTCGACGGTGACGAAGCGGCCGGGTTCGAGGCCGACCGTTTCGAGGCCCAGGTCGCCGGTGGCGGGGCGACGTCCGGCGGCAACCAGCAGTTCTCGCCAATCAGCTCGGCGCCGCCGTCGAGGACGATGGTGGCCGGGCCGTCGCCGGTGCGACGCACCTCGCCGACGGTGACGCCAACATGGATCTCGATGCCTTCGGCCCGGAGAGCGGCCCCGACCTCGTCGCCCGCGAACGGCTCCTCCCGGACGAGCAGGCGAGGGGCGGCCTCGATGACGACGACCTGTTCGGCGCCGAGGCGCCGGAAGGCCTGGGCCATCTCCAGCCCGATGGCACCGCCGCCGATCACCAACAGCCGGCGCGGCACCTCCTTGGCCGACGTCACGTCGCGGTTGTCCCAGGGCCGGGCGTCGGCGAGGCCGGGGATGGGTGGCAGCGAGGCCGCCGTGCCGGTCGCCATCACCACGGCCCGGCGCGCCACCAGCCGGCGCGAAGACCCCGACGCCACCTCGACGTCGACGCTGCGGTCACCGCTGAGCCGCCCGGCACCGCGGACGATCTCGATGTCTCGCTCGGTCAGCCACGGCAGCGCCCCACTGTCGTCCCAGTTCGACGTGAACGCGTCTCGAAGCGCGAACGTCGCCGTGGCATCGACGTCACCGGTGACGGCTGGCGCTGCGCCGGGCACCCGGCGGGCCGTAGCCAGCGCGTCTCCCGGCCGTACGAGCACCTTCGACGGTATGCAGCCCCAGTAGGAACATTCACCACCCACCAGCTCCCGCTCCACCACCGCGACCGACAGGCCGTTCTCGGCACACCGGCCGGCCACGTTCTCGCCGGCAGGACCGGCACCGATCACCACCACGTCGAAGGTCTCAGGCTCGTTCACGACCTCCATTGTCCACCCGTTGACAGTCGTCCTGGGTCTGCCTAGCGTCGGTCGGCACATCGACGGGGGAGCGGGACATGCCTGACGCAGCCGACAATGCCGGGATGCAGGTGCGGAAGATCGGCCGGTACGGATGGAAGCCGTCGCTTCCCGATCTGCGCGACCACATCGCCGACGCCTCCGAGTTGCCCGTGGTCGACGAGGTCGACCCTCGCAGCGACCTGCCGCCGGTGTTCGACCAGGGCCAGTTGGGAAGCTGCACGGCCAATGCCGTGGGCGCGGCCGTCGAGTACGACGCCATGCTCGAAGGGTCCGACCCCGGCACGCTGTCGCGCCTGTGGATCTACTACTACGAGCGCAAGATCGAGGGCTCACCAGCCGACCAGGACACCGGGGCCTTCGGTCGGGACGGCTTCAAGGTCTGCAAGACCCTCGGCGTGCCGCTGGAGAAAGATTGGCCCTACGTCACGTCCCAGTTCGACGACGAACCACCCGCCACCCTGGCCGACGAGGCCGCCGCCCACAAGATCGACAACTACCGGTCCGTCCCCCGCAACCTCGACTCGATGAAGGCCGTGCTCTCCAACCGCCAGACCATCGCCTTCGGGTTCACCGTGTACGACTCCTTCGAGGGCCCCGAGGTCGCCAAGACCGGAATGGTTCCCATGCCCTCCCGTGGAGACAAGGTGGTGGGCGGCCACGAGGTCCTGGCTGTCGGGTATCTCCGCGCCGAGCCAAACTATGCGTTGGTCCGAAATTCCTGGGGTGCCGACTGGGGCATCGGCGGCTATTTCCTGATGCCGTGGTCCTACATCCTCGACGCCAACCTGGCCAGCGACTTCCGCACCATCCGGAGGGCCGCCGCCGCCTGAGTCGTGGAAGGGTGACGGCATAGCCTTTCGCGAATCGCATCAGCCAGGCTCGGAGGTGTCGATGCACGACCAACGTCGGCGCTCACTGATCATGGCCGGCGGCGGGGTGAAGGTTGCCTTCCAGGCCGGCGTCTTACAGGTGTGGCTGGACGAGGCCAAGGTCCAGTTCGACCACGCCGACGGGGCCAGCGGTGGCGTCTTCAATCTGGCCATGTGGTGCCAGGGCATGAGCGGGACCCAGATCGCCGACAACTGGCGTACATACCGGCCTATCCGGGCCCTCGATCCCAACCTGGGCGCGCTGCTGCACCTTCCGTTCGGCGAGTCGATGCTGCGCATGGGGCGGTACCGCCGAAACGTGCTCACCGGCTGGGCATTGAGCTGGCCCGACATCCGCTCGACAACCCGCGAGGCCACCTTCAACCTCTACAACTTCTCCCACCACCGGCAGGAGGTCGTGCCGCCCGACGAGATGGACGAGGACCGGCTGATCTCGGCCGTTTCCCTCCCAATGTGGTTCCCACCCGTGCGCATCAACGACGACATCTACATCGACGCCGTATTCGTCACCGACGCCAACCTGGTCGAAGCCATCGTCAACCACGGGGCCGACGAACTGTGGGTGGTCTGGACGGTGAGCGAGCGGGGCGAGTGGCGCAACGGCTTCGTAGCCAACTACTTCCAGCAGATCGAGGCGATGGCCAACGGCAAGCTCCGCGCCGACTTGGCCCGCATCGAACGCAACAACGACACCGTCGCCAGGGGCGAGCAGGGCGAGTTCGGCCGGCACGTCGACGTCAAGCTCCTGCGGGCCGAGGTGCCACTGCACTACCTGTTGAACCTCACCCAGGACCGCTTCGGGGCGGCCGTCGAGCTGGGCGTGCAGGCAGGCCGGCGCTGGTGCGCCCAGCAAAGCGTTGACCTTCCCGGGCCCGACGAGCTCGCCCAAGCCGACGACCGACGCTCCCGGGGAGCCGCCACGGTGAGCTTCACCGAGGAAATGAACGGCCATGTCGGCTTCGACAGCGTCGACCACCACGCGGGCGAGTGCCAGGGGCGGGAGCAAGGCAACGACCTCATGTTCCACCTGACGATCACGGTCGAGGATCTCAACCGCTTCGTCGTCGATCCCAAGCATGCAGCCATGTCCCAGGGTTGGGTGGGATGCGAGGCCCTGGGCGGCCGCCTCGCTGTCGAGCAGGGGCTGTTCAACCTGTTCGTCGACCAGGCCGACCCCGACGACAAGCGGATGCTCTACCAGCTCTGGTTCCGGGACGCCACGGGCCGGGCGTTGACCCTGGCCGGGCATAAGGTCATCCGCGATCAGCCCGGTTTCGATCTGTGGGCCGACACCACGACTCTCTACATGCACCTGGTCGGTGGACACGTGGCGCTTGCCGACGTGAAGGATGAAGATGGGCTCTGGTGAGTGGCCGGGGGGAATCGCACCCCCCGGCTCTCGGAGAACCGTACGTGACAGTCTCCCGTCATACGGCTCCAACAGGCCGGCTGGAGGTGGGTGAGGCGAAGGTCCAGTGGGCGAAGAGATTGGGCTCCCGCTG
>JBBSHU010000075.1:0-13897 GCA_038232455.1 Acidimicrobiales bacterium
CGAAGGCGTCTTTGCTGAGGAGGGGTCGGACGTCGGCCGTGAGCGCTCCCTCGGGCAGGAGCCGGAGCCACTGCTCGAAACGGAAGCGTTGACCGGGAACGGTGTCGAGCGGGTACGGCACCACGAACAGCGCCCTCACGGCACTTCAATCCTCCGGATCATCGGGCGGACCCTACCGGGTCGATCGGGTTTGCGGGGGTACCGGAAGCCGGGTGCCAAGTGCTAAGAATCCCCGATATGTCCGCTGACTCGGCCTTCCGCAAGATTGTGAAGCGGCCCTTGTCGCGCTTTCAGCGGACGGGTGGCTACCGGCTCCTTCAGGTCGGCGCCGTGGCGTGGGACATCCGAAACGGCAAGTGGACCGAGCCGGAGCTCGACCTCATCCGGTACGCAGTCGCCCCAGGCGATGTCGTGATCGACATCGGCGCCAACTTCGGCCTGTGGACCTACCACCTTTCCCGCCGGGTCGGGCCGGCCGGACGCGTCCTCGCTTTCGAGCCCATCCCGTTCACTTACCAGTGCCTGCGCATGGTCAGGACCGTGCTGGGGTTCCGGAACGCCGAGCTGCATCCGGTGGGCTGTGGGGAGCGCAAGGACCGGGTCACCTTCCGAGCCCCGCTCCAGGAATCCGGCGGCATCGCCGCCGGGCTCGTGCACCTCGGGACTCGCCGGGACGACGACGGCCGCCCCGGCAGCGAGCAGCAGGTCCGCTGGTCGTACACGACGGAGATCTCGGCAGACATCGTGGCGCTCGACGAGTTCCTCCCCGCCTTGGAGCGGTTGTCGTTCGTGAAAATCGACATCGAGGGAGCCGAGCTGTCGGCGCTGCGGGGAGCGGAGGACATCATCGACCGGCACCGGCCCAGCGTGGTCTGCGAGATCAACCCCTGGTACCTCGAAGGCTTCGGGCTCAGCGTCGAGGACCTCACGTCGTTCTTCTTCGCCAAGGAGTACCGGCTGTTCCGGTATCTGAACGAGTCCTCCCCTCCGCTACAGGAGATTCACACGATCGCTGACGTGGTCGAGGACAATTACGTGTTCATCCCGCCTGCGAGGCTTTCGCAGTTCGCAGGCCTCATCGACTGACGCCACGAGGGTCCGACCCGACCGTCCTGGTGCCGACCCCGAGACCCACCTTCACATGCGGGGATCAGATCGATCGGACACGGGCTGCCTTCGATGTGCCTACCTCGAGCAAGAAGGAACGCGCACCCTCCTCCTTGCGGGCAGTACCCGTAGCATGTAGCAGCTGGAGCAACGGCCAAGCAGCTGTGGGTAACTCTCGGCGTCCAAGGACTGGGGAACAAGGTGTCCCGTGGAGCACCGGAGCAGGAAGGCGGCTCGCAAGGCCCGGTCCCGTATGGCTCACACGAGGCAGGACCAATGGCCCATCAATGCGCGTCTCCGTGCACCGACAGCGACTGAAACGGACCGCCAGCCGCGCAAATGGCGGTCCCATCGAGTACCTGCAAGGTCGAGGAAAGCAATGAGAGGCCCAACCAAAGACCACGGGCAATCGCCTCCGGCCGAAGGAGGGGGCGGGCCCTCGCCCTAGCCTCGCTTGTTCGCGCGGCTCCCTGAAGAGCTGCCCGTAGCTCCGCGGAAAGCGCTCCTGACCTGGGAGAATGTGTGTTCTCAAGGCACACGAACAACCCAAGGAGGAGCGCTCCTTGAAGGTGCACGTAGTCAGTCCGTCCGCCGCGCAAGGGTGACCACCGACGGTGAGGGTCCTTTCTCCCACGCGGATACTGGGCTATTGGCCGAGCTGGCCGACCGCTCGGGGCTCACCGAGGCGTTGTCGGTGGCGATGGGCGACTGCGGGATCCTCTGGGCACACCCACGATCCCGGCGTGGTGCTCACCCACATGGCGGTGGCCATCGCGGATGGCCCCGACCGCCTGTCCAAGCTGGCCGTGCTGCGAAACCAAGAGGTGCTGTTTGGCGCGGCCGCCTCCCACGCCACGGCCCTGGCGGGCCATCGAGGCTGTCAACGCCACCGAGCTGCGACGCATCGACGTCGCACGGGCCGTGGCCCGGGCAACAGTGTGGGGCGGCCGGGGCGGCGCCGGCGACCCTGGACTTCGACGCCGCCCTCGTCGATGCCCACTCCGACAAACAAGACGCGGCGCTTACCTACAAGCGAGGGTTCGGCTTCCATCCTCTCGGCGGGTGGTGCGACGAGACGGGCGAGGCCCTGGCCGCCATGTTGCGGCCGGGAAACGCCGGGGCCAACACCGCCACCGATCACGTGAAGATGCTCGACGCCGCCCTTGCCCAGCTCCCCTTCGCGTGGCAGGCGCGGTCACCGCGCAGGCGACGATACCGGTTCAGTCGTCCATCCCATCCTGGCGCGAGCCGACTCCGCCGAGGCCACCCACGGCTTCGTCGATGCCCTGGTGGAGCGCAATATCGGCTTTTCCGTTGGTTTCGACGTCGACGGCCGCGTGCGCGATGCCCTGCTGCTGGCCCAGGAGGAGGACTGGGTGCCCGCCGTCGAGCGCGACGGCAGGCACCGCCCGGGGCGTTGGTGATCGAGTTGACCGCTCTGGTCGACCTGGGGACCTGGCCACCGGGGACGCGGCTCGTCTGTCGCCGGGAACGCCCCCATCCCGGTGCCCAGCTGTCGCTGTTCGACATCGGCACGGGGTTCCGCCACACGTGCTTTATCACCGACTCGCCCGGAGCACCACCTCCCCTGGAGCTGCGCCCAGCGCCGCCACGCCCGGGTCGAAGACCGCATCCGGGCGGCCAAGCGTGTGGGCTTCGCAACCTCCGTTCGAAGACTTCGTGCGCAACGAGGCGTGGCTGGCTCTTGTCCTGGTCGCCCAGGATCTGTGGCGTGGACCGCGGCGGTGTGCCTCGACGGCGCCCTGGCGCGCGCCGAACCGGCGACGCTGCGCTACCAGTTCCTGCACGTCGCCGCCCGCCTCGCCCGCCGCGGCCGGGCCCTGTATCTGCGCATCGACGACGCATGGCCGTAGGCCGACCAGCTCGACGCCGCCTTCGGCCGGCTGCGCGCCGCTCTGTGTTGAATGAGGACTCGGGCTTCGCGCCAGCCAAGAGGGCTTCATCGAGGCGCATCAACCTTGACCAACACCCCCAAGCTCCTGGCCAACCGCGCCCGCCCCGCAATCGCCACCCATCGTGGCCGGGATCATGCTGGAATGCCGCGCGACTCCGTCGGTCCCCGAGGTCGGATGAACAGTCGAGGCTTAGGGTATGGGATGCTCCGCTCTGCAGCTCATTCCGCCATCGCACGAGGGGTAGAGCTCTTCAACCGGAATCCGTGGACGAACGAACGGCTCGAGTGGCTCCCCCGCTCGCAGGTTCGTTGGTACCGGTCTGACGGCTTGTGGACCGAGCACGCCCAACCGTTCCTCGACGATGCCGACTTCCAGCGGTCGTACCAGCGGGCGTGCACGGCCACCGGCGCGGACCTCGGGCTCGAATGGCGGCTCCACACCATGATCTGGGCCGCCCGAAAGTCGGCGAAGCTCGAGGGAGCCTTCGTGGAGTGCGGATCGGCACGCGGCTTCATGGCTTCGGGCATCTGTGAGTTCCTGCGATGGACCGACCGGCCTTTTTTCTTGTTCGATACTTTCGAGTCCCACATGCCCAACGAAAGCGGCGTTCAGGACGGGCCGGTATGCATCAACTACGCGGAGAGCGCCGAGAAGGTTGCGCAAAACTTCGAGGAATGGCCGGGCGTCTGCCTCGTCGTGGGTCGGGTGCCCGGCACCCTGTCTGAGATCCCCGAACAGCCGATAGCGTTTTTGCACATCGACATGAACAACGCCCAAGCCGAGGAGGCGGCCGTTCGTCATCTGGCCCTCGTGTCCGGCGGCATAGTGATTCTCGACGACTATGGGTTTCCCGGCTACGAGGAATCGCGTGCGAACGCCGACCGCCTCGGCGCCAGCCTGGGATTCCATATTTTAGCCCTTCCGACGGGCCAAGGCCTGGCGATGAAGTAGGGTCAGTCGTGCAGTTCACGAGACGACAAGTGCTGGCCCTCCTGGGCGCAGCGGCGGTGGTGCCGGCCGCCCGCCTCGCCGTATGGTTCGGCAGGGACTCCCCTGCCCCGAAGCCCCCCACTCCGGAGGACGCGGGCCCTTCCGTCTATCGCCTGCCCGACGAACAGCCGGGGCAGCCGCGCACCGGCGTCGGCTATCCGACCTTCACGCTCACGGCAAGGGTCGTGTCCGTCGACGGCGCACCTCCGGACCCGGGCGCGCCGTCGAGCTTCTGGATCGCCAGGTTCGGCCAGGCCATGGAGGGCCAGAACGTGTCGCCCAAGCAGGACGTCGCCGGAGGCGCGACTGCAACCCTGATCGCTGACCAGGCGGTGCTGAGCGTCACCGACGCCGCGTATGCGCCGGTGCTCAACAACTCCTTCACCAACCTCTGGCACTCGACCATGGTGGGCGTCGTCTGCCAGTC
Organism: Acidimicrobiales bacterium; assembly: GCA_038232455.1. Lineage (GTDB taxonomy): Bacteria > Actinomycetota > Acidimicrobiia > Acidimicrobiales > AC-14 > DATAQC01. Next base: position 4,441 of record JBBSHU010000075.1, read on the forward strand.
GGCGCAGCCATTCCGCGACACCCTTGAGATCGCCGGCACCATTACGGTCACCGAGAACGGCGCGCAGACGCCGTACACCGCCCGGCTGTTCGCACCTGCGGCGTGGAACGGTGCGGCGGTCCCGTACTTCGGCGTGATGGCGTTCCGGCTCCTGCCCGACGGGAACTTCCCCACGTCGGTGACGGACGCGAACGGGATCGCCCATGCGTGGACCCAGGCCCGGTTCCTGCAGCGCTACAAGGAGCGGATTGTCGCAATGGAGCCCACGCCGCCGCGGCGGCCCGCTCGCATTCAGCTGATCCAGAATGGAAATTCCGGTGACTTCGACCGGACATCGTGGGAGCTGCTGTACGCGATCATGCGGCTGCTCGGAACCACCACGGTCACGGCCCACAGCGAGCCATGGCCGCCGGCGGAGATACAGCGGGCGTCCGGCATCCGCCGATTCGCGATCGGGCTCTACAACCCACCCGGCTACATGTTCCCCTTCTCTCCGGCAAACTCCGGAGGGGCCTCGCCCGAGGTCCCCGACGCCGCCGGCATCGGGGCGTGGGCCCGGTCCCAGGTGGACCGCTTCAAGGCCGCCGGCTACCCGGACGTCGCCACGCTCGCCCACATCAAGATTGCCGACGAGCCGAGCGATTTCCAGCCGGATGTCCTCAACGCGGTCGTCCAGCCCTTCGGACCGGCGACGGCCAACAAGATGCGCGACGAGGCCGTCCGCCAGGACACCCTCGCCGGTTTCTGGAACTATCTGGCGTCGCAGCCGGGGCTGACCCCGGCCGCGGTCGGGTATCCGGCGGGCTTCGCGACCGTGCCGGGGCCGGTGGGCCGGTCGAAGGAGAACGGGACCGAGGCCGAGCGCGCCCTCTACTACTGGTCCATGCGGTGGTTCCCCTACCTCGCCTCCCGGCTGTACGCCGATTGCGCCGACGCTCTCCGGCAGGCGATTCCCGGCATCCAGCCGGCGGTGAGCCTCAACAACTACAGCGGCATGCTGTGGAAGGGACTGGTGACGCGCTCCGCCGGCCCCGACGAGGGACAGATCGGCCACGACTGGCACGAGCTGGGGCGAATGGCCGGAATGATCGGCGTCGACGACTACATCTCCGAGTTCATCATTTCGAACAACGCGCTGCGGACCGCGTCGTGCGTCCGCGACCACCCGACGGGGAAGATGTTCTCGAACGAGGTCGTGGTCGCCAACGTCGGAAAGCTGAAGGGCGGACTCCTCAAGAAGGTGCTCGTCAACACCGCACGCGGGTGTGACCGCATGCAGCTGTACCTGCTCGGCCCGGCGAACGTGAACAAGGACGGCACGGGCGCCGAAGGTCTCTTCAGCGGACAGCACGCCGTCGCCGACTATCACCGGCTCTCGACCTGGCTCGCCGACACCGAGGACGACCTGCTGGCCGGAGCGCCGCCGGATCCCGAGGTAGCCGTCGTCGCGCCCCGGTCGACGATGATGTTCAACGGCGCCATTAACGTCAACGACTCAACGCAGGGCAACTGGTGGACGACCACGATGGACTACTTTTGCGAGGCGCTGTCCCTCGTCACCGCCCTGAGCCACGCCAACATCGAGAGCGACTGGATGGACGAGGACCATCTCGGCGACGCGGCCCACCTGAAGCGTTACAGGGTGATCTATCTGACCACGCCGTGCATCCCGGCCGAGTACCACCCGGTGATCTCGGCCTGGGTCTCCAACGGGGGCACGCTCGTCACGTTCCCCGGCGCCGGCGCCTTCGACCGCTACAACAGTCCGGCGACTGGTATTTCCGTGATCGGCAAGGTCACCGAGTCCGCCCATACCCGGCAGTCGCAGACCAATCTCGCCACCACGCCGGTGCTCTTCTCGCTGAAGGGGTCACAGGGCGATTACTCCGCCAACGCCGGCACTCCGGATTCCTGGCGGACGGTCGTGCGGGCCGAGGGCGCCGTCGTCGAGGCGATCTTCGCCGACAACGGCAACCCTGCGGTCGTGGTGGCGCCCGTAGGTTCGGGGCGCCGGGTGTACTTCGCATCGTTCCTGGCCCAGGGATATTTCCAGACCGGGCTGGGAACCGGGGCCAATCAACGTCCCGCAACGGAGGGCTGGAGCGCCGTCCTTCGGGCGTACCTGACCCGGCCGGTCGCGCTGGCCGGCGTGGTCCCCCCGGTCTCGATCGACCGGCCCTTGGTCGAGGGCCTCGTGCTCAGGTCGGCGACGACGACGGCCCTGACCCTTCTCAACTGGCGGGCCGAGCCGGTCACCGTCTCGGGCGTCATCCGGGGCGTCGCCGCCGGCAGCCGGCTCGTCGGCCGCTACGGCGACGTGCCGTCGTCGCGCCGCGGCGGGGAGATGATCTTCGGCCCGCTCGCCCTCGACGACTGCGACATCCTCGTCGCCCGGAGATGAGTCAGCGGGTACGGGATCGTGCGGCGTCGCGGATGCGAATGACCGCCCGCTTGCCGTCGTTGCGCCATCCGCCGGTCGAGAAATAGCTCGCCGCCGCATCGACGGAAAGCAGCAGCAGAGGAGCGCCTTCCGGTCGTACGTGGAAGGGGCTGACGACCAGCTCCTTGGTCATGCGCAGCCAGATCAACCATGGGGCGCCGCCGGTACCGCCGAGATACCGGAGGAGTTCGAGGTGTGATTTGTACACCTCGCCCTCGTCGGGAACCTGCTTGTAGCAGAGCGTCTCGGCGATTTCGAGGACTTGGCCCTGGAGGGCGACCTGCGTCATGAAGACGTGGTCGCTCCCGACGTAGGGGGGCAGCATGCGGGTGCGACCGATTGCCTCCCGGCGCATGACGCCGTACGTTGCCGAGTGCAGCAGGCTGTTCCGCAGCGCGGCCCGCCAGCGGGACCGCACGCTCGCGCCCCGTATCGCCATTCCCCCGTATGGCCGGCCGATAGGCCGCCCCGTACTGGTGACCGGCTGGATATGGGACACGCAGGCGACCGCTTCCGAGTAAGCATCGAGCTCGACCACGCACGCCTCGATGTAGCGCGGATCCCAGGAGTCGTCGGCGGCAGTCCAGACGAAGTACTCGCCGGTCGCCTGCCTGAAGACATGGTTGAAGTTCCACGACGCCCCCCGCTTGACCTGAGAGCTGACCAGGCGCACACGGCTGTCCTTTTCGGCGTAGCTGGTCGCGATCTCGACGGTGCGGTCGGTGGACGCGTTGTCGGAGATGACGAGCTCGAAGTCGCCGAAGGTCTGCGACAGCAGCGAATCGATGGCGCGCGTCATGACCGCCGCCCCGTTGTAGACGGGCATGCCCAGGGTCACCCGGGGGCTCGACGTCACCGTCTCCGGGCCCCTGATTCGAGTGCGTGGCCGTACGACGCGACGAGGGCGGGAAGCTCGTTTAGCAGCGATGCGGGACGGAAGTCGAACTCGTCGCTGGCCCGGTGGACGCTGATCTCCGGAGGTTGCAGGGTGGGCGAACCGGGCTGGGTGCTGAACCGGCATCCCGTGATCTCGACCAGCGCCTCAGCCAGTTCCCGATGTGAAACGTTCCTTCCCGAGGCCACGTTGTAGACGTGGTCCCGGGCGCCGCCCGCGACCTGCAGCACCACGGCGACGACGTCGTCGATGCTCACGTAGTCCTTGGAGGAATCCAGCGACGTCCGGAACACGACGTTGCCCGTCACCAGCGCGTCGTGGATCACGGTGGAGAGGAAGTTCGGCGAGCCTACGTCGGTGCCGTACACATTCGACAGCCGCAGCACGCACGCCGGCGGGCCACTGGCCAGGGCCAGCGCCTCGCCCGTGAGCTTGGTCAGGTCGTAAAGGTCGTCGGGATTGAGGGCGTCGAGAGGGATCGGGGACTCCTCCGTCGCCGGCGACGGACATCGCCGGTAGACGCGGGAGGAAGAGAGGTACACGACGGACTCGAGGTCGGCGCTCGACAGCACATCGGCGAGGCAGGTGACATGGGCGGCGACGGTCTCGAAGGGGCGGGACCGGAAGTCCGCGGTCACCCCTGCACAGTAGAGAACGGTGCCTAGTCGCCGACCGGCGAGGTCGGTCCCGCGAGGCGGCGCGTCGTGCTGGAGCCCGAGCTCGCGGAGCTGGCGGACGATGTGGGAGCCGATGAAGCCCGAGCCACCCAGGACGGTGATCGTCATGTCCGACGGCGTACGAGGCGGGCCGGCACCCCGACGAACACGCCGTAGGCCTCGAGCTCGCCGACGACGACCGAGCCGGCGCCGACCACTGCGCCGCGCCGGATCACCGCGCCGTCGACCAGGACGGAGTTGGCCCCGATCCACACGTCGTCCTCCACCACGATCCCGCCCCGGCTGGGCATGAACCCCTGCTGGAAGATGAGCCGGTCGCGGCTGCGGAACTCGTGGTTGGTCGACGCCAGGGTGCAGTTGGCGGCGACGAGGACGTTGTCGCCGATCGTGACGCCGTTGCCGCTGTAGATCACGCACCCGGAGTTGATGTAGGTGCCGGCGCCGATGCGGACGTCGCCGGCGCCGCCAACGGGTTTGATCTTCACGAAGGCGTCGATCACCGTCCCGTCACCGATCTCGACCGACGTGCCCCGGGTGGACTGTTCGATGTCGGCCAGCTTGGACACCGACGCTGTCGGCGAGATCACCAACCGGCCTACTTCACCCGCCGCAGCCACCCGCCCGGCCAATACGTGAGGCTGCTGTCGACGACCCCCTCGTTGAACACCGGCATGGGCGGATCGAGGACGAACTCGTCGTCGGCGGCGACGAACTCGGCCACCGCTTCCCTCGGGTTGTTCCACGACCAGTCCGAGCTCGACCGGGGCGCACCGGCGAGGTCGCCCATGATGCCGTCGGCGGCGACGATGTAGGAGCCGACGGAGACGAGCGGCGCGTAGGCCTCCAGCTCGGCCAGCACGTGGGCCTTCGTGTGGTTGCTGTCGAGCGACACCATGACCCGCTGCCCGGTCCCGACGGCCGACTTGACCTGCTCGACGATTTCGGGAGCCACCGAGTCGCCCTCGACCATGTCGATCAGGTCGAACATCTCGTGGGACTCGATGGCCTTGCGGTTGTGGGGCCTGATCTCGAGATCCACGCCGACGACCCGGCCATGGCCCATGGCCCGGAACAGGCTGGCGTAGTAGACGAGCGATCCGCCGTGGGCGATGCCCGTTTCCAGGAGGACATCAGGCCGCACTCGGTAGATGACCTCCTGCATACGGACGAGGTCCTCGGGGAGCTGGATGACGGGGCGGCCCATCCACGTGAAGCCGTAGACGTACTTGGTGTCCCATCCGATCCGCAGCCACAGCTCGGAGATCGCAGTGAACGCCTCCGGGCTGGAAAATGGGAGTTGGCGTACCTCACCGTCGTGCTCCACCTGTAACAGCTGGGCATCGAGATCGACCCGGACGACGTTCATGCCCCATTGTACGCTGCGCGACCACGGCCTCAGCCGGGGGGCACCGGAACGGTCGCCAGCTGGGCGAGGGTATCGACGCTGTACCAGCTCTGCGGATAGATCCGCGACATCCGGACCTCGCGCAGCGGCAGGAGCTGCTTCCAGACTGCGGTGAACTCCTCGGTCGCCTCGGTGAGTGCGACGGTACGATGCGGGTTGATCACCTGTATGCCCGAGCAGTACAAGTCCGTCACCGTGTCGCGGGTGATGCCAGTAACGACGTCGGCATCGTCGTGGACGATGTAATCGCCGTCCACGCCGTCGACAGGCCGGACGGGCACGATCATGCACGCCGGCTCGCCGATGCGCTCGTATTCGTGCTGGAGCAGTTCGAAGTCCAATTCGACCACGTTGTCGCATGTCAGCACGAGAAGGGGTGAGCCCAGCAGGGACAGGAACGAGTTGTAGAGCCACCACGAATTCCCGTGGCCGTGGGTATTGATCACGGTGCTGGCGCCGTGCTGGATGACGTGCTCGGCGAGCATGGCCCCGTGGTGGCCCACGGTGACGTGGACGTCGCGGACGTGGGGGCGGATCTTGTCGATGCCCTGGGCGATGAGGGTGGTGCCGGCGAACGGGGCCATGGCCTTGGGCATGGTCTCGGTCAGCGGCAGCATCCGGACGCCGCGACCGGCGGCCATGATCAGCGCGTGGTCGATCGCCGCCGTCACCGGGGTTCGGCGTCGATCAGGCGCCCGAGCTCGTCGGCGTCGAACCGCTCTGCGGTCGCCGAGGAGAGCGGCCCCTCGATCGGCCTGTCGGTCGGCGCCACGAACCGCAGCAGCAGATAGGGGTCGCCGGCGAGGTGCGCTTCCCGGGTGAACGCCATTTCCGACTCGCCGATGAGCACCTCGTCGACAGAGTCGCCCGGCCGGGTCGGCAGCGGCTCCCGGCGGCCACCGAGGCGATCGATGAAGGCATCGAGGAGATCGCCGATGACGGCGGCCTTCATCCTGCGGCTCACAACGTGACCGTGCACGTCGTCGATGTGTTCGATGGCGGCGAGCACGATCCGGGCGGCCTCGTCGACCCGCAGGAAGTACCGCCGCATCTGCGGTCCGGTCGTGCCGATGACACCGGTGGCGTCGAGCATCCGCCGCCATTCGGGAAGCACCGAGCCTGTCGACCACGCCATGTTGCCGAAGCGGGCGCAGGCAAAGCTCGTGTCACCGACCTGGTCGAGGGAGCAGAACATGCGCTCCATCAGCGCCTTCGACAGACCGTAGGTGGTCTTGACGGGCGGGGCGGCCTTGTCAGTCGACACCCCGACGACCACCCGCGTCCCGCGCTCGCCGGCGACTCGGGCGATGTTCTGGGAGCCGACGACGTTCACGTCGATCGCCTCCAGCGGCTGTTTCTCGGAGAGCTGGACATACTTGGTGGCGGCGGCGTGCACCACGATGTCGGGCCGGACCCGCACGAATGCATCCCGGACGGATTCGATGCTGGCGACGTCGAGGGGAATGACCTCGCAGCCGACGGCTCGCGCTGCCTCGTCGTTGGCGGCGTTGTTCCGGGCGCCGAGAACGACCTCGTAGCTCCCGACGAGGGCCAAGCCGACGGCGCGGCCGAGGAAACCCGATCCACCGGTGATCAACACCCGATCCGCCATCTAAGTGGTGACGTAATCGTCGACGAGCAACGGCTGACCACCGGAGCGGCGGAGCCGGTGGCCGAGCGCGTTCACCCGCTGCCTCATCACGACAGGGAGCGCAGTCAGCGCAAGGCCGGCCGCCACCCGCGGATGTAGGACGCTCTTCGGTCGTACGCGGTAGGCGGCAGCGAAGCACGAGCGGGTCCACGCGTCGTCCGCCATCAGCCGGGCGCCCTGCCAGCCGAAGTTGCGGTGGAGCGAGGACTCGTAGAAGTCGATCAGCGGCCGGTCATCCGGCCGAAGGTGTGGGTTGACGCGCAGCTTGGCCAGTGCGTCGGTGATCAGGTCGCGGTTGCGCACGATGGCCTTGCCTGCATTCTGGCCGTGGTCTCTGAGCACCATGAAAGGCTCGTCGAGATACGCAAACTCGTGCGTCAGGGCGATGCGAAAGAAGATCGCCTCGCCCTCGGCGAACACGGTCTCGTCGAACGGGTGGAGTTCCAGGCACTCGCGCCGGATCAGCGGGGTCGACATGTCGATCTGGGACTTCGCCGAGAGCCGCATGAGGTCGGGGAATATCGAGCCGCTCTTCCGGATGGGCGATCGCATCCACCGTTGCCCGGTTGTGGTGCTCTCGAAGTAGGTCGGGCCGTAGACGACGCCGCATGCCGCCCCGCGGCGCTCGAGCTCGGCCGCCTGGGCCTTGAGCTTGCCAGGCAGGAAATAGTCGTCGGAGTAAAGAAAGGTGACGCACGGAGCGGTCACCATGGCCACAGCGGCGTTGAACCGCGTTCCGATCGAGACGTTGTCGTGATGCAGGACGAGCCGTACCCGGTGGTCGTCGGCGTACCCGCGCATGATCTCCTGCGAATCGTCGGTCGACCCGTTGTCGACGGCGATGAGCTCGATGTCTTCCAGCGTCTGTCCCAGTACGCTGTCGATAGCGTAGGGAAGCCAGTGCGCCTGGTTATAGGAGTTCAAGATGACCGCGGCGGCCGGCATGAGTCGACCATAGTGCCAGGATGGGGGATGACCGTCCCCCGCCGGTGCCCTCTTTGCGGGAGCCCGCCCTCCGGGCTGGCGTTTCCGTACGAGACCTGCTGGGACGGCCAGCTGTACATGCATCGGGCGTGCTCCTCCTGCAGGACGACCTATATCGACCCGTTGCCGACGGCGGAGCAGCTCGCCCGCGTGTACAGCTGGGAGGGCTACCACGAGCCCCAGTACGGCGCCGTGGGCCACGACCGCTACCAGCGCTCGGCGCGCACGTTGTCGAGCCTTCGCCCGCCGGCGACCACCCGCCTCCTCGATTTCGGATGCGGCGCGGGTGGCTTCCTCCTCGCGGCACGGGCGGCGGGCTACGACTGCCGCGGGATCGAGCACGATGCCGACGTGGTGGCCAAGGCCGCCGCCAACACCGGCGTTGACGTCGATCTGTTGGAGGATGCGGTCGCCGCCGGCCAACGGTTCGACGTCGTCGTGCTCCGCGACGTTTTGCCCCATCTGGTCGATCCGGTCTCCACGCTCCGGATCCTCGGGGGACTCCTGGACGACGGCGGCGGCTTGTTCTTCGACGGCCCCCTCGAGGAGGGAAAGAGCCTGGTCCGTCTCGCCGCCGGCTCGCTCAAGGCGGTGCGTCGCCGGGTCGGCCTCGACAGCGTGGGCGAGACCCCGACCACGATGCTGTTCCGGGTGAGCGCGACCGGGCAGCGCCGGTTCCTGATCGAAACCATGGGCTACCGCGAACGTTTCTTTGAGGCCTATGAGACGGGTTGGCCGTACCACGTGCCCGGTCGGCGCCCCATGTCGGTGGGCACGGCGCTGAAGGAGGCGACGGGTCGCCTGGCCATCGCCGGCGCAGCAGTGGGAAATCGCGCCGGCCTCGCCATCGGCAACCGGTTTTTCGGTTTCTACGACCTCGGGGGCTGAGGCCTGGGAGAGCTGGGGCCGATGGGCACGAGCTCCAGTCGGGCTCGGGCCTTGAGGAACGACGCCCGACCCACCGCGGCGGCGAACCGCATTCTGTGGAACATCCAGGCCTTCGCCATCTGCTGCGCCGTCCAGTGCCTGGCGAGGTAGAGCGCGCCCTTGTCGCGGAACGCAGACTGGGGGAACGGCGTCGCCGTGCCGGCAGCCGCGGCGACGAGGGCCCGCAGGTGAGATCGTGGGCATGGTCGGTCACCTTCCGGTGCAGCTCGGCGAGCGACTCGGATCCGTCGATGGACGTGCACTCCGTGGCGACGATGGCGCCACTGTCGATGCCAGCGTCGATCCACATGACCGTGTTGCCGATGAGCCACGGTGAGTACTTGGATACCGGGGCGCGTCAGAGTGATTTGAGGTGAATAGCCGGCTGGCGACCGATGAGTTGTCGTCGGTGGTTCAGGCGGGCCGCAGGGTGAGGCCGCCAACAACACCCGGCGTCGGTGCCCGAGCCAGATCCACC
>JBBSHU010000076.1:0-13895 GCA_038232455.1 Acidimicrobiales bacterium
CTCACGCCTACAGGTCGCGTACGACCTTGAATCGCTCGCCGGCGCCGATGCCGGCGGGTCCGCCGACATCGGCCGCCCGATCGGCGATCTTCTGACGGAATCGCTCGATGTCAACCGCGGCCGACGCCGCTTCGATCTGCATCGTCGAGCGGTACTGACTTCGGTGGCACAGGAGGGCGGCCAGCTTCGTCTCGAGGTGCCCGCCGATGTCCTCGATGTGGTCGGGCTCGTCGGCCTCCCACAGAAGTAGCATCGAAGGTCGATGCGGGGGCGCGGCCAGCTCCGGGAAGAAGTGGGGATCGCGGGCGGCAACGATGCCGTCGGTCACCAAGAAGCCGGCGGCCCGGTGGTCGGGATGCAGTCGATAGCGCTTCCAGGGATCGTGGCCGAGCACCACGTCGGGACGGATCCGGCGGATCCACGAGGCCACCTCCCAGCGTTGTCGGAGCCCGGCCTCGAGCTCGCCGTCGGTCCAGCCGCAGAACGCCACGTCGCCGGCGCCACCCAGCGCGAGCGACGCGGCACGCTGCTCCTCCCGTCGCGTGGCCACGAGGAGGGCCACGTCCTCGTCGGGGTCCCACGAACCCTTCGAGCCGTCGGTACACACCAGGTGGTGCACCGAGCAACCGGCCGCCGCCCATTTGGCCAGCGTGCCACCGCAACCGAACTCGACGTCGTCGGGGTGGGCACCGACGGCCAGGGCCCGGGTCGGGGTTGGGATGCCGCTCATGGGGAGGTCAGCGCCAGATCTGACGGCAGGTCGACATCACGCCCTAGTCGGGGTTCACGCACGACCCGCAACGCCAGGCCGAGACGTCGGGCTTCGACGGCGTGGCGGGCGAAAGAGCCGGGACCGTAGGAGAACGTAAACCCCCTTCCCACCGGCACACACGCGACGTTGGTGCCGTCATCGCGGCTGTCGGGGACGAGAGTGACGTCGCCGAAAGCCGCCACCCAGCCGAGGTCACCCGCCAAGGCCAGGTCGGCGTGGGCGACGACCACCCGTCGGGCGCCTTCGGCGGCCAAGCGGTCGACTCCGGCCTCCACCGCCCGGTTCAGGCCGCGCTCGGGCTCCCAGACGACGAGAGCGTGATGGTCACGGGCCCAGGTCGCCACCTCGGTGTCGTCGCACACGACGGCCACCGGCAAGGTCCGGGCCGCTTTCAGGACGTGGGTGGCCATGGCTCGGGCCAGCGCCCGTCGCTGGGCCGGGTCCAGGGCCGGCGCCAGCCGTAGCTTGGCGTCGTTGAAGGCCTTCACGGGCAGGAGCACGGCTACCGGACCCATGCCCAGGTTCGCGGCCACAGCCGAGTGTAGGGCCCGCCGGCCCGGGCGAAGCCCGAGAGGCGATCAACGCGACAAGAACGGATGGGCCCAGCGCTAGGGTCAGGCGGTGACGACCCGGGTGGCGGTGCTGGGAGCCGGCTCCTGGGGCACCACTCTGGCGGCCATGCTGGCAGACCGGGTGCCCACCGTGTTGTGGGCCCGCCGGCCCGAGGTGGCCGTGAGCCTGCAGGCCTGTCGTCGTAACCCCGACTACGTGCGCGACCTGGCCGTCCCGACGACGCTCACCGCAACCGGTGATATCGGCACAGCCGTCATGGGGGCCGAGGTGGTGGTGATGGCCGTGCCCTCGCACGGGTTTCGGTCGGTGCTGTCGGCCGCCTTGGTCGATCTGGCGCCGGGAGCGACCGTCCTGACCGTGGCCAAGGGTGTGGAGCAGGGCACCTTGATGCGAATGTCAGAGGTCGTGGTCGAGGTGGCGGCGGGTCACCCCGTCGCCGTGCTCACCGGGCCCAACCTGGCCGAGGAGGTGGGCCTGGGCCAGCCGACGGCCAGCGTGGTGGCGGCCCGCAGCGCCGACGGCGGCCTCGGTGCCGACCGTGACCTGGCCGCCAGTCTGCAGCGGCTGTTGTCGACCGAGACGTTCCGCGTCTACACCAACGACGATCTCGTGGGCTGTGAGCTGGGGGGTTCGGTCAAGAACGTCATGGCCATCGCCTCGGGGATCTCCGACGGCATGGGCTTCGGCGACAACGCCCGCGCCGCCCTCATCACCAGGGGGCTGGCCGAGATGACCCGGCTGGGGATCGCGTTGGGGGGCCAGGCCCCCACCTTCGCCGGCCTGGCCGGACTCGGTGACCTGGTGGCAACCTGCATGAGTGGACGTAGTCGAAACCGGTGGGTGGGCGAACAGCTCGGCCGCGGCCACACCATCGACGAGATCACCGGAGGTACCCGCATGGTCGCCGAAGGAGTGCGTAGCTCACTGGCCGTCGTCGAGCTGGCGTCCCGGACGGGGGTGGACACACCCATTGCCAGCGAGGTGGTGGCCGTGATCCACCAGGGCAAGCGGGCACGCGATGCCTTGGCATCACTCATGAGCCGGGTGATGAAGCCCGAGCTGCACGGTTTTTCACCACCCTCGCACTGAGCCTGATTCCTGCGAGGCTCTTGCGTTGCTCCACAGCAAGCTCCCAGACACGGGTGTCATCCTGGTCTCAGATGAACGAACGGTTCACGTCGCCGACACCTCTCACCCGCTCCGACACCTGAGGAGGCCCTACCATCGCCACTCCCACCGACGGCTCGTCTTCGGCCGAACATGTCTCCGCCGAAACGGCGCCTGCGGCGGCGATGCTCGAGGCCGCTCTCTTCGAGGTCAAGAAGGTCATCGTCGGACAGGACCGCGTCGTCGAGCGCATGCTCGCCTGCCTGTTGGCCAAGGGACACGTGCTGCTCGAGGGGGTGCCGGGCCTGGCCAAAACACTGGCCGTGGAAACGCTGGCCGAAGTTGTCGGGGGATCGTTCGTGCGCCTGCAGTTCACTCCGGACCTCATCCCGTCCGACCTCGTCGGCACCCGCATCTACCGGGCGTCCACCGAGACCTTCGACGTGGAGTTCGGCCCCGTGTTCGCCAATTTCGTACTCACCGACGAGATCAACCGCGCCCCGGCCAAGGTGCAGTCGGCCCTTCTCGAGGTCATGTCCGAAGGTCAGGTGTCGATCGGTGGCATCACCCATGCCGTGCCCGACCCTTTCCTCGTCCTCGCCACCCAGAACCCCATCGAGTCCGAGGGCGTCTACCCGCTGCCCGAGGCCCAGCGCGACCGCTTCCTCATGAAGGTGCTGGTCGACTATCCCGACCGCAACGAGGAGGTCGAGATCGTCCAGCGCATGAGCGTCAACCCACCCCACGCCGCCAAGGTCCTCTCGCTCGACGACCTCCGCCAGCTCCAGAAGACGGCGGGCCAGGTCTTCGCCCACCGGGCCGTCGTCGACTACGCCGTCCGTCTCGTGCACGCCACCAGGGAGCCAGCCCAGTACGAGCTGGGTGAGCTGGCGGCCCAGATCGCCTACGGAGCCAGCCCCCGGGCCAGCCTGGGGCTCATCGCCGCCGCCCGGGGCATGGCCCTGCTGCGCCGCCGCGACTATGTGCTGCCCCAAGACGTGGTCGACGTGGCCCTCGATGTCATGCGCCACCGGGTCGTGTTGTCCTACGAGGCCCTCGCCGACGGATTGTCCGTCGACCAGTTGCTGCAGACCGTCCTCGACCGGGTCCCGGCCCCCCGGCTGGCTCCCAGCCAGGACGCGACCGCCCTCCCGCCGCCGCCACCGGTGGCGGCCGTGGGTTTGTGACCGTGCAGGGCCGAAAGCCGGAAGCGGAGGCTGTCGCTCGGCCCGTGGTCGACACCCGGCACAGCGAGCGGGTGCTGCGCCAGCTCGATCTTCAGGTGAACCGACGCCTCGACGGCCTGCTCCAGGGCGACTACCAGGGGCTGCTGCCGGGGCCGGGGAGTGAGCCGGGCGAGAGCCGGGTGTACCGCCCCGGTGACGACGTTCGCCGCATCGACTGGAACGTGACCGCCCGCACCACCATCCCCCACGTGCGCGACCAGGTGGCCGACCGCGAGCTCGAGACCTGGGTGGCTGTCGACTGCTCGGCCAGCCTCGACTTCGGCACCGCCCTGTGCGAGAAGCGTGATCTGGCCGTCGCCGCAGTTGGGGCCGTCGGCTTCCTCACCGCACGTATCGGTAACCGCCTGGGTGCGGTGGTGATCGGGCCGGAGGGTGTGAAGCGCGTGCCCGCCCGCCACGGCCGCCAGGCCCTGTTCGCTCTTCTCCACAGCCTCGTCGTGCGGCCGCGGGCCGAGGCCGGTGGGGGTGGAACCGACCTGGCCGGCGGCATCCGTCACCTGGTCCAGCCCCCCCAGAGGCGGGGCCTGGCCGTCGTTGTGTCGGACTTCCTGGCTCCCGGCGGCTGGGAGAAGCCGCTGCGGGCCCTGGCCCTGCGCCACCAGGTGCTGGCTATCGAGATCGTCGACCCGCGGGAGCTGGAGCTTCCCAACGTGGGGTACCTGGCCATGGTCGATCCCGAGACCGGACGTCGCCTCGACGTGCCCACGGGCAAGGCCGGCCTCCGGGCGCGCTACGCCGAAGCCGCCGCCGCCCAGCGCGCCGACATCGCCGCCACGATCCGCCGGTCCGGAGCCCAGCACCTGCAGCTGCGCACCGATCGTGACTGGATACGCGACGTGGTGTCGTTCGTGGTGTCCAATCGCCAGCGTCGCGGCGCCCTGGTGGCGCCACCTCCGCTCAGCGGCCCCATGGCGGGGGCGGGAGCCGGGAAGTGACGTTCCTTGCCGCTGGCCGCCTGTGGCTCCTGCTCGCGGTGGTCGCCCTCGTCGTCGCCTACGTGGTGAGCCAGTTCCGCGCAAAGAAGTACGCGGTGCGCTTCTCCAACCTGTCGCTGCTGGAATCGGTGGCCCCCAAGCGCCCCGGATGGCGCCGCCACCTCCCGGCGGCTGCGTTCGCCCTGGCCCTGGCCACGTTCGTCGTGGCCTTTGCCCAGCCCACCCGCGACACCAAGGTGCCGCGCGAGCAGGCCACGATCGTGATGGCCATCGACGTGTCGCTGTCGATGCAGGCCACCGACGTGGCACCCACGAGGTTGCAGGCGGCCAAGGTGGCAGCGGCTTCGTTCGTCGACCTGGTGCCGTCGAAGCTCAACATCGGCCTGGTCGCCTTTTCGGGGACGGCCCAGGTGCTGGTGCCGCCCACCACCGACCACACCCTGCTGAAGCGCAACATCGACAATCTCCAGCTCGGGCCGGCCACGGCCATCGGCGAGGCCATCTTCGCGTCGTTGGGCGCCATCGCCGCGGTATCTGCCCAGCCGGGACAGAAGCTGCCACCGGCCAGGATCGTGTTGATGTCCGATGGAGCTACCACCGTCGGCCGGGCCAACGCCCCGGCCGCCAAGGCGGCATCGGACGCCCACACGCCGGTATCGACCATCGCCTTCGGCACCCAGACCGGCACTGTGCTGGTCGAGGGGAACCCCGTGCGGGTTCCCGTCAACAAAGACGCCCTGCGCGTCATCGCCGACGAGACCAAGGGCAGCTTCTTCGAGGCGGCCTCGGGCAAGGAGCTCAAGAAGGTCTACGCCGACATCGGCAGCTCGGTCGGCTACCGGACCGAGCGCAAGGAGGCCACCGCCTTCTTCGTGGGCCTGGGCCTGGTCTTCGCCCTCGTGGCCGCAGCCACCTCGCTGGTGTGGTTCTCCCGCCTGCCGTAGCGGGCGACAACGAGAAGTGCTACGCCAGGCGTGCCGTGGCGATGCCCCGCGGACGGAGGGGGAACGAGTCGACGAAGGTATCGACGGGCCGGCCGCGCAGGTCGACCAGCGAGCCGCGGCGGCCGGGGAGCGACACCGTCGTCGGCCGGCCGGTCGAATTGAAGACGCGCAGCTCGACTGCTCCGTCGACCCGCCGTAGCGCCGACACCTCGGCCCCGGCCATGTCGAAAGCCGACCCCGTCGGCGGCCGGGTGCCGCCGCCGGTACCGACGACGACCTCGAGGGGCAGGAAGGCTTGGTCGACAAGGGCGTAGGGGTCGACCTCGCCGACGGCCACGCAATAGCGAAGCACGCGTCGTCCCTGCATCTGGGCGCCCTCGACGGGCACCGGGGGGCCCGCCGGCTGGGGGCGGGTGCGCAGGTCGGTGCCCGACAGCTGCCCCACGCAGCGCAGCAGGGTCAGGGCCAACGTGGCCCCGTCGACCGACTCGTACTCGAGCAGGCCCTCGTGCACGAGGGTGAGGCCCCCGGCCGACACGAACCGCCGGGAGGGAAAGGTCGCCAGGCCCATCTCGTGTGGTCCACCCTCGGCCTCGGTTCCCCGCTCGACCACGGCGAACGCACACTCGGCCGTCGAACCGATCACGGCCTCGGGCAACGGGAACCAGGACCGGAGGCGATGGTCGCGGCACGTGTTGTCGAGCGTCGTCGTCACCCGCACCAGACGCTCGCCGGCATGCACTTCGAGGCGGGTGACGACTTCCACGGGGCGAGCTCCGCACCGGCGATCCTCGACGATCTGTTCCGGCCAGATGAAGCGGCGGGTGACCTCAAGGGCAGCGCGTAACGGGCCGGACTCGAGCACCTCGACGGCCACGTTCTCCGGCCGGTCGATGACCGTGTCGTCCTCGGGCGGCGACCAGTTGTATGTGTCCCCGGCATCGCCCCCGTCGACGAGACGGTCGAGGCCGGACACCGGCCCTTGTTCGGCCGATTCATCGACGACGCCGAACGTGCCGTCGTCGGGATCGACCTCGACGCGCACGAGGCCGTTGTCGAGCACGTTGCCGGCGGCCGTAACCGGCGCCACCGACAGCGGGCCCCGAGCCCAGGCCCGCCAGCCGAAGGCGGGCACGTCGTCGACGCGCGCGAGAGAGCGGGAGACGGCTCCGTGTTCCACCCGCAGATGCACCGGGTCCCGCCCGCAGGCGCCCGCCCGTGCATACAGCTCGGACAGGGCCGATGTCGTGTCGACACCCGGGGTGGCGGTGATCCCGGTCCTTACAACCACGGCGAAACCCTTGTCGTCGTGGTTCATCTCCACGGCGATCACCGAGGCGCCCGCGGCCACGGCCTGGTTGCGGGCCTGGCCGATCGCGGTGCCCACCTCGGCACCGGCCAGGATGCGCTCGGTGAGGCCTGCCGGATGGGTGCTCACCGCCTGGGTGCCTTCGGGTGTCGGACCATCGGCGACCAGTTCCACCAGGCCGCTCCGTCGCCTGCTGGTGGGATTGACCGCCACCGGGCCGCCGGTAGCCAGGGAGGCGCCGAGAGCGCCCAGGGCACGGTCAGCGAGGCCGTCGCCCACCTGACGGGCCTCGGCGTAGCGGTGCAGCACGGCGTCGACCACCTCGTCGGCGGAGCACGCGCAGGACGAGTCGTGGGCGGCGTTGCGCACCACCTCCGCCCACGCCAGACCGAGGGCAGTTGCGGGCCACTGGTGGGCGGGCACGAACAACGCCGAGAGGGGCTCGGCCCGGCGTTCCAGCGAACGCTCGGCCCGGGCTGCGGCCTGCTTCACGTCGACCCGGTTGGAGAGCACCCCCATGAGCAGGCTGGCCCGCGCCCCGGAGCGGAGCTCGCCCTTCCAGGTGGGCAGCCCGTCGGTGGGTGCGGCGGCCAGGTAGGCCGGCAGCGAGGTGATGGCGAGGCGGAAGTCGTTCTGGGCGGCGTTGGCCTCGGCCACCACCCGCCCCAGGAAGTGCTGGGGCTGCTGGTGGTCGGCGCCGTTCATCCAGAGCAGCGGAGCGTCGGGACCCAACAGGTCGGCCACCTCCTCGACGTGGGCCCGCACCCGCCCCAGGAGCAGTCGGGCGTCGTCGGGGACGGCGGTGCCGTTGCCGTAGCCAACGGGCAGGTATTCGGCTCGCACCCGGGAACCGTCGGGCGCCACCCACCAGAAGGCGGTGCGGTCGACGGCGGACGGCACGCCCCGCCAGACCACGGCGTGATCGAATCCGGCCAGGCGCAGCAGCTGGGGCATCTGGGCCACATGGCCGAACATGTCGGGCAGGTAGCCGACCTCCATGGCCCCGCCGAAGTCGGCAGCGCGGGCCAGGCCCATCTCCAGGTTGCGCACGAGCGTCTCTCCCGACACGCAGAACTCGTCGGGAAGGACGTACCAGGGACCGACGGTGACGCGCCCGGTGGCAGCCAGGCGGCGGAGGCGGGCCTCGGCATCCGGGCGCAGGGCCAGGTAGTCGTCCACCGCCGCCAACTGGCCGTCGAGGAGAAAGTTCGCGTAGGTCGGGTCGGCTTCGAGGAGGTCGAGCAGCTCGTCGAGCACCTCCACGAGGCGCAGCCGCATGGCCTGGAACGGCGAGTACCACTCCCGGTCCCAGTGGGTGTGGGGCACGACGGCGACGGTCCGACGTGCGTCCTGACCTGCGGAAACGTCCTTGTCGGCCACCTCAGGAAACGGCCGTAGTCCTCAGCCAGTCCTCAGCCGAAACGCCGGGCGACTCGTTGACGATGGAACGGACCCGGTCGTCGTCGTACGCCGGCAGGATGTGGAGCCGTAGCGCCCGCTCGATGCGGTCGTGCGTCGACGGCGCCCATGAGCGCCGGCCCAGCCACTCCGAGGCGTACGCCTCGAGGGTGATCTGGCCTGCCGTCGGCGGCGTGTAGGTGCCGGTCAGGAGGCGGTGCTGCACGTCGACGAGGAATCGCTCAGCATCGGCCTTGCGACCGAATGTGCGGGTCTTCTGAGGCCCGCCCGGGTACTCACGCCACCGGGCCTGGTAACGGCCACCGGGCCGTCTGTCGATACTTGCCATTGGGTCAGACCTCCTCGCCTTGACGGATTCTTGGACCTCAGTGTGCGCCATCGCTGCCTCTTCTCGCCGTCTCAGCTCACGGAGGCGAGCTTCCCGCCGGACTGACGGTCATAGCCCGAGGCCGAGGTCACTACTTCGGTCGGGCGCCAGGCCGCAGCTCGGCCAGTCGATGCCCGCAACCTGTCTGTGATCGCCTGCCTCGGGAGCGATGCCGTCGAGGTCCTGGCGCTCGAGGCGAGATCCCAGGCGGCCTCGGCGATCTGCTCGTGGATATAGTCGCGCCTCAAGGCGATCGACGGCCAGGTGTCCAAGGGTCTCGACGTCTACAACGCGGCCCCTAGGGCCAAGTCAAGGATTGACTCGACCGAATTTTCAAGAGCCCTCCCGACCGTCGATCAGTGTGCAGTTCACGCCGTCAGCCGCACGTAGGCTTGGGCGGTGCGGGTGTGCATTCTCGGCAGCGTGGCGCTCCTCGACGACGGGGCACCGGTCCGCATGGGCGGTCCGAAGGAGCGAGCGGTCTTGGCGGCTCTCGCCGTCAATGCGAACACCGTCGTTTCCGAGGGCCTTCTCATCGACGCGGTATGGGGCGACGATGCCCCGGCGTCGGCCGTCCCCACCCTCCGAAGCTACATCTCCCGTCTTCGGCGCTCCATGGGTGCACCCGCCGACATCGCGGTCGAGACCCGTCCGCCCGGTTATCTCCTGCGAATCGGGCCCGAGTGCTTCGATGCCGCGTCGGCCGAGCGCCTCCTGGCCCGGGCCCGAAGGGATGCCGCCACGGGTGACCTCGTCTCCGCGGTCGACAGCCTGTCGACGGCAGCGGCGCTGTGGACGGGCCCGAGCGTGGCCGAGTTCGCCGCCGAGCCGTTCGCCCAGGCCGAGGCCACGCGCCTCGACGAGCTGCGGGTCGTCATCGATGAGGAGCGCCTCGACGCCGAGCTGGGTCTGGGGCATCACCGGGAGATCCTCGCCGACCTGGAAGGGCTGTGCTCGGCCCACCCGTTGAGAGAACGGCTGTGGGCTTTGCGCATGTCGACGCTCTACCGCTCCGGTCGCCAGGGCGAAGCCCTCCGGGCTTACCAGCAGCTCCGCCGACAACTCCGTCGGGAGCTCGGTATCGACCCCAGCCGCGAAGTACGGGCGCTCGACGCCGCCATCCTCGCCCAGGATGCCACCCTCAACTGGCGGAGCCCTCTGAACCCGGGCTTCGCCGCCGGTCCGAGATTCACCGCCGGGGGGGCGCACAACGTGCCATCGCTGGTCAGCAGCTTCGTCGGCCGTCATGCCGAGCGCGACGAGGTTCTGCGCATCCTCGGTACCGCCCGGTTGATGACTCTCGTCGGCACCCCGGGGGTCGGCAAGACGAGGTTCGCCGTCGAGTTGGCCTCCGACCTCGTCGCCAGCCACCCCGACGGGGTCTGGGTGGTGGAGCTGGCCCCGGTAACGGACCCCGCCCTCGTGCCTCAGGCCGTCGCGACTGTTCTCGGCGTCCGTGAGCGACCCGGCGTCGACCTGCCCGACACGCTTGCCGGCGAACTGGCCCGACGGCGCGTGCTCCTGGTCCTCGACAACTGCGAACACCTGGTTGCCGGTTGCGCGGCATTTGCCGAGCGGCTGCTCGAGGCCTGCCCCGGGTTGGTGATCCTGGCCACCAGTCGAGAGCCCCTGGGACTCGAGGGCGAATGGGTCCGGCGCCTCGAGCCTCTGAGCGTGCCCCCTGCGGGTGACGAGTCCTACCAGTCCCTCGTCGCTCACGATTCCGTCCGGCTGTTCGCCGAACGGGCGGCCACGACGGCGGCCCGTGGAGTGTTGACCTCGGCGAGCACTCCGACTGTCGCCGAGATCTGCCGTCGCCTGGAGGGCATCCCGCTGGCGATCGAGCTGGCGGCGGCGCGCCTCGATGTGCTGTCTCCCACGGAGATCGTCGACCAGCTCGAGGAGCGCTTCCGGCTCCTTCGCACGTCGACGCGACGGGCGCCCACGTACCACTCGAGCTTGTTGGCCACGCTGGAGTGGAGCCACAACCTGCTGTCCGAGCCCGAAGCCACGCTTCTGCGGCGCCTATCGGTCTTCGCTGGCGGTTGCAGCCTCGATGCCGCGGAGGTCGTCTGCGTACAAGGTGACCTCGCCCGAGACGACGTCTTGGAGCTCCTCGACGCGCTGGTGAGAAAGTCGCTCATCCATACCGACCGCAGCCAGCTCACAACCCGCTTCGGCCTTCTCGACACCGTGCGGGAGTACGCCTCCCAAAAGCTGTGGGAGGCCGGTGAACGGGACGACATCTCCCGAAGGCACTGCGACTGGGCCGTGGCCCTGGCCGAGCGGGCTGAGCCCGAGCTCACGTCGGGCACACGGGCGGGATGGCTCGAGCGCCTCGACGCCGAGCAGGACAACGTTCGCGCCGCGTTCGAATGGGCCAGTGCAACTGGTCGGCCCGAGATTCTCCTCCGGCTCAGCGCCGCCCTCACCCAGTTCTGGTGGCTCCAGGGCCATACCGGCGAGGGAAGGCATCTGCTGGATCGAGCGCTGAGCGCTGACCCGGGCGAGGCCTCGCCCTTCCGTGCGAGAGCGATGTGGGGCAGCGCCTATTTGATCGGGTCGAGCGGAGACGTCACCGAAGCGTTGCCGGTAGCGAAGGAGAGCCTCGCCCTCGCCGAGCGCCACGGCGATCAGACGACGATCGGCCGGGCGGCCAGCCTGGTCGGCCTTCTCACCATGTACCGCTCCCCCCCGCAGGCGCTTCCTCTGCTCGAGGGCACCGTCCGCGCCGCCCGCGTCGCGGGCGACGCCCGGCACCTCAGCTCGGCACTCTGCACGCTCGGGACTGCCCTGTTGCTCGTCGGCGAATGCCGAGCAGCGCGTAGCCATCTGGCGGAGAGTCTCGGTTTGGCTCGCCACCTCGAAAACCGCTCGCAGATCGCCGCAGTGCTCGGTGCGCTGGGACACGTAGCCTTAACCGAAGGCGACTACCCGACAGCCGACGCTCTGCTGCGCGAAGCCCTCTGCATGGCCCAGGAGATGAGCGAGCGGGGAAAAATGGCGATCGTGTTGAGCTTGCTCGGTGAGCTGGCCCGGAACCAGGGTGACTACGCCAGGGCGGGCGAAGAGCTGGACCAGGCTCTCGACCTGGCCCGAGAGGTCGGACGGCCATTTCTCGTGGCCCGGTGCCTGTGCTTCCTCGGCCACGTGGCCTTGGCCGAGGGTGACGCGGGCCTCGCCGCTGCCCGGTTTGGCGAATCGATCTCGATGGCCCGCACGCTGGGGCTCGGCTACCTGATCGCCCGCTGCCTCCTCGGACAGGGTCAGATCGCCGCCATGGCGGGTGACGTCGGGCCTGGCCGAGAAGTCCTGGAGGAGGCAGTGGCCGTGGCGCAGGCCGCTGGGGATCGCCAGGCCGTGGCCGCGGCGATGGTGGTTCTCGCTGATCTCGCCCGCCAGGAGGGTCTTGTCGAGAGGGCGTGCTCGCTGTGCCACCAGGCCATGAGCCTGCAGGACCAGATCGGGGATCTGCCCGGACTGGCGTCCGCCCTGGAGACGGCGGCAGGCCTCCAGGACTCGAACGAGGCCGCCGTCCGGCTGCTCGGTGCCGCTCAGGCGCTGCGCGACGCCCGCGGCTATGCACGGCCGCCAGTCTCGGCCCGTCGCTACCACCACGACGTTGCCCGCGCCCTCGCCAGCCTGGACCATGGGGTACGGGAGTGGGCCGAGGGGGCGGCGCTGTCGGTGGGAGATGCGGTCGTCCTCGCCTCGCAAGGCCTGGTGGGTTCCCCCGCGTCGAACGACGGCGCCCGGGCACCCTGATCCTGCCGGCTGCGATCACCGCCGATGGCGTGACTCGATCGCTCTTCGGTTCCGGGCCAAGATGCTTTGCAATCAAACTGCAATCGGCATGGCGCATGCTGGCTGACGAGCGAGCTTCGAGCGACCGATGGTGTTGGTCGTCGGTCTTCGCTATTCGAGCAGAGGAGAAGCGACATGCGTGCATTCGTCTTCGGAGTGAAGACCCGCGAGCGGCAGGAGGCGGACAGGCTCCATCAGAAGGGGCTCGTCGGCGGGTTTTCTCACACGCCGGGTAGCGGCACACTGGCGGTGGCTCGGACCCGACGGAGCTGGACGCTGGTCGCAGCCCTGGCCTTGATGGCCGCCACACTGGTCGCCGTGCTCGGGGGTCCCCCGGCGCGGGCGGCGACCTCGACCCGGGCCTACGTGGCCAATGGCTTCTTGAACAACGTGTCGGTGATCGACACCGCCACCAACACGGTGGTGGCCACCGTGCCCGTGGGCACCAATCCCGTGGGCGTGGCCGTCAATCCCGCCGGCACCCGGGTCTACGTGACCAACGAGCGCTCGAACGACGTTTCGGTGATCGACACCGCCACCAACACGGTGGTGGCCACCGTGGCTGTGGGCAGCCTTCCCGCCGCCGTGGCCGTCAACCCCTCCGGCACCCTGGCCTACGTGGCCAATAGCAACGGGAACAACGTTCCGAACTCGAGCAACGTGTCGGTGATCGACACCGCCACCAATACGGTGGTGGCCACCGTGGCTGTGGGCGGCCTTCCCGATGGCGTGGCCGTCAACCCCTCCGGCACCCTGGCCTACGTGACCAACACCGTCGGCATCTTTAACTTCAAGAGCTACGTGTCGGTGATCGACACCGCCACCAACACGGTGGTGGCCACCATCGAGGTGCCCCGCGGGGCCATGGGCCTGGCCGTCAACCCCGCCGGCACCCGGGCCTACGTGACCACCCCCAGCCCGGGCTTCGGCTCGGGCACCGTGTCGGTGATCGACACCGCCACCAACACGGTGGTGGCCACCGTGAATGTGGGCAACTTTCCCGAGGGCGTGGCCGTCAACCCCGCCGGCACCCGGGCCTACGTGGCCAGCACCGGCTCGGACACCGTGTCGGTGATCGACACCGCCACCAATACGGTGGTGGCCACCGTGGCTGTGGGCAGCTTGCCCAAGGGCGTGGCCGTCAACCCCTCCGGCACCCTGGCCTACGTGACCAACAACCGCTCGGACAACGTGTCGATGATCAACACCGCCACCAATACGGTGGTGGCCACCGTAAATGTGGGCAACTTTCCCGAGGGCGTGGCGGTTGCCGACGTGACTGTTGCCGTGCCCCCGACGACCACCTCCACGTCGACCACGGTGGCGCCGACGACCACCTCCACGTCGACCACGGTGGCGCCGACGACCACCTCCACGTCGACCACGGTGGCGCCGACGACCACCTCCACGTCGACCAC
>JBBSHU010000077.1:0-13858 GCA_038232455.1 Acidimicrobiales bacterium
CCGGCACCCCGCTCAGGGGGCCGCTCGGGCCCGGTCGGGCGGTTGTCGGTGTCGACCAGCACGATGGTAGGGACGAAGGCCACCAGCTCGGCGTCGATGAACTCGCCGTAGGTCAACACGATGATTCGGTGCCCGACGTCCACGAGATGGGCAGCCGCCCCGTTGAGCTGGATCTGCCCGGGACGACCGGGAATGGCGTAGGTCTCGAAGCGGGCGCCGTTGTCGATGTCGAGGACGGCGACCTGTTCCCACTCCCGGATGTCGGCCCGCTCCATCAGATCGACATCCACGGTGATCGACCCCTCGTAGTGCAGGTCGGTACTGGTGACTACGGCCCGGTGGATCTTGCTCTTGAGCATGCGGCGGCGCATCAGGCGCTCCTTCTCTGGTCCTGCCGGGATGTCTGGGCCGTCACGGTTACACCCACGTTGTCGATCAGGCGGGTACCGCCCACCGTGGCTGCGAGGAGGAGCCGCACCTCACCGGCCAGCCGGTCGAGGGGCGCCAGGTCGTCGGCCCGCACCACGGCGGCGTAGTCGAGGCCGACCAGCGGTTCCCCGGCGACGGCATCGGTCAGATGGCGGCGAACGACGATCGGGTCGCGCTCGCCGGCATCGACCAGGGCGGCGGCCCCGGCCAGGGCACCGGACAGTGCCAGGGCAGCCCGGCGTTCGACCGACGAGAGGCGCCCATTGCGACTGGAGCAGGCCAGGCCGTCGGGGTCGCGCACGGTGGGGCAGGCGACGACGTCGACCGGCAGGGACCGGTCGTCGACCATGGCCCGCACGACCAGAAGCTGTTGCCAGTCCTTCTCCCCGAAATAGGCGCGGCAGGGCCCGGCGGCGCGGAAGAGCCTGGCCACCACCTCGGCAACCCCTGCGAAATGACCGGGGCGGCTCATCCCCTCGTAGACGTCGGTGAGCACCCTGAAGCGCCCGGCGGGGAGAGCGGGGACCGGGGTGGTGGCCGGCGTCGGGTACATCTCGGCCACCGACGGAGCGAAGACGATGTGGCCGCCGCCTTCGCTCACCACCGCGAGGTCGGTGTCGAGCATGCGGGGGTAGGTGGCCAGGTCCTGCGCCGACGCGAACTGCAAGGGGTTGACGAAGACGGTGACGGCCACCACGTCGCACTCGTCGGCGGCCCGCCGGACGAGGGAGAGGTGGCCCTGATGGAGCGCACCCATGGTCGGCACCAGGCCCACGATGAACCCGTCGGCCCGGGCTCTGTCGAGACGAGCGCTCAAGTCGGCCGCCCGGTCGACCACCGTCACCCCGCCGTCGGGAGACGGGCTGGCATTACCGCCGTCCAGGCGGTCGGGTGCTTCCCACACAAGATTCCTCCCACGTTCCGGCCCCGGCGTTCGGGTGCCGTTCGTGGGCTACAGCGTACCCGCCGGGCGGACGTCTCCTTCGGCCCGCTCCTCCCACGCCACGGGTACCACGTCGGGCGCGATGTCGGCGAGAGGTGCCAGCACGAAGCGGCGCTCGTACATGCGGGGGTGGGGAACGACCAGGTCGGGTTCGTCGATCCGCAGGTCGCCGACCAGGAGGATGTCGACGTCGAGGGTCCGTGGCCCGTACCGCTCGGCCCGGACCCGGCCGGCCGCCTCCTCCAGATCCCGAGCCAGGCCCAGCAGATCCCGCGGAGCCATGTCGGTCCGGAGCTCGACAACGACGTTGAGGTACGGGCCCTGCCCGGTCGGACCGCCGAGGGGCTCGGTTTCGTACACCGGCGACACCCGCACCACATCGGGCAGCCCGGCGACGGCGTCGCGCAGTTGGGCGTGGCGATCGCCGAGGTTCGACCCGAGCCCGAGGAAAGCGCGGCGCGGGTCGACGGTCACCCGCCCGGAAGTCGGCGGGGGGCGGAACGGCTGACCCGGACGCCGGCGGTGGCCAGGTCGACGGGCACGGGGGGACGAAGCTTGCGTACTCCCACGGTCACCGACGTGACCCGGGCCAGGGCGACGACCTCCTTGGCGATCCGCTCGGCCAGGCCCTCGAGCAGGGTGAAGTGCTCCTCGGTGGCCACCCGCACGGCGACCCGGGCCACAGCCCCGTAGTCGACGGTGTCGGCCAGGGCATCGGTTCGCCCCGGGCTGATCAGGTCGGCCTCCACGTCGAGGTCGATCTCGAGAGGCTGGGGGCGCTCACGCTCCTCGGCCAGGGCGCCGCAGATGCCCAGCACCCGCAGACCCCGCAGCTCGATCCGGTCGCCGTCACCCGATGGCACGGCCGCCGTTCACGCTCCTGTCGGGCCCGACCGGCGCCCCGAGCGCGATGCGGGGGAGGCCCGGCCTCCTGAGCGCGATGCCGGCGTCGAGCGGCCTTCGGGACGCGACGTCGGGGCGGCGCGGCCCTTCGACCGGGATCTCGGGGGCGGCGGCGCGACCATGGCCGAGGCGGCGCTGACGACCTCCCGCCCGATGGGTCCCATCTGGCGTTGGTTGAGCTGCTCCACGATGGCGATGGCCTGGGCCGGATCGGTGACCAGGCCGGCGTACACCAGGTACCCGGCGGAGATGCCCTGCAGCCGATCGCTCAACTCCTCCTGGTGGATGAGTACCCGTTCTCCGGCCTCGAGCCACCCCTTCAGCTGGGGCAGAAGGTCGGTCAGTACCTCCGGGGCGCTGTCGTGGGGACCGAAGGGGATGTGCACCGAGACGACCCCGGCCTCGTCGTAGGCGTGGAGATTGTGGGGCGACGGCAGCAGGGATACGACGCGGTTGAATCCCTGTTCCCGGATCCAGATGATCTCCTCTTGGCGGCGCACGGGACGGTGGGAGCGGGCATAGCCGCCGGGGCGCTCACTGACGGCCAGTTGGTCCTTGATGATCCACGCGAAATTGCGGGGGGCGATCCCCGATGCCCACTTGCCTTTCACGACTTCAGCCCCTTCATGGCTCGAGCCGGGCCAGTTGGGCGGTGGCGGCCACGTCGTGAACCCTGACCATGGTCGCTCCCCGGCTGATCGCCCAGGCGGCCGTGGCCAGCGACGCCTCGAGGCGGTCGGTGGCGGGTTTCCCGAGAAACGACTTCCGGCTGGTGCCGACCATCACCGGGAACCCGGCGTCGACCAGCACGTCGAGGTGGCGGAGCAGGGTCAGGTTGTGGGCTGCGGTCTTGGCGAAACCAATGCCGGGGTCCACCCAGACCTCGCGCACGCCGGCGTCACGGGCCTTCCGGGCCCGGTCGACCAGGTGGTCGCGCACCTCGATCACGACGTCGTCGTAGTTGGCGTCGGACTGCATGGTGGCGGGCTCACCCTTCATGTGCATGGCCACCCAACCCACCTCGGCGTCGGCAGCCACGTCCCAGAGGCACGAGGACACGTCGTTGACGAGGGTGGCACCGGCGGCCACGGCGGCCTCGGCCACGCCTGGCTTGCGGGTGTCGACCGAGACACGGACGTGGGGAGCGAGGGCCTCGATCACGGGGACGACGCGCCGGCGTTCCTCGGCCTCGTCGACGGGCTCCGCTCCCGGCCGGGTGCTCTCGCCGCCCACGTCGACCACGTCGGCCCCTTCGGCGACCAGATCGAGGCCGTGGGCCACCGCGGAGTCGGTGTCGAACCACCGTCCGCCGTCGAAAAAGGAGTCGGGAGTGACGTTCAGGACTCCCATGATCAGTGGCGGCACATACGGATCGTACTGGTTCACCGGCACGTCAGAGGGATGGTCCGAACGGGGCCAGGTGCGGCGATGGGGACGCAGTCAACGACGGCCGCGGATGAAATCCATCGCCTCGGCCCTGGTGGCCGGGTCCAGGAACTGGCCGCGTACCGCCGAGGTGACGGCGACCGTTCCGGGGGTGCGTACCCCCCGCATGGTCATGCACAGATGCTCGGCCTCGACCACGACCAGGACACCGCGCGGTTGGAGACTGGCGACCACCTCGTCGGCGATCTGGGCGGTGAGACGCTCCTGGACCTGGGGTCGGCGGGCGTAGGAGCCCACCAGGCGCACGAGCTTGGACAGGCCGGTGATGCGCCCGTCTTCGGCCGGGATGTAGGCAACGTGGGCCTTTCCCACGAAGGGGATGAGGTGGTGCTCGCACACGGAGGCGAGGGGGATGTCCTTGACCATCACCATCTCGTCGTGGTCGGCGGCGAAGGTGACGGTCAGATGCTCCCCGGCGGGATCGTCGAGCCCGGCGAAGAGCTCTGCGTACATGTCCGCCACCCGCTCCGGCGTTCGGGCCAACCCTTCGCGATCGGGATCCTCACCGATCGCCTGGAGTATCTCCCGGACGGCGCTGGTCACCCGGTCGCGGTCGACGGCCATGGGCTTCGACGCTGGTCAGGGTGTGGAAAGTGGGCGTACCGGCCGGGCGGCCGATGCCCCACCGGTTGTCGTTCGCCCCGACCCGCGCGCCACGTCGGAGAAGATCTCCATGACCTCGGGAGTGTCGAGCGTCTCCTTCTCGATGAGGGCGTCGGCCAGGCGGTCGAGGGTGGCCCGGTAGGTCACGAGCACCTTCCGGGCCTGGTCGTGGGCATCGTCGATGAGGCGTCGGACCTCAGCGTCGATGTGGGCGGCGACCTGGTCGGAATAGTTGGGCTGGTGCCCGAAGTCGCGGCCGAGAAACACCTCGCCCTGCTTCTGGCCCAGGGCCTGGGGCCCGATCTCGTCGCTCATGCCGTACTCGGTGACCATGGCCCGGGCGATCTCGGTGGCCTTCTCGATGTCGTTCTGGGCGCCGGTGGTGGGATCGAGGAAGATGAGTTCCTCGGCCGTGCGACCGCCGAGGAGCATGGCCAGCTGGTCCTGGAGCTGGGAGCGGCTCACCAGGTACTTGTCCTCGGTGGGCAGGGCCAGGGTCCAGCCCAGCGCCCGGCCCCGGGCGATGATCGAGATTTTGTGGATGGGATCGGCGTTGGGGAGGGCGTGGCCGACGAGGGCGTGGCCCCCCTCGTGATAGGCGATGACCCGCTTCTCCTCGTCGGAGATGAGGCGGGACTTCCGTTCGGGCCCGGCGATGACCCGGTCGATGGCCTCCTCCAGCTGGGGCATGCCGATCTCGGAGAAGCCCCGGCGGGCCGTCAGCAGGGCCGACTCGTTCATGAGATTGGCCAGGTCGGCACCCGTGAACCCGGGGGTCCGCCGGGCCAGCACGCTGATGTCGACGCCCTTGGCCAGGGGCTTGTCCTTGGCGTGGACGTTGAGGATGGCCCGCCGACCCTCGAGGTCGGGGCGGTCGACGACGATCTGACGGTCGAAGCGTCCGGGACGCAGGAGGGCGGGGTCGAGGATGTCGGGACGGTTGGTGGCGGCGATCAGGATGACCCCGGTCGTGGTGTCGAAGCCGTCCATCTCCACGAGGAGCTGGTTGAGGGTCTGCTCCCGTTCGTCGTGGCCGCCACCCATGCCGGCACCGCGGTGGCGGCCGACGGCGTCGATCTCGTCGACGAACACGATGGCGGGGGCGCTCCCCTTGGCCTGGGTGAACAGGTCGCGGACCCGGCTGGCGCCGACGCCCACGAACATCTCCACGAAGTCGGAGCCCGAGATGGAGAAGAACGGCACACCGGCCTCACCGGCCACGGCGCGGGCCAGGAGGGTCTTGCCCGTACCCGGCGGACCGAACAACAGGACGCCTTTGGGGATCTTGGCTCCCATGGCCTGGAACTTGGCCGGGGCTTCCAGGAACTCCTTGATCTCCTGGAGCTCCTCGACGGCCTCGTCGGCTCCGGCCACGTCGGCGAAAGTGACCTTGGGCTGGTCCTTGTTCACCGTCTTGGTCTTGGCCTTGCCGAACTGCATCACCCGGTTGCCGCCACCCTGCATGGTGTTCATCACGAACAGGAAGGCACCGATCAGCAGGATGAACGGCAGGAGGTTCTCCACCAGCGACAACCAGAGCGGGGTGTCCTCGTGGTTGACCTTGAAATTGATCTTGGCCGCCCGCATCTCGTCGATGACCTTGGGGGCGTCGTCTTTGACGTAGCTGACCTTGTACTCGTCGCCGTTGGACAGCTTTCCGCTGATGGTGCCCGAGCGGTCGCCGACGGTGGCCGTCTTGACCTGGCTCTCGGCCAGCTTGGTCTCGAACTGGTCGAGCCGGAGCTTGGTGGAATCGGCACCGGCCCGGAAGACGCCGCCCAGGACCACGATGGCGACGAGGGCGACGAGGATGTAGACCACCGGCCGGCGGAGGAACTTGGTCACAGTGTCTTCAGGTTACCGGGCCCTTCGGGCTCCCGGGACCCGGGGTCACTGCCTCTCGCCCGGCGGGCTGGCGTACACGCAGACACTGGGAAGGTTGCGGTAGCGCTCGCCCACGTCGAGGCCGTAACCGATGACGAAATCAGGCGGGATACGGAACCCCACGTAGCGCAGGTCCGGATTATGGGTTTGCATCCCGTCACGCAGGAGGAGGGCGCACACCTCGAGCGACGCCGGGTGGCGCGCCTGGAGGTTCTTGCGCAGGTACGACAAGGTCAGGCCGCTGTGGACGATGTCCTCCACGATCACCACGTGGCGGTCGGTGAGGTCGAGGTCGAGGTCCTTGACGATGCGGACCACGCCGCTGGTCTTGGTGGCGCTGCCGTAGGACGACACGGCCATGAAGTCGAACTCCACGGGAAGGTCGATGGCCCGGGCCAGGTCGCTCATGAACACGAAGGCCCCTTTGAGGACGCCGACGAGGAGGGGTGCCTTGCCGGCGTAGTCGGCGGTGATCTCGGCACCCAGGGCGACGATGCGATCGGCTAGCTGCTCGGCGGAGATGACGACGGGTCCGATGTGGTCGTCCGGAGCGAGGCTCACGGCCACGACGGTAGACCACCCGACCGGGACGGGCGGGCCTGGCTACTGCAGGTGAAGGCGACTGCGGGACCGGGACACCCGGCGGCCGTCGTCGACCTCGGTGGCTCGGCACTTGCCTCGGGCGACGTCGAGCACCCGCTCGACGGCCGACGCCGACGGGGGATGGTCGCGCCCGGTCGTGAGCCAGCGCCGCACGGCCCGGCGGGCCAGGGCCGCAGGGGCGGCGGCGAGAGATCGGGCGTCGGTCGGGTCGATGGACGCCGCCAGGTCGTCGAGAAGGGCCGCCTCGTCCCGCAGGATCCCGGCCTGGCGGGCCAGCACGGCGGCGACGTCGCGCTCGGCCACCTGGTCGAGAAGGGGGAGCACCTCGCCGCGAACTCTGTTCCGCCGGAAGGCAGGGTCGGCGTTGGTGGGGTCGTCGATCGGGGTGAGGCCGCAGGCGGCGACAAGGGCCCGGGTCTGCACCCGGCGCAGCCCGAGGATGGGGTGGCCGTCGGGGGCCATCCCCGCCAGGCCGTCGAGGCCGGCACCCCGGAGGAGGTTGAGCAGGACCGTCTCGGCCTGGTCGTCGGCGGTATGGCCGGTGAGAACATCGGGCGGCAGCACTCCGTAGCGAGCGGAGCGTGCCCGGGCCTCGAGGTTGGGACCGGCTACCACGGTCACCCGCTCGGAGCGGAAGGCGACCCCGAGCTCGTCGGCCAGTCGGGCGACCACATCGGCTTCGGCGGCCGACCCCGTGCGGAGGCCGTGGTCGACATGGACCGCCGTGGGGGTGCAGCCGGCGGCGTCGGCCAGCAGGAGCAGCGCCAGGGAGTCGGCCCCGCCCGAGACCGCGCAGGTGACAGGTGTCGATGGCGGTGGGAACGTGCACCGGGCGAGCAGCGGTCCGAATGCCGGCTCCGTGCCCGAACGGGATGCCGGCTCCGTCAGCTCGCCGCAGCCTCGGCTGACGCCACTCTCGACAGCCACAGCTCGGGTTCCTTGATCTCGGGGAGCGTGGGGATCCACTCGGGTCCCCGCCACAGCAGGTCGACCGAGGCACGGTCATGTCGTTCGACTGCTTCGAGGAACTCCTCGCCCTCTTTGTACTGGCGCATCTTGGCCTCGAGCCCGATCAGGCGTTGGAACACCCGGGTGGCTCCGCCGGTCTGGCGACGGTCGTGGAGCACCTTGTGGAACCGCTCGGCACTGGGGATGCGTCCGGCCCCGGCCCGTCCCATCACCACGTCCCCGTGGCCTTCGAGCAGGCTCATCAGGCCCTGGATGCGCTGCAGGACGGCGTGCTGCTCCGGACCGGCCAGCAGCGTCACCAGCCCGCCCTCGTCGAGTGGGTTCTTGCCGGCCCGGGCGGCGTCGAGGGCCCGGCCCAGTGCCGCCACGAACCGCTTCGGGTCGGGGTCGAACGCCGCCAGGCTGCTGTCGATCAGGCTGAGGAAATAGGGCCGCATCCAGGGGACCCCGGTGAACTGGGCCCGGTGGGTGACCTCGTGGAGGGCCAGCCAGAGGCGGAACTCCCGGGGCGGGAACGCGTACCGCTTCTCCAGGGCGAGCACGTTGGGGCCTACGTAGTAGACGATGTCCTGATCTTCGGGATCCTCGTTCTCGATGACCAACAGGTCGTATTGGCCGAGGACCCGGGTCGACATCCATCCGAGCAGGGCCCCGACCTCGGCCCCGGCGACCGAGCGGCCGGCGTCGGACATGCGTCCCGTCCCCATACGCTCACCCAGGCGCTCGGTGAGGGGCCGCAGCATGCGCTGAAACGACTTCAGGTTGGCGTGGATCCATCCCGCCCGGTCGGTGACTCGCACGCGCGCCGGCCCCGACAGCGACCGGAGGCCCGTCTCCTGGCCGACCAACTCCTCGGCCTCGGCGGTGAACTCGGCGAAGTCGGGACCGAGCGAGGTGTAGAGGTACGACTCGGCCAGGGGCTCGCGGCGAGCCACCCGGACCGCTACACGCTCGGCAACGTCCCAGGCTACGGGCTCGCGGGGCTGGTCGGGGGGCATGGGCTCGGCTACTGCTTCGGGTAGCGGGCGGCCGTCACCTTCACGAGGTACCGGATGAAGAAGCTGAGCACCCCGAGGATGGCCACCAGGGTGACGACGGGGGCAAGCCAGTAGGTCCACGGCTTGCCGAACGCGACGAGAAAGTCCACGAGGCGATCCTATGCCCTGGGGCGGTCCAAACTCACTTCGGGTAGCCCACTCCATCCGGGCACGGAGCCAGCCGCCTTCTGCCGCCGGCGGGATGAGTGCTGGCGGCCTTCTGCCCTCGTCGGGCGCTCCGGGTGCGCTCCAGCCCGCGGGCCGGGGCGGCGCCGGTGCGCCGACGGCAGATTTCAGGCGATCTTCTTGCCCCGGAGCCGAGGAACCGACATCGGTTCGTGGCGGTAGCAGAAGAGGCCATCGTTGTAGATGGAAAGTCGGGTCCCACAGTCGCCGTGGCGACAGACTCTTCCCGCCACGTAGGCCTTGGAAGGGCGGTCGTTTCCGGAGATCGGGTGGGCTCCGACGGATGCCTCGGACATATTCGGATTAACCCGGTGGGAGTGCCGCCTATTCCTTGCCGGCGCCCGATTTGGTTCCGGTGGGCTAGGTCTGCGTCTGCAGCTGGGCCAGGGCGTCGGCGACCCGCTGGCGCAGGTGGTCGGGCACCCGTTCGCGGCAGCGCTCGGAGATGACGACCCTGAGCTCGGCTTCGAAGTCGAAGGCGTCGAGGCACGGTGGGCAGGCGTCGAGGTGGGTGGCGATCAGCACCCTGCGCTCCTCGGTGAGCTCGCCGTCCATGTAGCTGTAGAGCAACTCCGCGACCTCGGTGCAGTGGCTATCCATGTGCTGTGCCCTCACGGTCGGATACCTCCGAAACCAATCCACGTTGGCGTCCGAAGTCGTACAACCGCTTTTGGAGTGCTCTTCTTCCGCGATGCAGCCTGCTCATGACCGTGCCGATGGGTACGTCGAGGATCTCGGCGATCTCCTTGTAGGAGAAACCCTCCACGTCGCCGAGGAGGACGGCCATCCGAAACTGCTCGGGCAGCGCCTCGATGGCCTCCTTCACATCGGTCTCGGTGAAGTGGTCGAGGACCTCATCCTCGGCACTGCGCCCCGACGCGGCGCCCTCCAGGCCGCCCAGCCGCCGGTAGAGGTAGAGGTTCTCGACGTCGTCGATGTCGGTCTCCTCGGGCCGACGCTTCTTGGCCCGGTAGGAGTTGATGTAGGTGTTGGTGAGGATGCGGTAGAGCCACGCCTTGATGTTCGTGCCCTCGCGGAAGGTGCCGAAGGCCCGGTACGCCTTCAGGTAGGTCTCCTGGACCAGGTCCTCGGCGTCGGATGGGTTGCGGGTCATGCGCAGGGCCGCGGTGTACAGCGAAGGCATGTACTCCATCGCCAGTTCCGTGAAACTCGCCTGATCCGCCACCGCGCCACCCTAGACCGACGCCGCCGGGCGCGGTCTTCGGGTGCCGGGTCGATGGCGTCAGTGGGTGACGCGGTGGTACAGGTCGCCGATGTCGTGGAGTGCCGTCTGCGGGTGTCCCGTGGTGAGGACGATCACTGCGCACAACACGATGGCGGCCACCAGGGTTAGGCCGAGGAAGCGGGAGAAGAGTGTCATCACCTCTCACCATCGGCAGCCGCAGCCGGCGAACTTGAGTCCGAGGCGGCGGTGACCAGGGTTGTCGCCGACCACGTCGCCGGCGGCCCCGAAGACCACCGACCCCGCGTCCGGCGCTACTGGGCGTTGGGGCCGGCCAGGCCCCGTTCGATCAGGATGATCTGCTTGTCGCCGCGAAGCCTCAATGTGTTGACCGGGGCGGCGACGGCGATGATCATCACGGCCACGAGCGCCGGGCTGGTCACGATCGCGGCCAGTTGCTGTGCCCGGGTGCGCGGGGTACCCGGTCGGATCGACCGGGTCTCAGGTGTCTCCTGCCTCCTCCGCACCAGCCCTTCGACGATCGCCACCACCGCGCAGGTGACGGTGAGGCTGGACAGGATCGCCACTTTGATGGCGAACTCGGTGGTCTGGGGCAGGATCAGCGCGGCCGCCACAGCGGCCGTGCCCACGCCGAAGAAAATCCGACCGCGCCGCGACCTGGGGGACGTCTGCGGATCGGTGATCATGAAGAACACGAAGATCAACAGCTCCGGCGAGAAGGCGATGGTCGCCCAGTAGTAGGCCCCGCTGACGGGCCCGTCGTGCCAGATGGCGGTGAAGTTCCTCCCACCGATGGCGAAGAGCCCGATGAGCACGGTGAAGGTGGCCAGGAAGGCCAACGCCATCGGGATCATGCGCACCTGCCTGAGCAGCCACGCGCCGCCGCCCACGATCACCGCCATCGTCAACACCATGCGCGGGCTCAGGGGTGCCCACCAGAGGTGCTCGGAGAACACCCTGTTGGCGTCGAGCACCAGTAGGCACCAGACGATGCCGAAGTTGGAGGGGTTGAAGACGTGGCGGCCGTCGAGGCGGATGAAGTACTTCGACAGGAGCGAGAGCACCACGGCGGCCAGGAAGTACTCGATCCCGTTGAGGTTCCACAGGTCGCCGTGGGGGGTGCCGGCGGCACGGAGGATGAAGGTCACGCTCACGCCCGTCTGGATGGCGCTGGCCGGCCAAAGGACGACCTTCTCGCGCCACAGCGCCACCGACGCCTCGATCACCGCGCACAGGAGGATGGACATCAGGATCTGGGCGATCGACACCTTGAAGTTCAGGAGGGTCTGACCGAACAGGGAGAGGGTGAGCACGATCGCCGACAGCTTGAGACGGGGATCACCCAACGCGGGCAGGACCACCGGGAACCGCCGGCCTCCCAGGGTGAGGCTGGGTCCGACCGGGTTCGCCGGCCCGGCCCGCGCCGGCGTGTCGGGCTGGGGGGGACCGGTCGAGACGGTGGTCACGTGACCGGCCTCAGGGTGGCGCCTGCGTACGCGCTGTTGATCAGCCGACACCAGATGACCACGGACTGGTACCTCGTCGGGTCGACATCGGCCGGCAGGATGAAGTTGAGCGACCCCGCCGTCACCTCGAGCGGGGAGACCAGCGCCGATGGGGCGCCGGCGAACTGGTCGGATGTCTTCGGCTCCTCCAGAGCACTCAGCTTCACCTCCAGTTCAGTGTTGGCGGTGACGAAGAAGTCGTCGAGACGGAGGGCGTACGTGCCGTCAACGAGATGGTAGAGGGTGACGGTACCGGTTCCCGTCTGGTCGATGCGGTAGAAGGAGCCGCTCGACACCCGGACGGCGCCGGGTTGGGTCATGGTGGGTAACGGGGGCTCGTTCAGGGGCACGTCGACCTGCTGGTCGACGTGCATCTCCCATGAGCCCTCGGCCCGGACCTCGAGGCTCACGTTCCCCGTCGCCGTCCCGTAGCCCGCCCCCGGGCCGGGGCAGTTGGCGTCGACCACCGGCCGCGATCGGCCTGGCGCCATGACGGTCAGATGGCCCGACTGGCAGGTCCACTTGACCCGCCACTGCACGGCGTCGTCGGAAATGGCGAAGGCGGGTGCCGTCGTCGGACCCACACCGCTGAGGGTGGTGACGTCCTGCCACCACGGTTGCGAGCGCAGCACCGTTTTCCGGGGCTCCACCGTGGTGGCCGTCGGCGCATCGGCCCGGCGGCTCACCGCCGCGGGCCGCGGATCCGGCCTGGCCGACCCGAAGACTCGGCCCCGCAGCCCGAACAGGTTGCTGCCCACGACGGCGCTGGCCAGCAGGGCCAGAACTCCGACGACGCCGAGAGCACTCTTTGCCCGGACCCCCCGCTCCCGGTTCGCGACATCGTCCCCCTGGCCGTTGTCTGCGGACACGTCCATATGGTCGCGCTGGCCGTGTGCGTAGCGCGTTCAGCCTACGGCCGACCTCGGAAGGCGACCGGATCTTCATGGGGCCTGCCGAGGGCTCTAGTCCATCCTCAGTACGGCCGCGCCGGTCACCCGGTCGTAGGCCAGATCAGCCAGCGCCCGGTCGGCGGAAGCCAGGGGTACGAGGTGGTGGTCGGAGTGATGCCGATGTGGGTGGCGAGCGACAGGAACTCTTCGCCGTCCGCCCGTGTGTTTGCGGTGACGCTGCGCACCTGGCGCTCATGGAACAGATGGTCGGCGTACACGAGCGGCGGAACATCGCTCAGATGAATGCCGGCGATGGCCAGCGTGCCGCCTCGATCGAGCGCGACCGGGACCAGGTCGCCCACTGGGGCGAACAGGATGGCGGCGGCGAGTGGCTCCGGTGGCTCGTCGAACGCGCCACCCACCGATGACGCGCCGACCTCCGTGGCGAGGCGCTGCGCATCCGGGGAACGGGTGAGCACCTGCACGGTGGCTCCCTGGCTCACGGCCACCTGGGCCGCCAGATGGGCGGAAGCGCCGAAACCGTAGATGCCCAGTCGGCCACCGGGTAGCAGCGCGGCTCGCTTCAGCGACCGGTAGCCGATGATCCCGGCGCACAGCAGGGGGGCGGCCTGCTCGTCGGAGAAGCCACTCGGCAGCGCGTAGGCATAACGCTCGTCGATCACGGCGTACTCCGCGTAACCGGGGTCGGCATCCCAGCCGGTGAAGCCAGGTTGCAGACAGAGGTTCGGGTTTCTTTCCGAGGACCAGGGGACCTTGGTCGGTCGGTCCCGGGTGCCGAACCGACCAGGCTCGCATGACCGACGTCACAGCCAGACTCCCTGGGCCGCGAGCCTCGGGATTCGGGTTGCATCCCAGGGTCAGAAAGATAACTGCCTGTGCATTCGATGATGAGAATCCGCTGGTTGGTGGCTTCCGGAATGCACAGATAGTTATCTTCTGGACCCCCAAGGAGATCAGGGGGATCGCAGCCGCCGTCCCGATCCAACTCGGTGGCGCCAATGACGGTGGTGGTGCCATCCGCTCTGACAGGGTCGGGTTGTCGAGCGATAGATACCTGCCATAACGACTACCACCAGGGCTGCGGTCATGATGAGGATTGCCATGCGCCCCTCCTCTGCTCCCAGCGGAACAAGCGTAGGCGCTCCCGGGCCGGCGTGCCCCCGCTGCCGGCCGGTCGTGAATGTGAGCGAGCCCGAGATCGGATTCGAACCGATGACCTGCTCATTACGAGAGAG
>JBBSHU010000078.1:0-13682 GCA_038232455.1 Acidimicrobiales bacterium
GCGTGACCTGCGCCGGGCCCAGAATCGGTCGTTTCCTTGCCATGTAAGGACTTTCGCGACCACCCCGCGAATCTCCTGCCAGGAACTACAAGTTTCTCGAACGAACCCAACCGCCGCCATGTGCGGAACACGGGACTAGCGGCTCCCGAAGAAGCCGTCGGCCATACGGTAGGGCACGACGCTGACGTAGAAGAGGTAGCGCCCGGCCAGCTCACCCAGGGCGATCACGACGAGCGCGCCCGCCAGGCGGCCGCCGGCAGCGGCACCCCCCAGCGGAACTGCGGCGGCCGAGGCCAAGAGGCAGAGTCCCACGACGGCGACGGCGACCCGGCCGCGGAACAGCGCGTGCAACTCGCCGTCGAGCAGCTGGGCGGTGCCCTGGTGTTGATGGTCCTGGCGGCTACGCACGACGGCCAGCAGGCGGGCCTGTACGCCGAGCTGGGCGATCGTCCCCAGGGCGGCTACAGCGATCAGCAGGCCCACGGCGCTGGGCCGGAGCTCGGTACGGTCGAGGCAGAGCAGGGTCACCAGGGGGCCGGTGGCCACGGCGGTGGCGAAGAAGGCTACGGGCGTGCGGCGGGAGTGCCACACCGGTCTGGCCGGTACCAGGTACAGGCGGGCACTGGCGTACACCCCGGCCATGCCCACGGCGACCGCCGCTATGCCCAGCGCTGAGGGGAGTGTCCCCCCCTCCCAACCCGACGCCGCCTGGGCGGCGGCGTAGCCGCACGACAGAATGGAGAAGGCGGAGAACAGGGCAACCTCGCGACTCAGCCATGAGGTGCGCAGGTTGCGCAGGGCCTTGAGGGCTCGGGTGGGGCGCCCCAGGTGCAGCAGCGATGCGGTGAGGGCGACCAGGCCGGCCAGGAAGGCACCGACGGCGGGGCCGGCCAATCCACCGCCACGATGGTTCGCGGAGAGCGTGGTGTTGGCCCCGGCCAGCTCCAGGGCCACCGTCGTGGCGACGGTGCCGAGGGAGAGCTGGGTGAGCAGGGTGAGAACCACGAGTGGCCAGTGGGGGTCTTCGGGGCGGACCCGATGCTCGTTGGCCGGCCTGGTGTCGGCGGGTACGTCGGGGGGCAGCGAGATGCGGGTGGTCGACAACGTAATGTCGGCGGGGGGAAGCCCGGGAGCATCGGCGTAGGCGTGGTCGGCGCGCCACGCGGCCACGTCGACCTTCTCCACGCCGATGGCGTGGGTGGGGCAGGCCAGGACGCACGCCGGGTTCTGACCCTCTTCGATGCGGGGCCGGCACATGTCGCACTTGGACACGATCTTCTTGACCGGGTTGAAGACGGGCACCTCGTAGGGGCAGTTCCAGATGCAGTACTGGCAGCCGATGCAGTCGTCGGGGTGATGGGCGACGATTCCGTTGCCGAGCTTCTCGTAGGCGTTCGACGGGCAACCCGACAAACAGGTGGGATCGACGCAGTGGTTGCAGGCCATCGACAGGCTGAACCGCCGGGTGTCGGGGAACTCGCCGCCCTCGAGCTCGCCCACCCGGCGCCAGGCCTGGTCGACGGGAGTGTCGTTCTGTTCGGCGCAGGCCACCTCGCAGGAGTGGCAGCCAACGCAGGCGTCCATGGCGAAGCTGAACCGGTACTGCTCGCCCGCCTGGAGGGGCAGGAGATCGGGTCCGCGCTCGGTGACCCCGTGGACGGGACGCCGCCGTGTCGGAGTGAAGGCGATGGGCTCAGAGCTGTCGCCGTCCGGAGTGGCGGGGTCCGGAGTGACGGTCTCGGAGACGAGGGTCACGAGGGCAGCGCCACCTGCACGTGGCCGTCGAGCACACGCACCTCGAAGGTGGGCACCGAGACCTCGGGGTCGTCGAGGCACTGTCCGGTCGTGAGGTCGAAGCTCTGCTTGTACACGGGCGAGGCCACCTTGAGGCGGCCGTCCTTGCAACCCACGATGCCCCGGGACAAGACGTTGGCCATGGAGAACGGGTCGTAGTTCGACAGGGCGTACACCAGGTCGGGCTCACCGTCGGAGGGCGATGACGCTCCCTCGTCACACCGGCCATGACCGACGCGGAAGACCGCCACCTGACTGGGACCGACCTTGGCGGCAACGCCCCGGTCGAGGATGAGGCGGTCGAGGGGGCAGATGTCGACCCAGCTCTGGGCGGGGGCTTCGATGGTGAGAGTCATGACGTTCCTTTCTGAGTGCTTGCCGCGGTCAGGGCAGGGTCGGGCTTCTCGTGCAGGTAGGCGGGCCGGTGCTGGTTGCGCTCGGGAACGAAGACCACGTTGGGGTCGTCGTCGTCGGAGTTGACGAAGGTGCGGAAGCGGGCCACCCGCTCGGGGTCTTCGATGGTGGCCTTCCACTCGCACTCGTAGGTGGTCACGTGATGGGCCATGTCGGCCTCGAGCTCGGCGCACACCCCGAGGGAATCGTCGATGACCACGCCGCGCAGGTAGTCGATGCCGCCGTCGAGCTTGTTCAGCCACACGGCGGTGCGCTCCAAGCGGTCGGCAGTGCGGACGTAGAACATGAGGAACCGGTCGAGATAGCGGAAGACGGTCTCGGTGTCGACATCGGCGGCGAGAAGAACTCCGTGCTGGGGCTTCATCCCGCCGTTGCCGCAGACGAACACGTTCCAGCCCTTCTCCGTGGCGATGACCCCGAAGTCCTTGCTCTGGGCCTCGGCGCACTCACGGGTGCAGCCGGACACGGCCCCTTTGATCTTGTGGGGGGCCCGCAGGCCCCGGTACCGCAGCTCCAGGTCGATGGCCAGGGTGGTCGAGTCCTGCACACCGAAGCGACACCAGGTCTTGCCCACGCACGACTTCACCGTTCGGAGGGCTTTGCCGTAGGCGTGTCCGGACTCCATGCCCACGTCGACCAGTTGGCGCCAAATCAGCGGGAGCTGGTCGACGCGGGCGCCGAAGAGGTCGATGCGCTGGGCGCCGGTGATCTTGGTGTAGAGCCCGAACTCCTTGGCGATGCTGCCGATGGCGATGAGCTGGTCGGGGGTGATCTCGCCACCCGGCACGCGGGGCACCACCGAGTAGGTGCCGTCCCGCTGCAGGTTGGCCAGGAAGTGGTCGTTGGTGTCCTGCAGGGCGGCCTGCTCGGCTTTGAGGATGTAGCCGTTGCCCAGCGACGCCAGCATCGACGCCACCGCCGGCTTGCAGATCTCGCAACCCCGGCCGCTGCCGTGGGCGGCGAGCAGCTCGGAGAAGGTGTCGATGTGGTGGATCCGAACGATGTCGAACAGTTCCTGGCGGGAGTAGGAGAAGTGCTCGCACAGGTTGTTGGCCACCTCGACGCCGGCCTTCTTGAGCTCGTCGCGCAGGAGCTCGGTGACGAGGGGCACGCAGCCGCCGCAGCCGGTGCCGGCCTTGGTGCAGGCCTTGATGGCGCCCACGTCGGTGACACCGTCGGCGGCGATGGCCGCGCAGATGTCTCCCTTGGTCACGGTGTTGCACGAGCACACCGTGGCCGTGTCGGCCAGGGCACCCACGCCCACCGTCGTCGCCGTGCCGTTGGCCGCGGCCGGGAAGATGAGCTCCTCCAGATGGGCCGGGGTGGGCATCTCGCCCCGGGTCATCTGCACGAGCGTCTGGTAGAGCGACGCGTCACCAACGAGGATCCCGCCGACCAGTGGGCGGGTGGGCGGGGTCTTGCCGGGCTTCTCGGAGGCGGTGGGAGGGGGAGGGGGTCCCACCACCAGCCGCTTGTAGACGTTGGTGACCGGGTCGGCGAAGGTGATGGCCTCGGCACCGGGTGAGGTGGCGAAGGCGTCGCCGAAGCTGGCGACGTCGATGCCCATCAGCTTCAGCTTGGTGGACATGTCGGCGCCGGCGAAGGTGGCGTCGCCGCCCAGGATCCGGTCGGCCACGACGCGGGCCATCTGGTAGCCGGGGGCGACCAGGCCCCATACGCGGCCGGCGGCCACGGCACATTCGCCAACGGCGAAGATGCGGGGGTCGGAGGTGCGGCAGGCTTCGTCGACGACGATGCCGCCTCGCTCCCCCACCTCGAGGCCCGCCGCCCGGGCCAGATCGTCGCGGGGGCGGATGCCCGCCGAGAACACGACGAGATCGGTGGCCAACTCGCCGGGTGGTTCATCGCCCTGGGCGGTGAAGCGCATGGCCGAAACCCGACCGTCGTCGTCGGCCACGATCTCACCGGTTGCCGTGGCCGTGTGGACGGTCACGCCCAGGTCTTCAATGCGCCGGCGGAGCGCCATCCCGCCGCCGTCGTCGACTTGGACAGGCATCAGCCGGGGGGCGAACTCCACGACGTGGGTGTCGAGGCCGAGGCTCCTCAGGGCGTTGGCCGCCTCGAGCCCCAGCAGGCCGCCACCCACCACCGATCCCACCTTGGCGTCGGCGGCGTAGGAGGCGATGGCCTCGAGGTCGTCGATGGTGCGGTAGACGAAGCAGCCCGCGGCATCACGCCCGGGCACGGGGGGGACGAAGGGGTACGAGCCCGTGGCCATGACCAGGGCGTCGTAGGCGATGCGGACGCCCTTGGTCGACACCACCTCGGCCGTCGCCGTGTCGATGGACGCCACGGCGTCGCCCACGTGAACCCGCAGGCCCGCCTGGTCGAAGAACCCGGGCGCCACCAAGGACAGGTCCTCGGCCGTGGCTCCGGAGAAGAACGAGCTCAGGCCCACCCGGTCGTAGGCGAGGCGGGGCTCCTCGCAGAAGGTGACGATGTCCCACTCGGCCGTGGCCCCCCGCTCGGCGAGAACTTCGAGCAGCTTGTGCCCGACCATGCCGTTGCCGACGACGATCAGCGTCCTTCGGGCATCCGAGGCGAAACCTGGCTCGGCAGGCGGGCTCATGCACGCATTAAACCGAACGGGTGTGTTCCGTCGGTTGCCGTTGTGTGAACGGAGAACGGCAACATTCCGACACGCCAACCGGGACGATTGTGAGGTCTCTGTACGCCAGGTGAACGGACCGGAACCGGCACAACCTGCGGCGTAAGGCAGCGTTCAGCATCTCTTCTCGCAGTGGCTACGCCGCGTGAACCGGCTGTTACCGACCAGCGGCCATCATGGGAGTCCAATGTCACTTCTGCCCCTCGATGGGTTTGTCGTCGGTATCACGGCCGACCGCCGCTGGGAGGAACAGGCCGAGTTGCTCGCCCGGCGCGGCGCAACGGTGCTCCACGGGCCCACCATGACGACCCTCTACCTGGCGTCCGACGACGACCTGCGCGCGGCCACTCTCGCCCTGCTCGACAATCCACCCCACTACCTGGTGGCCACCACGGGCATCGGTATCCGGGCCTGGTTGGAGACGGCCTCGTCGTGGGGCCTGGTCGATCGCCTGGTCGACGCTCTGGCCGACACGCTGGTGATCGCCAGGGGTCCCAAGGCGGCCGGCGCCGTCCAGGCCGGGGGGCTCAAGGTGTGGGCCAAATCGGCCACCGAGCGCATGGACGCCCTCGTGGCTGTGCTCCTGAACGAGCCGCTCTCCGGGAAGGTGGTGGCAGTCCAGGAGTACGGGATGCCCAATCCGGAGCTCCGCCAGGCCCTCACCGATGCCGGAGCGGGTGTGGTGGAGGTTCCCGTCTACCGCTGGCGGCTTCCCGACGAGACGGGACCGGCTCAGCGCCTGGTGGAGGCGGTACTGGAAGGACAGGTCGATGCCGTCACCTTCACCAGCGCTCCCGCGGTCCACAACCTGTTCGCCATTGCCGCCCAGGCCGGCGTCGACGACGATCTGCGGCGAGCCTTCAACCAAGGTGTCCCCGCCGCCTGTGTCGGTCCTGTCTGCGCCGGGGGTGCACGCGACGAAGGCATCGAGGCCCCGCTCGTGCCCGCCGTGGGGCGTCTGGGCCTGCTCGTGCGGGTGCTCAGCGAGCACTTCGAGGTGCAGCGGCGTGTGTACCGGGTGGACGGGGCCGAGCTGGTGGTGCAGGGCGCGGCCATCGAGGTGGGCGGCGAGCGCTCCGAGCTGACCCCCAAGGAGCGCTCGGTGTTCGAGTCGCTCGTGGCGGCCACAGGAGCGGTGGTCTCGCGCACCAGTCTCCTGGCGAACGTGTGGGGCTCGGCCGATGCCGACCCTCATGTGCTCGACGCGACGATCGGTCGACTCCGGCGACGACTGGGTCCGTGCGGCGCCGCCATCGAGACCACGCCCGGCCGCGGCTACCGCCTGGCCGGCGGTTCGACCACGGTGGTAGACGGGGGCCGCCACTAAGGTGGGGCCATGGGTCAGCGGGTGGCTGAGGATCTTGTCCGGCCCCGCCGATTCGGTCCCAAGGTGGTGATGCGGGTCGACCTGCACGGCGTGTCCATGCTCGGGCCGGGCGACGAGCGGACGATGATCCGCTGGGAATGGGTCGAGGCCATCGAGGTGGACGGTGAAGTCAGCGTTCGATCGGCCACCGACGAGATCCGTTTCCCCCGAGGCGCCTTCGGCATCGATGCCCCGACCCTGGCCCAGCGGCTGGAGGAGGCCCGTTCGATCGTCAGCCGGACCGAGGCCATCTCGGCGCTGAACGACCGGTGACCCTTCTTCAGTGGAGATGGCTCCCGGTGGCCATCATGGGCGCCGGCGTCGGGATCGTGCTCCTCATGCTCGTCGCGCCGGTGCACGCCAGCTTCGGC
Source organism: Acidimicrobiales bacterium (assembly GCA_038232455.1). Taxonomy (GTDB): domain Bacteria; phylum Actinomycetota; class Acidimicrobiia; order Acidimicrobiales; family AC-14; genus DATAQC01. The sequence goes on from JBBSHU010000078.1 coordinate 6,575, forward strand.
GGCGACCCCGTGCTGCGCCTGCAGGGGTTCGACCAGGAACGGTCGTTCCTGCCCACCTCGGTTGGCTGCGGCAGCCCTCTCACCAACCTCAATCGGCCGACGGGAACCCGCACCCTCTACGACGTGGCGCGCGACCACGCCTGCCACCGAGGCGGCATCCGCCGGTTCTGGCTGGCGTTCGCGTGCGGCGGCGTCATCGTGTCGGCCGGCTTCACCATCGCCGTCGTGGCCCGGGAAGAAGTCCGAACATGATCGACCAGACGGCATGAGCGAGGACCGAGGCACAGCGGAGGCCCGTAGCGACACGACGGCGCTGGTGGTCATGGACAGGGTCAACAAGTCGTTCGGTGATCTGCGCGCCCTGATCGATGTCGACCTCAGCGTCGAGCGGGGCGAGGTCCTGATGGTGATCGGGCCGTCCGGGTCGGGTAAATCCACGTTGTGTCGCACGATCAACCGTCTGGAGCCCATCGACTCGGGCACCATCACCATCGACGGCGTGGTTCTCCCCGCGGAGGGCCGGGCCCTCGCCCGCCTGAGGGCCGACGTGGGCATGGTCTTCCAGTCGTTCAACCTCTTCGCCCACAAGACCATCCTTCAGAACGTCACCCTGGGGCCCGTCAAGGTGCGCAAGATGGCCAAGGACAAGGCTCGGGAGAAGGGCCTCGACCTTCTTCGCCGGGTGGGCATCGCAGACAAGGCGAACCGCTATCCGGCCGAGCTGTCGGGGGGACAGCAGCAGCGGGCGGCGATCGCCCGGGCCCTGGCCATGGACCCCAAGGTCATGCTGTTCGACGAGCCCACCTCGGCGCTCGACCCGGAGATGATCAAAGAGGTCCTCGACGTCATGGTCGAACTGGCGGCCGAGGGGACCACCATGATCGTGGTCAGCCACGAGATGGGCTTCGCCCGGTCGGCGGCAAGAAAGGTAGCGTTCATGGACGGAGGCCGCATCGTGGAACTCGCATCCCCCGAACAGTTCTTCAACCACCCCGAAAGCGATCGTGCCCGCGACTTCCTGTCGAAGATCCTGGATCATTAGGAGGAATGTGATGCGTAGCCACCGCAACAACCGTGTCTGGGCGATTCCGGCGCTCGTTGCTGCCGCATGTCTGATAGCCGTCGCTTGTGGCGGCAGCTCCAAGAAGGCGGCGCCGACCCCGAGCAGCGTCACCTCGACCACGGCGCCTCCGACCTTCCCGGCCGGTACCACAATGGCCAACATCCAGGCCAAGGGGAAGATCGTCATCGGTATCAAGTACGACCAGCCGGGGGTCGGTCAGCGCAACCCCACCAACAATGCCTTCGAGGGCTTCGACGTAGACATCGCCAAGCTCATGGCCGTCGGCATCTTCGGGGGTACGAAGGAGACCGTCGACAGCAAGATCGAGTTCAAAGAGGCCGTATCGAAGAACCGGGAGCCGTTCCTCCAGAACGGCGATGTCGACATCGTCGTGGCCAGTTACACCATCAACGACACCCGCAAGAAGGTGGTCGACTTCGCCGGCCCGTATCTGCTCGCCCACCAGGACATCCTGGTCAAGACGGCTGACAATTCGATCAAGGCGGTCGCCGACCTGAACGGCAAGAAGGTCTGCAGCGTCCAGGGGTCGACCTCGGAGAAGAACGTGGTGGCCAAGGCCCCCAAAGCCGAGCTCGTCTCCTTCGATGACTACAGCAAGTGCACCGAGGCCCTCACTGACGGGCGCGTGGTTGCCGTCACCACCGACGGCCCGATCCTCGCCGGCTACGTGGCCAAGAGCAACGGCGCCTTCAAGGTCCTCAACGCCCCCTTCACCGACGAGCCCTACGGCATCGGCCTGAAGAAGGGTGACGACGTCTTCCGCGCCTTCCTCAACGACCGTCTCGAGAAGATCGAGGCCGACGGCCAGTGGGCCAAGGCGTTCGAGGCCACCCTGGGCAAGCTCGGACTGGCCGTGCCCACGCCGCCCCCGATAGACCGCTACGGAACCGCCGGCGCTTCATCGACCACCACCAGCTCGTCGACCACGACCACGTCGGTGAAGACCCCGCCGGCGAACACCGTGGCGCCTGTCGAGGACACCACGACGCTGCCCGCCGAGGAGACCACGACCACCCCGACAACCACGCCGTAGCCCGGCGGGGCCGGGGTCGTGCAGATCGTTCTCGACAACCTCGGCGGTTATGGCGATGCCATGGTGGTCACCGTGGAGCTGACCCTGTTGTCCTTCGTCGCCGCGTTCATCATCGGGGTGGTCATGGCTGTCTTCCGGGTGAGCCCGGTGGCACCCCTTCGGGCCGTGGCCACCTTCTGGGTGGAGACACTGCGCAACACCCCGGTCATCGTGTTGCTGTTCCTGTTCTTCTTCGGTCTCACCAAGGTGGGGGTGAGGTATTCGGCGTTCACCTCGGCCGTGATCGTGCTGTCCGCCTACACCAGCACCTTCGTGGCCGAGACCGTGAGCTCGGGCATCAACTCGGTGGCCAAGGGCCAGGCCGAAGCCGGGCGGGCCCTCGGCCTCACCTTCCCCCAGCTGTTGGGGCTGATCGTCCTGCCCCAGGCCCTTCGTACCGTGGTCGCGCCGCTGGGCAGCGTGTTCATCGCCCTCATCAAGAACTCGGCCATCGCCGGGTTCTTCACCGTGCTCGACATCTTCGGTTTCGCCGAGCGCCTGGTCAACGCCAACGCCCAGCCCGCCCCGATCCTCGCCGGCGCGGCGGTCGCCTATCTGATCCTGTCACTGCCCGCGGGCTGGGTCGTCGGGTTGCTCGAACGGCGGGTGGCGATCAAGCGGTGAGCAGACTCGCCCCGCCCACCAGCTTTCTCGGCGACGAACTCGGTCCCCGGGGCCGGAGGCGGGTGGCCACGGCCACGGTTGTCTCCGTCGTGCTCATCGCCGCGGTGGTTGTCGTGGCCGCCATGCGGTTCTCCGACAACGGTCAGTTCCGTGCCGACCTCTGGCGTCCCTTCACCGAGTGGCGGTTCCTACACTTCCTGCTCGGCGGTTTCGTCAACACCCTCAAAGCGGCGGCGGTGGCCATGGTGCTGGCCATGGCGATCGGCGCGGTGATGGCTCTCACCCGGCTGGGTGACCACCGGGCGGTGCGATGGCCTGCGGTCGCGTACGTGGAGTTCTTCCGGGCCCTGCCCCTGCTGCTGCTGATCTACTTCACCTTCGTCGCCCTGCCCCCCCTGGGCCTGCACCCGAGCGTCTTCCAGGCGCTGGTCCTGGGCCTCGCCATCTACAACGGGGCGGTGCTCGGGGAGATCTTCCGGGCCGGCATCCTGTCGCTCGACAAGGGCCAGGGTGAGGCGGCGGCGGCCATCGGGCTCTCGCGCCGCCAGGCGATGATCACGGTGATCTTCCCGCAGGCGGCGCGTCGCATGGCCCCGGCCATCGTCAGCCAGCTCATCACCCTGCTGAAGGACACCGCTCTCGGTGTGTTGATCGGGTTCGACGACGCCCTGGCCCGGGCCAAAATCATCGGGACGTTCTCCAACAACGTTCTCCAGAGCTACATGTTCGTGGCCCTCTGCTACATCGCCGTCAACCTGGTTCTCAGCAGGATCTCCCACCGTCTCGAGGTCCAGCAGCGGCGTCTCGGGGCTGCTCCGATCGATGTCGTCGGTATCGACGACCTGGCCGTCATGAGCATCCAGGCGTCGGCCGGCGCTGACGGGTAGACCTCGGCGGGACGGTTCAGCCCCGCTGGCGCCCGCCGAACCACCATCCGGCGGCGAACACGGCCACCAGGCCGGCGTTGGCGGCGGAGCGGAAGGAGCTGCCGCGCAAGGCCCAGCCGACGGCCACCGCGGCGGTACCCGCCTCGGCGGCGAGGAACCGACGTCGCCGGCGCTGGCGGTACATGGGGACGGCCCGGGCCAGGGCCCAGACGGCGACGGCGTAACCGGCCACGAGCAGGGCGTTGCCGGCCTGTTGGCGCCCTGCGCTGACGGCGGCGGACACGGGTGTCATCTCGGCCGTAGCAGCCCGATGGCGTCCTGGGCCCGGGCCAGGGTGTCGGCGGCGACGGCACCGGCCTTGGCCGCCCCCTGGGAGAGGACGGCGTCCACGGCGCCGGGGTCGGCGGCCAGCTCGGCATAGCGTTCACGGACCGGGCGCAACAGCTCGATCACCGCAGCGGCGGCATCGGCCTTGAGCGGCCCGTACTGGTCGTAGTCACCGGCCACGTCTTCAGGCGCCCGATTGGTGGCGGCGGCGAGGATCTGGATGAGGTTTGACACACCGGGCTTGTGCTCGAAGTCGAAGCGCACGGTCGCGCCCGGGTCGGTGACGGCCCGGCGGAACTTGCGCTCGATGGTGTCGGGATCGTCGAGGGCCAGCACCATGCCCTTGGGCGATTCCGACATCTTCGACATCTTGGCCTCAGGGTTCTGCAGGTCCATGATGCGGGCCCCCACCGCGGGAACGGCGCCCTCGGGCACGATGAAGGTCTCGCCGTAGCGGTGGTTGAAGCGCGTGGCCAGGTCGCGGCAAAGTTCGAGGTGCTGGCGCTGGTCGTCGCCCACGGGTACCCGGTCGGCGTCGTAGAGCAGGATGTCGGCCGCCATCAGCACCGGGTAGGTGAACAGGCCCACCCGCGCCGACTCCTCGTTGCCTTTGGTCTTGTCCTTGAACTGGGTCATGCGCCGCAGCTCCCCCATCGAAGCGACGCACTCGAGGATCCACGACAGCTGGGGGTGCTCGGGCACGTGGCTCTGCAGGAACAGCGTGCAGCGGTCGGGGTCGAGGCCGGCGGCGATCAGCACGAGAACGGTCTCGAGCGTCTTGGCCCCCAGCTCGTAGGGATCGCGGGGAATGGTGAGGGCGTGCAGGTCGACGACGCAGAAGAACGAGTCGTGGGTGTGCTGGTCGGCGACCCACTGGCGGACGGCACCCAGGTAGCTGCCCAGGTGGACGTCACCGGTGGGCTGGATGCCCGAGAGCACGCGATCCATCCGCCGATGGTATTCCCCAGGTCGCCCGCCGCCGGCCGGTACCCTTGGCAGGTGCCCTACGACGTCCAGACGCCGGTGTACCAGGGGCCGTTCGACCTGCTGCTGCACCTGATCTGCCGTGACGAGGTCGACCTGTGGGATGTCTCGCTGTCGAGCATCGTCGACGCCTACGTGGCCGAGATCGAGCGCATCGGCACGGTCGACCTCGACGTGGCCACCGAGTTCCTGGTGGTGGCGGCCACGCTGGTCGAGCTCAAGTGCCGCCGCCTCCTTCCCGGCCCCGACGACGTGGAGCTCGACGAGGAGCTGGCGCTGTTCGAGGAGCGCGACCTGCTCCTGGCCCGCCTCCTCGAGTGCAAGACCTTCCGCAACGCCGCCGCGGCGATGTCGCGCCTGGCCGCGGGCGCCGCCAACTCGCACCCGCGCACTGCGGGTCTCGAACCCCGTTTTCTGGCCCTCACCCCCGATCTGCTGGCCGGCCTGGGCCCCCTCGATCTGCGGGCCGCCTGGCTGTCGGCCACGGCGCCCCGACCTGTTCCCCAGGTCGACCTCGACCACGTGGCGCCCATCCGGGTCAGCGTGGCCGACGTGGTCGACGAGCTGGCGGCGTCGCTGCCGGGAACCGGCAGGCGCACCTTCAGGGCGATCACCTCCACACTGGGTACGCGCCTCGACGTCATCGTCCACTTCCTCGCCATCCTCGAGCTCTACAAGCAGGGGCGGGTAGAGCTCGACCAGATCGAGAGCTTCGGCGACCTGACGGTGGCATGGGTGAGCACGACCTCGGGCTCGGTGGGCGCCGACGAGGGAGACCGCGTGGACTCCTACGATGGCTGACGAGGCCACGCGGGCGGTGGAGGCCATCTTGATGGTGGCCGAGGAACCGGTGGAGCCGCAGTTGCTGGCCGAGCTCCTCGAGCTCTCGATGGCCCGGGTCGAGGAGCTGTGCGCCCGCCTGGAAGCCGTCTATGTGGCCGACGACCGGGGCTTCGTACTGGCGCGGGTGGCCGGCGGGTACCGCTTCCAGAGCCACCCCGACCTGGCTCCCTATGTGGAGCGCTTCGTGCTCCAGGGCCAGACCGCCCGCCTGTCGGCCGCCGCCCTGGAGACGCTGGCCATCGTGGCCTACCGCCAACCCGTGTCCCGGGCCCAGGTTGCCGCCATTCGCGGAGTCAATGCCGACGCCGTGGTGCGCACCCTCGAGCAGAAGGGCTACGTCAACCAGGTGGGCCACGACCCCGGACCGGGCCAGGCCCTGCTCTACGGCACCACCCGGTTGTTCCTCGAGAAGCTGGGCCTCGATTCGATCGGGGATCTCCCGCCCCTGGCCGAGTTCGTGCCCGGTCCCGAGACGGTGGAGGCCCTCGAGCGCGGCCTGGGCGCCCGGGAGGAGTGAACGCCGCCACTGACGGCGAGCGGCTTCAAAAAGTCTTGGCCGCTGTGGGGCTGGGGAGCAGGAGGGCATGCGAGGAGCTCATTGCCGACGGGTTGGTCACCGTCGACGGCGAGGTGGCCGTGCTCGGCCGGCGGGTGCATCCGGAGTTGGTCCACATCGAGGTCGAGGGAGTGCCGCTGTCGGTGCGCCCCGGCCTGGTGCACTACCTGCTCAACAAGCCTGCGGGCGTGGTCACGACCGCCGACGATCCCCAGGGCCGGCCGACCGTGGTCGAGTTGGTACCGACCGTGCCCCGGGTCTTTCCGGTGGGGCGCCTCGACGCTGACACCGAGGGCCTGCTCCTGGTCACCAACGACGGCGACCTCACCCACCGTCTCACCCATCCCTCGTTCGGAGTCGACAAGGAGTACCTGGCCGAGGTCGATGGCACACCCAGTCGCGGCGCCCTGCGCCGTTTGCGCGAGGGCATCGACCTCGAGGACGGTCGGACGGCTCCGGCCCGGGTCGCCCTGGTGCCCCCGAACGGCCTGCGCATCGTGATCCACGAAGGCCGGAACCGCCAGGTACGCCGTATGTGCTCGGCGGTGGGGCATCCGGTGATCCGCCTGGTCCGCGTCCGAATAGGCCCGCTGGCCGACCGTAGCCTTGCTCCCGGCACATGGCGGGCGCTCACCCCTGCGGAGGTCCGGGCGTTGGAGACGGCGGCCGCGGGCCGGGCCGCCACTGCCCCGGGCCCGGGCCCCGCCAACGTCACCTGATGTGGCACTAGC
>JBBSHU010000079.1:0-13640 GCA_038232455.1 Acidimicrobiales bacterium
GCGTGGGATCGCCCACGGCACCATCATGGGCGCGTTCGGTCAGGGTTGGCATGGTCATCTCGTCTACTGCTCCGGTCTCGCCCTCAGTGGGATGGTCTACAACCCGCTGGTCTCAGATCAGCCTGACAGAGAGGGGTACCGAACAGACACGCTTACTGCGTAGGGCGGTCAAACTGTTCCGAATTGCCCACAACGAGCGGCCGGTAGGTGATGATCGATGAGGGTCGAGTGGCGGACGGACGGCGATGACCTTGTCCTCGAGTCGTCCCTGCCACTGCTCGGACGACGCGGCCCACGAGTTGGATCGTCCGGAATCGAAGCCGGCCTTCTGCGGCGGAGGCGGTGGCAGTGGCCCGCGATCGCAGTCGTGACCTGGGACCTCGGCAGTGGTGGGGGAGCAGAGCTCGCCATCTGCGTCTATGGCGATCCTTGGGAAGGTGCTGCCGGCTCTGTTTCCGGATCGGTGGCGGTGGAAAAGCTCATGGGACGAGGTGCGCGCTCTTCTAGAGCCGATCCGCGCGCTGGTAGAGGCGATGGGTGCTCGAGTTGAGAACCGCGACGAGCCGGCCACCCATTGGTGGCACCTGCATCCGGACGCTCGTCCGAAGTAACTCGTCGGGGCTCCGCTCGTTCCGGTACCGCCCTCTTGAGCAGGCCCGCGCTCGATAGCCGGCGAACTCGTGCGCGCGAGGCCCCCGATAACACTTGCACCGTCGACGCAGGCGACAGGGCTTGGCTACAGACGTCCCAGGAGTTGGGTCTTCTTGGCGTCGAAATCGGCCTGGGAGATCACGCCTCTGCGGCGGAGCTCGTCGAGGCGCTCGAGTTGCTCGAGGGGCGACTGGTCCCGCCCGCCCGTCTGTCGCCCGGCGGCGCGGGCGGTCACCAGGCCCACCTGACGGTGGATCTCGTCACGGACCCTGCGGGGATGGGGACAGCCCACGAAGGCCTCGGCGCCCCGCTCCCCCGCCGACTGGATCAAAAGGTCGCCGGAACCCACCATCTTGGTCAACAGGGTCTGGGTGATGGTGATGTCGTCGACCCGCCCCAGGGCGAGCTCACGACCCCGCCGGAACACACCGGAGCGGATCACCAGGCGGTGGTTGGTGACCACCAGGTTGGTGGCCGCCCAGCTTGCCACCCTCAGGAGGAACCAGCCGAGGGCGGACAGCACACCGAGGAGCAGGGGAATGAGGACGATGCCCCTGTTCGTCCAGGTCGACACTACGACGGCCACCACGACGGCTGCGGCCAGCGTGGCCGACGGCGCCAGCAGGAAGAGCCAGTGGCGACGAAGATCGAGCACGACTTCCTCGTTGTCGTTCAGCAGCCTCGGAGGGAACGGCACGACGAAAAGGGTAGGGCTTCACTCGGCGCGCAGAAGCGTGGCCGGTTGGGGGCGGACGGCCAGAAGCCCCGGCACGATGGCCACCACGTTCACCGTGGCCAGCGAGGCCAACGCCAGCAGGAGCAGACCGAGGCCGGGGACCACGGGATCGGGGAGCAGCCCCAGTTGATCGGTCACCAGTGTCCAGGTCCGTCGCCCTGCTGCCACTCCGAGAGGTAGACCGACGCGAGTGCCACGACGGCGACGATCGTCGCCTGCCAGGCGACGGCCGCCGAGACCTGTCGTCCTACGAAGCCCATGACCCGCAGGAGTGCCAGGTCGTGGCATCCCCGGCGAACGGCGCTGACGAGCGTATGGCCCACGGTCAGCAGCGCGACCAGGGCGAACAGGGCGGCGAGCACGCCGGGCAGGCGGTCCACGCGGCGCAGGTTCTCCACGTCGGGAGGCCGTGACGGCTGAGAACGTTCCCCGGGAAGTCGGCCCGGAGTCGCTGCAATGCAGCCGATCGGTCGGTCCCGGGAACGAAGCGGACCAGGAAGACGCTGACGGGGCGTCGACGCCCAAGGCACGGAGCGCGTCCATGCTCGCCACGGCACCTTCCCCCAGAGCGATGCTGTCGTTGACGACGCGAGGTGTGAGGACGAGACGGCCAGTGATGACCAGGGTGCGCGGTGGTCCACCGGTGGAGACGGTGACACGATCGCCGATCCTGCGATGCAGGGCCTCCGGCACCCTCGAGCCAAAAGCGATCTCGTCGGGGCCCCGCGGAGGCCGACCGGCGATGTAAGGCGGAAGGACCGATCCCTGAACGGTGTCCATCCCGAACAGCGTTCCCTCGTGCCCGTCGATCTGGGCGGGTACTCCGTCCTCGGCAACGACAACCGAGGAGAACCCACCAACGGTCGGGTTCTGGGCGAGGAGCGGGATGGCCGTCGCCGCCACGTCGTCAAATGCGGGTTCCCCACCGCCACATCCCAGTTCCAGCCCTGAAGGCGGGGATGGTCGGCGAGTCGGGCCAGATTGGCACCGAACGTCATCGTTCCGGCCACCACCCCCACCGCCACCACGCGCTGGCGAGCATCGTACGCACGGGAACGGCCGTGGCGCCGCCGCCCGTCTCCAGCGCCATGCGGGCACCGATCGTCGCGCTGGGCGAGAGGCCGGCTCGGCTCACAGCCCCGGCAATTTGCGACGAACGGGGTCTCCTGGCCGGCGAGAGACCAGGCGTCAGACCAGCCATGGTGGTCGCCCGCCAGGCGACCTACGCAGCCCAGCCGGTCAGTACGGCAACGATGGCCAACGTTCCGGCCACGAACACCGGAGCATCGACGGAGAAGCCCCGTTGCACCTCGGCCTGGCGGGCCAGTCCGATCGGCATCCTCGGTGAGAGCCCGATGGCCAGTACGACGGACAGAGCCGCCCCGACCACTCCGACGATGGCGGCTCGAAGGGGAACGGCGGCCACGGCCACAAGTTGCCTTCGCACCATGCCCATGGCCCGCAGGATCGGGTAGTCCACAGCATCCGCATAGACCTGGCGCGCCAACGCCTGAGCGATCATCGTCAGAGCCACGAGGGCGGAAAGAATGCCGAAGGCCAACAGCGCCAGCGCTTCCAGGCGCGTCGCCCGACTGGCCTTGACTGCGGCGTCCAAATCGTCGGAGCCCGGGAACACGCCGGCCTGTCCGCCGCTGATTCGTTCCACGTCGGCCTGAAAGCTCGCCATGGCGGTTGGGCCGCTCCTGAGCCGGAACGACAAGTAGACACCGCCGGCCAGGGCCACTTGGTCGACGTAGGTGCGAAAGAACCCCGGCGTCAGGAACACGCTGTCCTCGGAGGCGTAGGTGACGCCGGGAGCGGCCTGCGCCACGTTGAGGTCCACCGGGAACCGCTCGATGCCCACGACCTTCAGTGTCACGACCGGCCCGGTGGGGACGGCGTAGGCCCCTCTCAGCAGATCCTCGGCCGTCCCGGGGGCAAAGGCCTGTAAACGAAACGAGCTCCCGACCGCCAGATGTTCGTTCTTCGCGGCTGAGGGATTGATGGTCACCTCGGTGACACTGTCCGGGCGCGGCGCCGGCCCGAGACCATGAGCGGCCGGCTGAACCCCGCGTCGTCAGCGGCAATGACGCTCAGGCCGAGGGTGCGATCTGGTTGGCCAGTGGCATCGAGCCTGGCCGTGAGCATCCGAGCCACCTGAACGGTCGACGCCACTTGCGGGAGCCGAGCGATCTCGGCGTACAGCCCGGGGTCAGCCTGGACGATGCCGTGCGCAGGGTGGGAATAGGCGACAAAGCGGCCGACGGCACTATCGGCCCGGCGAGCTCCGGCCAGCGCGGTGAGTGTGGCCCCGGCGGCGATACCGACAACCACCGCCAGCAGCAGTGTGGACCGCAGCCGGCTCCGCAACTCCGAACGGACGCGTCTGGATACCGCTCCCATGCCGTGTTATTGAGTCACGCCGGCTGAGCGCGGCCAAGGATGCTGGTACGAACATCTGGCCCGTGCTGGCCCCCCCCGACCGGTGGAGAAGGCGGCATGATGCAGGGCGCCCGACTACCGGTAGACCTTCCGGCGGAAGAGGGCCTCGTGGGACGACACCCGGTCGAGGAACAGGTAGCCGTCGAGGTGGTCGATCTCGTGCAGGACGGCGCGGGCTTCGAAGGCGTCGACCTCGACGACCCGGTCGACGCCGTCGACGGTGAGGCCCCGAACCACCAGCGACGAGGCCCGGACCACGTCGCCGGTGAGATGGGGAACACTCAGGCACCCCTCCCTGGCCAACTCCGGGCCGTGGGCCGCCACGATCTCCGCATCGAACAGCACCAGCTCGCCGTGGCAGGAGCGGGCCTTGCGGTGACCGGTGACGTCGATGACGAACGCCCGCAGGCTCACCCCGATCTGGGGGGCCGCCAGGCCCACGCAGGCCACCGTGGCCCGCATGGTGTCGACCAGGTCGGCGGCCAGGACCCGGGCGGCATCGTCGACCCGGCCGACCTCCTCGGAACGCTGCTTGAGGATGGGGTCGGGAAGCTCGAGGACGGGCCGGACGGCCATACGGGCTAAAGAATGTCGGCGTCGGAGGGGTGGAGACTGACGTCGACGCCCAGGTCGGCGGCGGCCGTGGTGAGGCGCCGGCCCAAGGCCTCGGGATCGATACCCGCCGGTAGCGACACCTCGAGCAACATGGCGTAGACGGGGCGGTCGGGGCCGCCGACGACGCGCGTGCTCAGGTCGGTGATGTTGACCCCCTGGCCGGCGAGGAGGTCGGCGATGCCGTGGACGATGCCCGGCCGGTCGGCGCCGTAGACCGACACCGCCCAGGGATCGCCTCCGGCCGGAGCGTCGGCACCGCCACCACCTCCGGCGACTTCGGGCACCAGGCGCACGGCCACGACCAGGTCGAGGTCGGCGGCCGGCCCGGCCAGGGCCGCCTCGAGATCCTCGGCGCGGACGCCGGCGGGGACGTCGACCACCAGCATCATGGCGAACAACCCGCGCAGGATGGTCATCGAGCTGTCCTCGAGGTTGCAGCCGTGCTCGACGAAGACCCGGGTGACGGAAGCCACGATGCCTGGGCGGTCGGCCCCCACGGCGGTGACAGCGACGTGAGCCATGCCTCAGGCGACCGACATGCTCAGGCGACCGACAGGCTCAGGCAAACAGGCGGAGCTGGCAGAGCCGGCCCACCAGCTCGTCCCAGGAGTGGATTCGCTGGGCCTGCACCAGCGCGACATCGCGGTTGTAGGGGTGGTCGAGCAGATAGGACCGGCACACGCCGGCCAACAGCTCGGCCTCGGCGGGATTGTCCTCGACGGTGGCGTCGACCCCGAGGGCGGCGGCCACCGCCGCCTTGGACCCCACCTGGGTGTGGTGGACGGCGTCGAGCACCAGGCCCGTGGCCTCCAGCCACCGGGTGGTGACCTCAGCGAGCTGGGACGACCGGGCGGTGATGCCGACCACCCCGTGGCCGGCCGCCCGCAACTGGGCCACTCCGGCAACGGCTCCACAGGTGGCCGGGGCCTCCCCGTAGAGCGCGGCCTCGGCGAAGATCTCATCGAGAAAGGCGCCGAAGCGGTCTTCGGGGACACCCAGCTGGAGGTGCCGCAGGTCGTAGGACCGCCAGGTAGCCGGGTGGGTGGCCAGCCCGAAGCGCTCGGCGATGCGGGCGGACACACCGGGGCCCAGGTCGCACAGCACGCCGTCGAGGTCGAGACCGATCACCACGCCGTCGACACTAGCCAGGGGGTAGGACATTTCCCCACCGGGATTTCGCGAACTGGCCCTTGACGGGGCGGCCCGACAGGTTCACAATGCGTGAGCCGGAACGGCCCAGCCAAGTCAGGCACCTTGGAGAGGGCGACGCAAGTCGCCACCCCGGGAAGTCTGAGGAGGATCGGGTCGGGTCGGCATGGTTCCGGCCCCGAGAAGATCGGAGAGCTTCGGCTCGAAGACTGCTTGGGGCCGAACCGCGTCCGGCCCCGGGCCGACGACCAGGGGATCCACCTTCCTGTCACACCCCGTCGGTACGGTCGATGCCATGCTCCCTGGAGGCGTGGCGCCCGACCACACGTCCGCCGCCACCCCGGTCGACGGGCCGCTCGGGCCCGACGGCACGGGCCTGCTCGAAGGTCTCGACCCGGCCCAGCGCAAGGCCGTCACCACCGAGGGCCAACCGTTGTGCATCCTGGCCGGTGCCGGGTCGGGGAAGACGCGTGTGCTCACCCGTCGTATTGCCTACCGGGCCGCCACCGGCTCGGTGATGCCGAGCCACGTCCTGGCCCTCACCTTCACCCGCCGGGCCGCCTCAGAGCTGAATCGCCGCCTGGGGGCCCTCGGCGTACGAGACCGGGTGGCAGCCGGCACCTTCCACGCCACCGCCTGGGCCCAGCTCAGGGGCCTTTGGTCCGACCGCGAGGAGCGTGCACCCACCCTGCTCGACCAGAAGGTGCGCGTGCTGCACGCCCTCCTGCCCCGGCGGGGCGGTACCGACATCTCGCCGGCCGACGTGGCCGGCGAGATCGAGTGGGCCAAGGCCCGCATGATCGGCCCCGAGGGTTACGAGCAGGCGGTCACGGCGTCCGGGCGTCGACCATCGCTACCTGCCGAAGCCATGGCATCGGTCTACGACCGCTACGAGCAGGAGAAGCGCCGTCGCCGCCTCGTCGACTTCGACGACCTCGTGCTGCTGTGCGCCGAGGCATTGGAGAGCGATGCCGGCTTCGCCGCCGCCCAGCGATGGCGGTTCCGCCACCTCTTCGTCGACGAGTTCCAAGACGTCAACCCTGCCCAGTACCGCCTCGTCGAGGGCTGGAGGGGCGGGCGCCCCGACCTCTGCGTGGTTGGCGACCCCGACCAGGCCATCTACGCCTGGAACGGAGCCGACCCGTCCCATCTCACCGGATTCGCCACCCGTCTGCCGGGAGCCACCGTGGTGCACCTCGACCGCAACTACCGCTCGTCACCCCAGATCGTGGCCGTGGCCAACGCCGTACTCGACACCAGGCGCGCCCCCGGTGCCCTCGACCTGCGTCCCACCCTGGCTGCCGGCGCCGTGCCCGATGTCGCCACCTTCCCCACCGACGCCGACGAGGCGAGCGGAGTGGCCCGCTCCCTGCGCCGCCATCACGGTGCCGGCCGGCCCTGGTCGGAGCAGGCCGTGCTCGCCCGCACCCGCGCCCAGCTGGTGATCTTCGAAGAGGCCCTCCGGGCGGCCGGCGTGCCCTGCCGGTTGCGAGGCGCGGCCTCCTTCCTGTCCCGTCCCGAGGTGGCCGAGGCCGTGGCCGACCTCCGACGCCGCCCGCCCGGTAGCCCGCTGGCTGCCGCCGTCGCCGACCTGCGCCTGGTCACGCGAAGCTCCGATGCCGCCGACCCGACCATCTCGGCCACCCCCGACGGCGCCGAGACCACCGCTGCCGGCCCTGCGGGCGAACGTCAGGCGTCGTTGCAGGAGTTGGTTCGCATGATGGGCGAGCAGCTCGCCCTCGACCCGAGAGCCCCCGTCGGTGGCTTCCTCACCTGGCTGTCGGCCGCCCTTCGGGGTGACGACCCCGATGCCGGCGGCGACGCCGTCACCCTGTCCACCTTCCATGCCGCCAAGGGACTGGAGTGGCCGGTGGTGTTCCTCACCGGCCTCGAACAGGGTCTCGTCCCGGTGGGCCGGGCCACCACGCCCGAGGCACGCGCCGAGGAGCGTCGCCTCCTCTACGTGGCCGTCACCAGGGCCCAACGTGAGCTGCACTGCTCCTGGGCCGAACGCCGGCGCTTCGGTGCCCACACCATGGCCCGGACACCGTCGCCCTGGCTGGCCACGGTGGAGGCCGTGGTGGAGTCGCTGTCGGAACCGCCGGCCCTGGGCCCGGGCGAGGGCACCCAGTGGCGCGACCACCTCGACCGCACCCGGGCCCACGTGCGCGGCCTCGACGGCGGCCGAACGAGTCGATCGCTCGGCGCGATCAGGGCCGGAGCGGGGGTCGAGGTGGGTGAGCGGGCCGATCCCGCCATGCTCGCCGCCCTGCGTTCCTGGCGGGCCGGTGCCGCCCGGGCTGCGGGTGTGCCGGCATTCGTGGTCTTCCACGACGCCACCCTGGCGGTGGTGGCCGAGGCCCGCCCGGGCGACCGTGGCGCCCTCTTAGCCCTGCCCGGGGTGGGCCCGGTGAAGGCCGAACGCTACGGCGAGGCTTTGCTGGCCGTGGTGGCCGATGGAGGCGGGGCCCGAGCGGCCCTATGAACGGGAGGCGGGGCCCGAGCGGCCCTCTGTGACACGGCGGGCAGCAACACGTTGACGCCGGGACCGATCGGCGCGACAACTAGGCATGACTTCATACGTGTGGCCCAGCGACGACGGGTGGCCCTATCCCGACGTCGAGGGTGAGGAGGCCTCTGTCGACGAGGCCTACGACGAGGATGCCCTGGTACTTCGCGCCGCCCCACCCCACCTGTTCGACCAGCTCGATCCCTTCGAGCTCAAGGTCGTGACCGCCCACTACGGTCTCGACGGCTCACCCCCGCGCAGCATGAAGCAGCTCCACACCGACCTCGGCCTGACCCGCGCTGCCGTGCGCGACGCCCTGGCCAGCGGGTTGGCCAAGCTCCGCCAGAGACTCCTCGTCGAATAACCGCCCGGACGCAGCTGCCACGAGTCGGCCGATCGTGGTAGGCAAACGCCCATGAAATCGGCACTCACGCGAACCCGTGTAGCCCGAGGAACGGCCGGGCTGGTAGTGATCGCGGTCCTGGCCAGCGGTTGTGGAGGGTCGAAGTCCGACGCCGACAAGGTCAAGACCACCGTGTCCAACTTCTTCGCCGACGCCGGGAACAACAAGGGCCCGGCCGCTTGCGCCCTGCTCACCGACGCCGCGCAACAGGAGCTGATCTCGGCAGCTTCGGTGCTGAAGGCGCCGTCCTCCTGCGCCGAGGCCATCGCCACGTTCAACAAGATCCTCTCGTCCGACGACAAGAAGTCGCTCACGAGCACGAACGTCAAGAAGGTGACCATCACCGGCGGAACGGCCACGGTGGCCGACACCGACATTCAGCTGAAGGCCGGTGGCGAGGTGGGGCTGTTTCGCAACCGCAGCCCCAAGCCCCTGACCCTCGAGAAGGTCGGCGGCGAATGGAAGATCTCCTCGCTGGGTTGATCAGCCCCTGGCTCGACGCTTCCCGATGTCCTTATCCTTCGAAGTCACAGAGCAGCGGTGCGTGGTCGGACGGCAGCTTGCCCTTGCGGGCGAATCGGTCGATGAGGGCGAAGGAGGCCCGATCGGCGAGCGTCCGGCTGGCCAGGATGAGGTCGATGCGCAGGCCACGACCCTGGTGGAAGTCGCCGGCCCGGTAGTCCCACCACGAATACAGCCCGGGCTCGGGGTAGCGCCGGCGGAACACGTCGACCAGCCCCCAGTCCTCCAGAGCGGCCACGGCCGCTCGTTCCGGCGCACTCACGTGGGTCCCACCGTGGAGTTTGGCGGGGTCCCACACGTCGCGGTCGTCGGGGGCCACGTTGAAGTCTCCGCAGATGACCAGGTCGTCGTCGGGGCGGCAGGTCGACGTGACATGACGGCGCAGGCGGGCGAGCCACTCGAGCTTTGCCTCGTAGTGCTCGGTGCCCACCGCCCGCCCGTTGGGCACGTACACCGATCCCACCCGCACTCCCCCGCAGGTCGCCCACAGCAGCCGGGCCTCCACGGTCTCGCCCTCGCCCTGGTCGGAAAACCCCGAGACCACGTCGTCGAGGCCGACCCTCGAAAGGATGGCCACACCGTTCCACTGGCCCTGACCGCTGTGAGCGGCGTCGTAGCCCATGGCGGCGAAGGCCATGGCCGGGAACGCGGCGTCGGACAGCTTGGTCTCCTGCATGCACAACACGTCTGGTTTGGCGTAGCCCAGCCACTCCTCGACGCGCGGGAGCCGAGCTTTCAGAGAGTTGACGTTCCACGTGGCGATCCGCACCGTCGCCGAGCGTAGGCGCCCCCGCCCCTCGGCTCAGCCGTACATGAGCGATCCCGGCGTGGTGAGCAGCTCGCCCGTCTCCAGCCACGTCTTCAAGCCCGACAGGATCATCGGCCACCCGCGGTAGAGCTGCTCGTTGGCGCCCTCGCGGAGCTGGTCGTGGGTGACGGTCAGCCGGCACGAGTCGCCGACGGGCTCGATCTCCCAGGTGATCCTGGAGGTGCCTTCGCTCTTCACGTCGTCGCTCCAGAGGGCCACCATGCTCTGCACGAGCCGGCGGGGCGGGTCGATCTCCAGGTTCTCCCCCTCGCCCAGCAGCTCGCCGGTGTGCGGGTGGCCCATCTCCATACGCGAGCCGGGCGTCCAGTCGGACGTGATCCGGGCGCCGAAGTTGTACTTGCTCCTGATCTCGCTGTCGGTGATCGCCTCCCAGAGGCGCTCGGGGGTGGTGCGGATGTAGATCTCGAAAATCTTCTCCATGGGACTCTCCAGTGTGTGTTTGAGGCCGCTGAGCGCAGCCGCCCAGGGCTCGGCGAACTTGCTCACCCAACGGTCGTGGACGAGCCGGATCGGGACGGCGTTCAGAAAATGGAGCTTCTCTCGGCCTCGCCTCCGGGTGACCACCAGACCGGCCTCCTCGAGCTGTTTCAGGTGCTTCATCACCCCGAAGCGCGACATCGGCAACCGCTCTTCGAGGGCGCTCAATGTCTGGCCGTCCTCACGGAAGAGCTCGTCGAGCAGGCTCCGACGGGTCGGATCGGCGAGGGCCTTGAACACTTCGTCCACGGCTCGACATTAGGTGACCGTTTGGTCACATGTCAAGCGATGGGCCGACACCTCAGCGGGGCGTTCGGGCCTCAGCCGGGCGTGAGGCGCTACGTGGATCGGCGGCGGGCGCGCTTTGCGGGTGGAGCGCTTCCCTCCGGATCGCCGGTGGGCGGATCGGCCACAGCCTTCTTGGACCGGGCCTTGGCCGGCGAGGACTTCTTGGCTGCGGACTTGGTCGCCCGGCCGGCCGGGGCGCCCTTGGCTGTGGCCCCGGCGGCGGCCTTCCTGGCCGGTGCCCGGCGCCTGGGGGCCGGGGCGGGCGACTCGTCGGTGGCGGCAGCCGGCTGGGTCGGCTCGGCGGCGCTCTTGGCGACCCGACGTTTCGGCACCGCCGGGGCCGCGGGTTCGTCGGGGACAGGTGCCGTCGTGGTGTCGACCGGCGGGGGCGTGGTCGGGCGCTTCCTGGTGCGCGGCGCACGGGCCGGGGCCTTCTCGGTGGTCTCGGCCAGCAGCGCCCCGGTCTCGACCGGGGACAGTGGCTCAGTCGATACCGGGGCCGCCTTCTTGGCCGGTCGCCGAACGCGGGGGGGTGTGGTCTCGGCCTCGTCTCCCGGCGCGTGGTCCGACGCCGGTGCCGAACCCGGACCGGCAGACACAGGAGCCGCCTTCTTGGTGGAACGCCGGGTCCGGGGAGCGGGGGCGGCCGGGTCGGTGTCGGAAGTGGCCGGCGCCGCCTTGGCGGCCGCAGCCTTGCGCCGCCCACGGGTGGGGACGGCTTCGACGGCTTCCGCGGCTTCGGCGGGCGGCTCGACGGGCTCGGACGATGCCGTCCGGCGGGAACGCCGGGCTGGGGACGATGCCGGGCTCGTGATCGGTCCCTCGTCGGCGGCCGCGGCCGCTTCGCCGGCAACCGGCAGAGCACCGCGGCGTCGCGGCGACCTCCTGGGCGCCTTCGACGCTACGTCGCTTCCCGTCGTCACGGGCGACTCGGGCGGTGTCGGGTCGACGGCCGGGGCCTCGGGCTCGTCGGCGACGGGTGCCCGGCTCCGGGAGTCGGCCATCGGCGACTGGCGGCCTCGCGGCGGCGGAGGAATGCCGGCCGCCGAGCGCTGAGGCCTCGAGCGCCTGGCGTCTCCGGCACCGATCTCGGCCTCGACCGTCTCGTCGGTGGGGGCGCCCGCCACTCGCGCCACCTCGGGCAGGGCCAGCTCGATCCCCCGCCGGGGCGGGTCG
Source organism: Acidimicrobiales bacterium (assembly GCA_038232455.1). Classification (GTDB taxonomy): domain Bacteria; phylum Actinomycetota; class Acidimicrobiia; order Acidimicrobiales; family AC-14; genus DATAQC01. The sequence continues at coordinate 11,798 of JBBSHU010000079.1, forward strand.
AGCGCCTGCACCACGAACGTGCGGACCTCGCCGGCCTTGAGCACCGCCTTGGCCGTGCGGGGCGGCGGGTCACCCAGTCCGACGACAGGCACGTAGCAACGGGCGCCGTCGGCGTCGACGAAGGCACCGTGGGAAGTGAAGCTCACGACCTCTCCCTCGACCTCGGTGCCCAGAGGATGACCGGCGATAAAGGTGACGAAGGGAAGGGGCTCGTTCACGGTCTCGTGGGCGGTGACAGGCACCGACTCGGTCGACCGTTCCCCACGGCGCCGGCCCCTTCGGGCCTCGGAGGGCTGGGGCACTTCGATGGCCTCGGCCGTGGCCTGGGCGATGGCCTTCACCACCGGGGCGCTCCGCGGGCTCTTGGTGGCCCGTTGCGCGTCGCGCACGGCCATACGGCTTTTGGGACCCCGGACCGGTGTACGCGGGGTGAAGATCCAACCCACATTGGGAACGGGCTTGCCTCCGAGCAGGCGGCCGGAGTCGAACAGCCACTTGTATTCGCCGTGGAACTCCTGGAACGAGTCGTTGGACAGCACGGCGGCGTCGACCCGGTCGGCGATGCGCAACAAGAAGCCGTCTCCCCGCCCGACCGCGCCCGCCGGAGGGCACACGACCTCGCCGGCGTCCTCGGCCTCCTCGAACGTCTTGCGCTCCGACTCGTCGATGCGGTAGCTGAACGAGGCGTCAACGACGACGATGACCTCGTCGTCGGGGTTCTCGGCCAACCAGGCGCGAACGGCTTCGTCGAGCTGGGCCAGGCTGGGCATCGAGCGGCCCTCGGTGGCCAGGTTGGAGCCGTCTACGACGACGGGGCGGCGTGACATGTGCCATTTAGTCAAGCATCCGCCGCAGGGCCCGTCCGCCATGGGCCCCCGAGGCCGGCAACGGCATAGTCCTACAGGCCCTCGAGGACCCTTTCGATCAGGTCTTCCTGCTCGTGTTGGTGAACGGTCTGGCTGCCGGAAGCGGGGCTGGCCGACGCCGCCCGGCTCACGTGGCGGAGGGTGAGGCCGCCCCGCAGCTGACGGTGCAGGCGCTCGTGGACGAACGGCCAGGCACCCATGTTCTCGGGCTCCTCCTGCAACCAGACCACCTCGGTGGCGTGCTCGTAGCGGCCCAGGGACGCGAGGACCTCGGCTTCGGGCCACGGGTAGAGCTGTTCGACCCGGATGACGGGGACGGCCAGGGCATGCTTGTCGCGGGCAGCCATGGCGTCGTAGGCCACCTTCCCGGCGGCCAGGATCACCCTCCGGACGGCGGAGGGGTCGTCGATGTCGTCGTCGATCACCTCGCGGAACCATCCCTCGGTGAAGTCGGCGATGGGCGAGCGCGAGGTGTGCGCCCGCAGGAGGAACTTGGGGGTGAGCAACACGAGGGGCTTGCGCAGCTGGCGGCGGACCTGGCGGCGCACGATGTGGAAGTACTGAGCCGCGGTAGTCACATTGGCCACACACAGATTGTCGCCCGCGCACAGGGTGAGGAAGCGCTCGAGACGGGCCGACGAGTGCTCCGGGCCCTGGCCCTCGTGGCCGTGGGGCAGCAGGAGGACGAGGCCCGAGGTCTGGCCCCATTTGGTCTCGGCCGCGGCGATGAACTGGTCGACGATCACCTGGGAGGCGTTGACGAAGTCGCCGAACTGGGCCTCCCAGCACACCAGGGCGTCCTTGTGCACGACCGAATAGCCGTACTCGAAACCCAGGGCGGCATACTCGGACAGCATGGAGTCGTAGACCCGGAACTTGCCCCGAGTGCCGGCTCCGTGCCCGAACGGAGTGCCGGCTCCGTGCCCGAACGGAGTGCCGGCTCCGTGCCCGAACGGAGTGCCGGCTCCGTGCCCGAA
>JBBSHU010000080.1:0-13608 GCA_038232455.1 Acidimicrobiales bacterium
CGCGGGCTGCCCATCCCGAGCACCGATGTGATCTGACACCATTGTCGCCAACAGAAATGAAAGGTCGGCACATTCGCGCAACGACGACCCGTGGAGCAGGCCGAAGTGCAACCCCGCGGCCATAGCGTCGCCCGCCCCCGTGCTGTCCTTGACGGGCAACTCGTTCTTCACGGCGATGCGGGCTTGCGTACCGACGACCTCTTCGATTCCTGACCGCCCGCTCGCGATGGTCAAGTATCCGGCCTCCCGCTCCTGGGACACCGCAGACTGATAGCGCTTCACGAGGGTCACCAGGGGCTGGTCGTAGCCCTTCATACCCTTCCAGGCGTACAAGCGCTCCAGGTCGCACCGCACCCCCGACTCCCCGATCTCCCTCGATGGGGCGGCAGAGTTGTCCACGAGTTCTCGAAGGTTTTGCTCGTACACGAGCAGGATGTTCGCCCGTGACAAGATCGGATCGAGTCGATCCAGGCCCAGCGATGCGTAGAGCGCACCCGGGTTCAGCGAGAGTATCGCCTCCGGTTGAAGAACCGAGGTGAGCGATTCCTGCAGACTCAGCTCGGCTGGCGAGGTGAAAGAGGTAAAGTGGACTATCCGGGACCGCCTTATCGAGTTACGGAGGATTTTCACACCTCTCGGTGATGCGGACAACTCCTTGGCGAAGGATTCATTGACGCCCGGGTGCACGTAGATGGACCGAACGCCACTGGGGTCGCTGAAAATAATGCTATAGCCAGTTCGGACCTTCCCCCTACGGGCCCGGAAGATCAGCACATTGCCGCAATCGACTCGGGCAGCAGTCAGGCTATTCCGCAGCGATCGTCCTTCGGCATCGTCGGCCACGATACCGGCGGCGGCAACCGCGCATCCGAGCCGGCCCAGGGCAGCGATGGTGTTCGCTCCCGAGCCGCCCGGCGCCTCTAATGGGACATCTATGGTGACCTCGTGATCAGGCGCCACACGTTCGACTGGATAGATCTTGTCGAGATTGTGGGCCGTAACGGTGATGACATCACACGGTCGAGACTGCGAAGAATGCAGACGGTCACCTAGCTCCTCCATCGCAGCCCGGGCACCAATCTCAGAGCTTTGCGCGGCCAACAGCAGCGGGGCCGTCTGGGCGCCGTGCAGTCCGACTTTCTCCTGGAGGTGCTTGAACTCTGCATTAGCTGGCAACAGCTCGTTCAGCCGGCCAAGCTCCCTCTTGGCTTCGTCGTAGCACCGCTCCTCGAGGAGCAGTCGAACATACTGATGTCCCAGCTCGGTAAGGTTGCTGGTAAATCTTCGTAACAGTTCAGGAGCAACCGGACAGATTCCTGCATAGATCCGAACGGGATCTTCTCGCCACTCTCCAAGAGCTTTACGGGCGAGGAGGCGCCGCTCGGAGGGTAGAATGGTATTCCAGTTGTTGAGGAGGTGTTCAGCAGTGCGTAGGAATCGCAGAGCATCAATCTGATGCTCGCCGAGGTTGACTCCGTAGAAACCGCCCTTAGCTGCCGGTAGAACTTCAGCGCTGGTCGAAGCACTCTTTCTCAGAGTTGCCCGCAACCGGCTGACAAGAGACTCTGTACTTCTCTTGTAGAGCAGTGCCTCTGTACTCCCGTACACAGCAACCACGAGTTCATGTAGTGGGATGCCGCGGTCGGCGTTGGCGGCGATCGCCAGAAGCGCAATGGTCTGCTTGGGCTCGAGGTTGAGCACCAAGGGGACGTCTTTGGCGTCGGTGATCGTCAGCGGGCCGAGAATGCCAATTCTCATCGGGCCCAACAGTACACGTCGCTGAACGGATTGATAGGTATCGGTCGCGTGAGCAAATCGCAAGCCGGTCGTGTGCGGATCGGTACCGGTACGTGAGACGGGCCTGGTCCAATCAATTTTGGCGCCCTGGTCGATGAGCATTTCAAAGGCGATGGACGCGGAAGGGGATTCAAGACGATGACCGAATTGGTGGATGAAAATGTCCGCAACGCCCGGCCGACGGTGTTGCCGGGTGCGGGGGAGGTGCTGTGACCTCCCGGACTCGGCCACCGGTCACGCCGGCCGGCCCGATGGTGGCCGTCGCCGGTCTGCTCATCGCGGTTGTCGGCCTCGTCGCCGGGCTCGTCATGTTCGTCGGTGGCTGGAGGTCGGTCCCGGTGGACAAGGTGGCGCTGCACTACACCGGCGGCCCGATCCAGGGCGAGCACTTCGAGGAGGTGGTGAGCCCTGGCGCAGGGACCCACTTCTACGGCCTGCTCGAACATCTCTACGAGCTGCCGGCGACACAGCGCAACTACATCATGTCCAAGCACCCCGACGAGGGCGACACCCGTCGGGCCGAATACGTCGGGGCGCCCGCCTCCGACAGGGTCATCACCGAGTGGGAGAGCGCCACGTACTTCAAGCTCAACACCCGCCCTGCCGTCCTGCGGCAGTTCTTCGAGCAAGTCTGTCTCAAGTACCACTGCGGCGACCTCAGTCCGGGCGGCGGGTGGGACCACATGTTGGCCGACACCTTCCGCCAGCAGATCGTCGCCGCAATCCAGGAGCAGGCCCGCCAGTACAGCTCAGAGGAGATCTATGCCGACGCGGGAACGTTGCTCAAGATACAGGACAACATCAGGGGCACCCTCAAGCGACGGGTCAACGGCGCCCTGGGCGGCGAATTCTTCTGTGGGCCGAGCTTCCAACGCGACACGGCTGACTGCCCGGAGTTCGGCTTCATCATCAAGGAGGTCAGCCTTCCCGGCAACATCGCCGACCAGTACAACGCCAACCGGGCGGCCACCCTGGCCGTCGAGAAGTCCAAGGCCGAGGCGCAGAGCCAGGCCGCGCTGCGAGACGCTCCTGAGCTCACGCCCGGCCAGCTCGCCTATATCCGAGCCCAGGCCGAGCTCGAGTGCGCCCGTCGTCCCGCATGCGTGCTGGTAGTGGGCAACGGAGCCGCCGCTGTCCAGGTCAACCCGGGGAAGTCGTGACCGGGACACCGCTCACCAATGGGTGAGGCCCTGGCCCTGCTGATCGGCCTGATAGTGCTCACCGCCGGTGGCGGCGTGATCGTCCTCAAGGTGGCGGACCACCAGCGTCTCCGCCTGACCCGCTCTCCAGCAGCGGCGCTGGAAGCCGGCGACAACTGGTACCGCCACGCCGTGACCCTGGCCCGCCTTCTCGAGCGGCTCCGCCGGGACGACATGGTGGCCGTTACCATCCCTGACGAGGCAAAGTCCGAGATCGACGCCGCCCTAAAGCGGTTCTGGGACGTCCAGGGATAGAGTCCGCCCGTCTCGATGCGCGATACCGCTGCGACTGGCGGCGGCGGATGCGGACGTGGTCATCGTGGCCGCTTCGAGATGCCGGCTCACTGATTTCTCAGCTGGCGGGGCCCGTCCCCAGCCGGACGTTGGCGGTGTGCTCCCGGCCGGCGTCGTCCACCCAGGTGACCGATGCCCGGTCGCCGGGACGATGGGCGTGCAGCAGTGCGGTGAGGGCGGTAGGCGTGTCGACGGCCTTACCGTCGATCGACACGATCACGTCTCCGACCGCCAGGCCGGCTGCGTCCGCCGGGCCGTCGGGCACGATACCCACGATGCGGGCCCCCGTTCCGGTGGGCTCGACGTAACCGCCCGAGCCCGGGGAACCTCCCACGAACTGCACCTGGACCCCGAGAAAGGCCGGCTGGCCGATCTGGACCGTGGCTGTACCTTTGCCCGAACGGATCTGGTCGACGACGGACAACGCTGCGTCGATTGGAATGGCGAAGCCGGCATTGGACGCGGGTCGGAAGCGAGTGGCCACAGACGCGGCCGTGTCGAGCCCGATGACCCTGCCGGTTACGTCGACGAGCGGGCCGCCGGAATCGCCGGGCTTGAGGGAGGCGTCGACCTGGATGAGGCCGGTGAGCTCCTCGGATGTCCCGGTGGCCGGATCGCCCGCGGTGATCGACTGGTCGATCCCCGTCACGAACCCCGGTTCCACCGCCGGCGGGCCGCCCCGACCGAGAGCGTTGCCGAGGGCCACGACCTGGTCGCCCACGGACACGCGGGAGGGATCGCCGACCGTGACCGCGGTGAGCCCTGACGCGCCCACCAGCTGGATGAGGGCGACGTCGCGGGTCGAGTCGCTTCCCAGCACCTTCACGTCGTAGGTCCGACCCTCACCGTTGACCTGGGCGCTGAGGGTCGTGGCCCCGTCGATCACGTGGTTGTTGGTCAGAACCTGTCCCGACGACGTAAGTACCATGCCCGTCCCCGCCGCTGCGCCGTTCTGGTACCCCAGCGTGGAGGCGATGTCGACCACACTCGGGTCGACCCTGGCGGCGATGGCCGTGAGATCCAGATCGGCGACGGCGAAGCCACCGCCTCCCGGGACCGCGGTCGTCGACGGCGGCGGAGTGGACGGAGCCGTCGCTCCGGCGTCGGCGGGGAGACGATTGGCGCTGCCGGCCCGCACCACCACGCCGGCACCCAGGCCGATGAGGAGGGTGACCACGATGGCTGTGGCCAGGGCGAGCAGGGCCGGCCGCGACGATGAGCCACCGCCGCCATTCGGGCCCGGGGGAGCCCATCCCCGATCCTCTCCGCCGGCGGCGGAGGGTGGGATCACCCAGTCAGGACCGGCGGTGGCATCGGGGCGTCCGGCCGGGGTGGCATGGCCGTCTTCCGCCACCGGTGCCGGGGCGCCCCACGTCACCTCGGTCTGCCAATAGTTGTCACTCATCGACTGAGCCTCCTGCGGGCGGTCCGGTCTTCAGCTGCAACCAAGTGTGAAAACCCTTCCCAAGAACGAGCTGTGAAACCCCGGAAGTCAAGGTAGCGCCCCGGTGTCACTTACCTTGACGGGGTGATCGTCGAACGTGGTCAGGCCCTGGCCAAGCTCACGCTGTCCCTCCGGGTGACCGGGAAACGAGGTGACGGGTACCACCTACTCGACGCCGAGATGGTCACCGTGGACCTGGCCGACGACCTCGAGTTCAGCGACGGCGACGGGCTGGAGTTGCTCGGTGGCCTGCACGCCGGACCCCTCGACGACACCAACCTGGTGCGCCGGGCGCTGCAGGCAGTGGGGCGGACCGCCTACGTGCGTCTCCGCAAGCGCATCCCGCCGGGAGCCGGGCTGGGAGGCGGCTCAGCCGATGCCGCCGCGGTACTGCGATGGGCGGGGATCGCCGACACGGGCGTCGCCGCATCGCTCGGCGCCGACGTGCCCTTCTGCCTGGTCGGGGGGCGGGCCGAGGTGACCGGTGTCGGCGAGGTGGTCGCCCCGCTGGCCTTCGAGGACCGGGCCTTCACCCTGATGACCCCCCCGTTGCCCGTGTCGACGCCCGCGGTCTACCGCGTCTGGGACGAGCTGGGAGGACCGACCGCCGACGGCACCAATGACCTCGAGCCTGCAGCATTGGTCGTCGAGCCCCGGTTGGCGGGATGGCGCGATCGCCTGGGGGAGGCGACGGGCCGGACCCCCCGGCTGGCCGGCAGCGGGGGCACCTGGTTCGTGGAGGGCACCCATCCGGGGCCCGACCTGATCTGCGTCCGCACCGCCCGCCCGCAGCTGCCGGAAATGGCCGGCCCGGCCACCTGATCCGTCCTACGATCGCCCGGTCGCTCGATCACCGGCGCGACCCCGGACCAGACCCGGTCCGGCCGACCCGCCTCTCCAGTGAGCTCCATATCGCCACCCACGCCGTTTTCGTCGACAGTCTCGTCAAGCGCTACCCCAAGTCGCCGGTCAATGCCGTCGACGGTCTGTCGTTCACCGTCGACGCCGGAGAGGTGTTCGGCCTACTGGGCCCGAACGGGGCGGGCAAGACCACCACCGTGGGCGTCCTCACCACTCGCGTCCGGCCCACGTCGGGCACCGCCGAGGTGGGCGGCGTCGACGTGGCTGCCGACCCGGTGCTGGCCCGCAGCCAGTTCGCCGTGGTCCCGCAGCGAAACAACCTCGACCGCTCGTTGTCGGTCCGCAACAACCTCATCTTCCACGCCGCCTACCACGGGGTCGCCGTGCGTGAGCGCGAGGCCCGGGCCGACGAGCTGCTGGACCAGTTCGGTCTGGCCGACCGGGCCAAGGACAAGCCCGACTTCTTCTCGGGCGGCCAGACCCAACGGATGATGATCGCCCGCGCCCTCATGCACGCCCCCGCCGTTCTGTTCCTCGACGAGCCCACCACCGGCCTCGACCCGGCGGCGCGCCTGTTCGTGTGGGACCGTCTCCGGGAGCTGGAGAGCCAGGGTGTCACACTCGTACTCACAACCCACGACATGGACGAGGCCGCGGCCCTGGCCAGCCGCGTGGGCATCATGGACCGAGGCAAGCTGCTGGCCCTCGACACCCCCGAGGCCCTGATGCGCTCCCTGCCGGGCAGTACCACGCTCGAGCTCACGACCCAGGTGTGCGATCCGGCCACCACAGCCGACATCCTGGCCGACCTCGCCGCCATTTCCGACGTGGAGGAGGTCGAACAACTCCACGCGCCCGGCGGAGCGACCGGAGATGGAAGTCAGGACCTCCGGGTGCTGCTCTACGTCTCCAGCGATGCCCCCCGGTTGGTCGCCCCGGTGGCTTCCCTGTTGGCCGCCCGGGGCCGCACCCTCACCGACGTGAGGTTGGGCACGCCCACCCTGGAGGACGTGTTCATCCAGTTGACGGGAAAGACGTTGCGTTGAGCGCGCCGTCGACGATCAAGGCCGCACCGCCGACCAGTCAGTGGCGCGCCTTTCGGGCCGTGCTCACCCGTGACCTCTACGTCACCGCGGGGGAGCTTCCGATCTTCTTGGTCCAGGTCATCGCCCAGCCTCTGTTCCTGCTCTTCGTGTTCGGCAAGGTGCTCGGAAGCCTGAGCTACACCCGACCCGGTTACGCCCACCTCCTGTTTCCCGGCCTCGTCGCCCTCACCGCAGTGATCACGGGCATGCAGACGCTGGCCTTCCCCCTCGTGGCCGAGTTCGGCTGGACCAAGGAGATCGAAGACCGCCTGTTGGCGCCCATGCCCACGGGCCTGGTGGCGGCCGAGAAGGTGGCGTTCGCCGCCCTGCGGGCCCTGGTCGCCAGCCTCATCATGATTCCCGTCGGGATCCTGGTCCTCGGGTCCATTCCCTGGATCTGGTCCAACCTGGCGCTCTTCGCCAGCGTGGTGGTGCTCGGCGCCATCCTGGGGGCGAGCATGGGCCTCGTCCTGGGCACGCTCGTAACGCCGGCGCGCATCAACATCCTGTTTTCCCTGGTGTTCACTCCCCTGCTGTTCACCGGCGCCAGCCAGTACCCGTGGCCGTCGCTGTCGTCGCGCCTGCGCTGGTTCCAGGTGGTCACGGCCTGCAACCCCATGACCTATGTGAGCGAGGGCCTACGGGCGGCACTGGTGCCGACGGTTCCCCACATGCGCCCCTGGGTCTGCCTGAGCGTGCTCGTCGTATCGATCGCCGTGCTCCTCACGATCGGGATCCGCGGCTTCTACCGCCGCGCCGTCGACTGACAGGCAACCGGGCGCGGCTAGGCGCCCCTATTCGGCCCGCAGGGTTTCTGCCGGGCGGACCCGGCCGGCCAGCCAGCCGGGCGCAACGGACAGAAGGAAGGCCACCAGCAGGGCGGCGGGGACGACGAGCAGGACCGCCCCCATGGGGACGAGCGGGGGAGACACGGTGCCCAGGCCGGAGGCCACCAGGCGCCACGTCCAGCGTCCTACGGTGATGCCACAGGGGACACCGAACACGACGGCGCCGACGGCGAGGGTCGTGGCCTGCCAGGCAACTGTGGCCGACACCTGGCGGGGGACGAAGCCGATCGTCTTCAGGACCGCCAGGTCGCGCCGATGATGGCGCACCGAGGCCAGCAGGGTCAGGCCGAGGGCGCCGACGGCCAGAACCACGAGCAGCGCGGCCAGCAGGTAGGGCAGGAAGTCGACCTCGGCCAGGTCGCCGATCTCGCCGCCGGGAAAGGGCCGTAGCACCTGGCGACCGAAGTCGTGCACCAGCGACCGGGTGGCGACTTCTCGATCGACACCCGTCCGGTACCGGACGGCGAACTGCAGGGCCGGCGTATCGGGGACGAGCCGGCGAAGGCCGGCGATCGTGACAGCGCCGCCACGCGAGAGTCGGGTGGAGAGATCGCCTGCTGTCGCCTGCAGCGACACCCCGACGATCCGCATCGGGACGCTCTGGCCGCGGGCCCCAACGGTGACGGTCTGGCCCACGTGGCGATGGAGCTGTCGGAGGGTGTCACGGCCCATGACGCTCTCGTCGGCGGCGACCGGCGCTCGCCCCTCGACCATCAGCGAGACCACCGAACCCTTGTCCGTCTCGATGCCGGCGATGTCGACCGCCCGGGCGTCGACGGTGATCTCGTCGGTCAGGGCGAAGCCGGAAAAGGCGCTCACGTAGTCGTTGGCGCCCAGCAGCCCGACCATCTGACTGTGCAGCGGGTCTGCGTCCGGGTCTCCCGCGTACGCGTCCGGGGTATTGGGATTGCCCACCACGACGTCCCAGTTCCATCCCTGCTCGCGATAGGTGGCGACCAGGTGGTGGAGGCTCACCCCGACGGTCACAGCGGCGACCACGCCCGTGACGGCCAGCAGGGCGGCGAGCAAAGACGCAGGAAAGGCGACACCTCGCCCCCGCTCGGAGGACATGCCCACACCGGCGACGGCCGCCGGGCCCAGGCCGGAGCGGGGGGCCGCGACGGTCAACGAACCGGGTCGAGCCGGAGCCGGCTCCCGGGAGCCGGGGGCGACGGTCCGCCACGCCGACACGCCTGCCCGCAGCAGCGTGAGGCCCACGACCCCGACGAAGCCGAGGCCGAGGACAGCCACGTTGATCGCCACGCCGGGGTGGATCTCGGCCCGCCGGGCGAGGCCGATCGGCGTGAGGGGCGACAGGGCGACGGCCACGGCGACTGCGCCACCGGACACGGCGACGAGGCCGGTCCGGGCGAGCGGCACGAGGACGAGCTGGCCACGGCTCATGCCCAGCGCCGCCAGTGTCGGAGCCGCGGCGGTGTCGGCCGTCACCTGTCGGGCCAGTGCCTGGCCGACGATGATCAGAGCCGCTGTCCCGGCAACGGTCGCGAACGCCACCAGGGCGAGCGCCTCCAGGTGGAGAGCCCGCTGCACCTTGTCGGCCACGCTCTGGATGTCGGAGCCGACGTGGATGACCACCGGCCCCACGCTCTGCAGGCTTCGGCGGAACTCCGGGAGATCCGCCGGCCCGTGACGGAGGCGGACACGGAAGCCTTCGATGCCGGGCAGTGACTCCTCGGGTGCTCCCTGGTCGCCCGCGAAGCGGCCAGGAAGGCGGGAGTGAGGATCATGGCCCCCGAGCCCTCGAAGGCAGCGTCGGCGACGATCGACGGCGCCGGGGCGTTGACGGTGATCGCCTCGCGGACGATGCCGACCACCGTGACCGTGTACGCCGGTCCTTCCGGCGCAGAGATCTGGGCGAGACCGGCGCCAAAGCCGTTGATGTTCTGGTCGGGCGAGTACGACCACAACGTGACCCGGCTCCCCACGTGGAAGCCACGTTGGCTGGCGGTCGTGTCGTCGACGATCGCCTCGTCAGGGCGGTCGAGACGGGCATAGCGCCCACTGAGAACGACCGGACGGTCGACGGTACGGAAGGCGTGACCGTCGGCTGCGCCGAAGAGGTTGATGGCGCCAAGCTGGTGTCCGGCGCTGTCCGGCGACAGCAGGAGATACGGGGCGCGGGCGACCTCGGCGACCTGGGGGAGGGTGAGCAGGCGTTCCCGATCGGCCAACAGCTTCGCCACCACGTCCGGTTGCGACGGGTCACCTCTCGCGTCGATGGAGACATACGCGTCCTCGGGCCGGCTGAAGGCTACGAAGCGCCGCATCGCCGTCTCGGTACGGCTGGCGCCGGCGACCGCCGCCAACACGACACCGCCGGCGAGACCGACCAACACGATGAGCGCGGCCGTCGATGCCCATCGGCGCCGTAACTGGGCGCACGACGCCAACCAGAGCGCAGTCACGTGGCCATTATGGGCAGCCCGGGGGCGTCACCGACAGGGTGCCAACCGGCATCTCCGTGGTGGTGCCAACCGCCCCCTTCGGCTGGGCGTTATCCTTAGTCGCCCTCACGACAGACTTTTGCTTCGGTGGACGGTCGGGTGAAAGGCGATGGTCGTCCTGGTCGATGCCGGGAGGATCACGAGCAAAGGAGCCCGACGCATGAAGGCCGTTTCCCACAGGCGACTCGCCGTCGTCCCTTTGATCGTGTTGGCCATACAGGCGTTCGCTCCCCCCGCCGGTGCCTCCCACTCGTGGAACGGGTACCACTGGGCCCGGACCACGAGCACGTTCACCCTCCAGCTCACGAACAACCTGTCCAGCGGTTGGCAGCCCTTTCTCGCGACGACGTCGACGGACTGGAGCACGTCGGCGGTCCTCGACACCACCATCGTTGCGGGGACGGCCGGCGATCGGCGCTGCTCCCCCACTGCCGGTCGGGTGAAGGTCTGCAACGCCACCTACGGCTCGAACGGCTGGCTCGGCCTGGCCAAGATCTTGGTCAACGGGCCGCACATCACCCAGGGTTCGGTGAGATTGAACGACTCGTACTTCAACACGAGCACCTACAACACGCCGGCCTGGCGCAACCTGGTGATGTGCCAGGAGGTGGGCCACACCTTCGGTCTCGGCCATCAGGACGAGAACGTCGACAACCCCAACCTCGGCACGTGCATGGACTACACCCAGTCGCCGACGAGCAACCAGCACCCGAACCAGCACGACTACGACGAGTTGGCGACCATCTACTCCCACGTCGACGACGTCACCACCCTCGCCGGCCCGACCTCTGTCAACCGCGCTCCAGCCGACGTCGGTCGCCAGGACGGCCGGCAGAGCGTGGTCCGGCGCACCCGGGCGGGCAGGCCGATCGCCTTCGAAAACGACCTGGGCGGCGGCCAGAAGGAGTTCACCTTCGTGGTGTGGACCGACTAGCGACTAGCGGTCGTGGGTCAAGGAACTGCCGCCATGCGGATGGCGGCGGGCAGGGGAAGGGCGATGTCGCCGTCGGCACCCCACCCGACCGTCGCGACGGCCCGGACGAACCAGGTGCCGGTGGACGGCCGGAACACGGCAATCTCGGTGGAGCCGTTGCCGTCGTAGTCGCCGGGAGCGGGGACATCGCCCGAGGCTCCCCACGCCACCGTCCGGCCACCTTGGACGTACCAGACACTCGTGGAGGGGCGGAACACGGCCATGTCGACGGTGCCGTTGGCGTCGTAGTCGCCGGGCACCGGAACATCGCCCGTAGTGCCCCAGGCGGTGGTGACAACTCCCCGGACGAACCACGTGCCGGTGGAAGGCCGGAAAACGGCGATGTCGATGATGCCGTTGCCGTCGTAGTCGCCAGGTACGGGGACATCGCCTGATGTTCCCCAGGTAGTGGTCGCTCCTCCCTGGACATACCAGGTTCCGGTCGAGGGCCGGAACACAGCCAGTTCGGTGGTGCCGTTGCCGTCGTAGTCACCGGGAACGGGGACATCGCCTGAGGTTCCCCAGGTAGTGGTCGCTCCTCGCCTGATCAGCCACGTGCCCGTCGACGGCCGGAACACGGCCATGTCGACGGTGCCGTTTCCGTCGTAGTCGCCCGGTACCGGGATATCGCCCGAGGCGCCGAAGGCGACGGTCGCTCCCCCCCGCACGAACCACGTGTCCGTGGACGGACGGAACACGGCGACGTCGGTGGTGCCGTTGCCGTCGAAATCAGCGGGATCGGGCTCGGCCAGCGCGGCGAGGTGGGTACGGAGGCCGATACCGAACGCGGTCGGGGTTCCGTCGTAGGCCGCGATCAGTGCCGGCCCCGTTCGGCAGTCCCAGGTGTTCCACGTCCAGCCGAGATACGAGATGCGATGGAGGTCGGCCCATTCCATGTAGGCGGCGATAAAGCCGGACCCGCAGTCGTCCTCGCCGATCTCGCCGGTGACCACAGGGACGCCGGCGGCAACGGGGGCGACTTGCGACGTCCAGCATGCCGAGGTGCTGCAGCCCGAGAAGTTGTACAGGTGGAGGCTGGCGGCGGTCTGGTTGGCGGGATCGGTGGGCTTGTAGGTCAGCCACTGCGACAGGTCGCTCGACCACCCCAGGCCGCCGAGGAGCACGGGCTGGGTCGCGCCGGTCGCGCGCACGGCGTCGACCAGCGACTGCATGCCGGCGGTCTGCCACCCTCCTGTCGTCGCGCAGCCGTCCCGCCAGCACGGCCAGGAGATGTCGTGAGGCTCGTTGTAGAGGTCGAAGATCACGGCCGGATCAGCCTTGAAGTACGTCGCCACCGAGGTCCAGAACGCCGGGGCGTGGTCGGCGTCGGCCATGACCTGCTGGCCGGAGGCGAGGGTCGATCCCGGTGCGTTCCAGTGGAGGTCGAGCGTCACCAGCAGTCCGGCGTTGTGCAGAGCGGACACGTAGGCGCCGATCACCGAGCGGTAGTTGGCGCCTCCGTAGGCCGGGTTGACACCGTTGATCCCCAGCCAGCAGTCCTCGTTGAGCGGGACGCGAACGGTGTTGATGTGCCAGGACTTCATGGCCGCGATCGATGCCGCGTCGGTCGGCCCGTCCCAGATCCCCCAGCCCTGGGCACAGGCGAACTCCGCGCCGGAGCGGTTGACGCCCAGCAGCCGGATGGGTCGTCCCCCGCCATCGACGAGCGTGTTGCCCTGCACGCTGGCCGAGAGGACGGGCGAAGCGGTGGCCGGCGCTACCGGTGCCGCCGCCAACAGCGTGGCCGCCACCAGGGCGACGGCCGAGACCACCACACCCGGCCCGGGCCTGCGACGGGCCTTCCAGTGACGCCGTTGACTCAGCATTTCGGCGATCCACCTCCTGGTCCCAGGATCCCAGCTTTCTCGCTCGTTGGAGCGACGCGGGGCGGGTCAGCGGCCGGGGTGTCGCCCCGTTCGTGGGTCGAGCTGGCAACCTGACGGTCACCGTCAGTTGATCGTCGGACCCGCTCGGGCGTGTAGGCCTGTGTCGCTGTCGATCGATACCGGCACGAGACGGTTGAACCCACCCGGGCCGCTGTTTCGAACGGCGACGAAAACAGTGAGACCGTCGGCACGGAATGGCCAATGCGACAATTCGGAGCCGGAAGCGACGACCGTTCGGGCCGGCGGTCGAGATCCATGACAACAAGAGACGCCGCGGCCCACTCTGATCTGATACACCCAAATCGGTCGATCCGCTCAGAGGCTGATGACGGCCCCCGTGCGGGTCGACCACGAGGCGCTACTGCGTGGTCACACCCAGGCCGGTGAGGTCTGCGAGGTTCCCGGCGTGGGGCCCATCCCCGTGGCCTCCGCCCGAGCGTGGGCCGGCGATGCCGTGCTCAAGGCGCTGCTCACCAACGGCGTCGACGTGGTGGCCGTGGCCCATGCCGGGCGAAGCGTCACCGCCGCCCAGCGGGCGGCGCTCGAGGAGCGCGGTCCCGCCTGTGTGGTCCCGGGTTGCAGCGTCACCAAGGGCCTGGAGATCGACCACGTCGACGGGTGGGCCATCACCCGCACCACCACGTTGAAGCGCCTGGCTCGGCTGTGTCGATGGCATCACCATCTCAAGACCTACTGCGGCTACCGCCTCGACGGCATCCCCGGCAACTGGCGGCTGGTGGCTCCCGACCATCCGCC
>JBBSHU010000081.1:0-13510 GCA_038232455.1 Acidimicrobiales bacterium
CCCTTGCCGCCGGTGGGTGACAGGCCCCGGTCGGCGCGCAATTTGCGCACGGCGAGGTACTCGATGATGCGGTCCTTGACGTCCTCCAGGCCGTTGTGGTCGGCGTCGAGGATGGCGCGGGCCTCGCCCACGTCGAGGTGGTCGTCGGAGCGCTTCCCCCACGGCACCTCGGTGACGGTGTCGAGCCAGGTGCGGATCCAGCCGTGTTCGGGGCTCTGCTCGCTGGTGCGCTCGAGGCGGTCGATCTCGCGCTCGACGGCGACCCGCACGGCCTCGGGCAGGTCGGTATCGGCCACACGGGCCCGATACTGCTCGACCACGCCCTCACCGTCGGCGCCCTCGCCCAGCTCCTTGCGGATGGCGGCCAGCTGCTGGCGCAGCAGGAACTCGCGCTGGGTGGCCTCCATGCCTTCGGACACGTCGTGGCGGATGCGCTCCTTGAGGGCCAGGTCGGCCAGGGTGTCGCGTGCCCACGCCAGCACCCGCTCCAGGCGCTGCTCCACGTCGACCG
The DNA here is from genome assembly GCA_038232455.1 of Acidimicrobiales bacterium. Classification (GTDB taxonomy): domain Bacteria; phylum Actinomycetota; class Acidimicrobiia; order Acidimicrobiales; family AC-14; genus DATAQC01. The sequence continues at coordinate 512 of JBBSHU010000081.1, forward strand.
TCTCCAGGAGCTCGATCTTCTGCTCGAAGGTGAGGTCGGGCGAGTAGCCAGCCGTGTCGGCCATGGCACCGGGATCGGTGATGCCCCGGAGGGCCTCGGCCAGTTGGCGGGCCCCCCGGTCCTCGAGGATGTTGGACACGACGGCCCGGTATTCCCGGGCCAGCTCGTAGGCCCGCTCGGTCGGTGCCGTCTCGTCGGCCTCCTCGACCTGGACCCACAGGGCCGCGCCGGTTCCGGGCACACCCGCCCCGATGACGCCCCGCTCGAGCCCGCGCACGACCACGGCCCGGGAGCCACTGGGCATCTCCCCACTGTCCTCCACCTTGGCGACCGTGCCCACCCGGGCGTAACGGGCGTCGATTCTCGGCACGAGCAGCAGGCGACCGTCGCCGGCGAGGGCGGCATCCACCGCCACCTTGGCTTCGTCGCTCTCCAGGGCCATGGTGACGACCATGGCGGGAAGGACCACTCCGGTGGACAGCGGGAGGAGGGGAAGAATCGTTGTGTCGAGGTCCGGCATCTTGGTGCTCCTTACGTTCCGTCAGCACCAAGAACGTCGCGACGGGCCCGCCTGTTCCCTGCCGGCAGAGCCCGCCTGCTTCCTGTCGGCAGAGCCCGCCTGCTTCCTGTCGGCAGAGCCCGCATGCGCCATGTCGGCAGAGCGACATGGCGCCGACCGTGCCGGTGTGGGCAGACTGCGGACATGACCGACGAGCTCAAGGCCAAGGCGAGGGTCACCGCCGCACACGACCTCGACGGCGTGCCTGCCGGCACCGCAGGCAAAGTGGTGATGGTGACCGGCCTCTCGTGGATCCGGTATCGGGTCCGTTTCGACAACGGAGTCGAGCTCAATCTGCTCGACGGACGTCACCTGGTCGACGCGGCCAAGAAGGGCTGAGCCCGCTCCTTTAGATTCTTCCGGGCATCACCATGTCGACGATCCGGCCGGGAAGGTCGTCGGTGAGCGGGAGGCCATTGAGGGCGTGATGCCACACGAGGGCGGGTCCGGCCTCGGCGATAACCTCGACATCGGCGTCGGCCGGTAGCTCGCCGCACTCAATCGCCGAGGTGATGAGGTGGCGAATGTGCGCCCGCTTGGCCCCGATGACCGAGCGTTTGAACTCCTCGTCGAGCTTCGGGTACCGGACCCGTTCTCCGGCGAAGGCGACCAGCACCGGGCCAAGCTCGCCGCGAAGCAGGTCGACCAGCTTGGCCAGCATGCTTGTGAGGTCGGCCCGGGCGTCGCCCGTGTCGGGCAGGAAGTCGGTCATCCCTGCGCAGGTGTGTACGGCGGCGACGACCAGCTGCGCCTTGTTGGGGTAACGGCGGTAGATCGTGGCCTTGGCGACACCCGCCCGCGCCGCCACCCCTTCGATGCTGATGCCCGCGTACCCCTCCTCGGCGAACAACGCCAGGGTTGCGGCAAAGATGGCCTCGTCGCAGAGCGGGTCGCGGCGCCGGCCCGGCCGCAGCCGTGCGGCGGGGATCTCGACCTGGGTCGCCTCGGTCACGACACACCTGCCGGCGCCGGCGCCGGTACCGAACCCGGCGAGGTGGCTGCCGGCTCCTCGTCGTCTCGAGGTCGTGCCGGCAGGAACAGCACGACGCCGACCGCCGCCACCAGGGTCACCGCGGCCGCGGCCATGCCAATGATGTGCAGGCCGCCGACGAAACTCTCGCGAGCGGCGCGCCCGATTTGGGCGGCGACCGACGGGTCGGTCGAGGACTGGTGGGAGATGCCGATGGCCTGGCCCACGTTGTTGCGCACCGCTCCCAACAGAGGCTGGGGGAGTACACCCTTGAGCTTGCCCGACACCGAAGAGGTGAAGTGACTGGCCATGATCGAGCCGAAGACGGCAACTCCGACGGCACCGCCCATCTGCCGGGTGGTGTCGTTGACGGCGGAGCCGACTCCCGCCTTGGCGCGGGGGAGCGATCCCATGATCGAGTCGGTGCACGGCGCCATGACGTTGGCCATGCCGAGACCCATGAGCATGGTGGCGCCGACGACCAGGAAGGCGCTACTTCCCGGTTGAAACGTGACGAACAGCGCCATCGACATGGCCACCAGCACCAGCCCGGCGGTGACGACGATCTTGTTGCCGAGCTTGCGCACCCACACCGTGGACAGTGGCGCGAACGCCATGATCACAACCGCCGACGGCACCAGCACGGCGCCAGCCTTCACCGTCGAGTAACCGAGGACCGACTGGAGGTACTGGGTGATCAGGAACAGGGTGCCGTACAGCGAGAGGAACACCAGCGTGATGGCGCCGCTGGCGGCGCTGAACCGCGGGTTCTGGAAGAAGTGCATGTCGAGCATGGGATGGCTGGAGCGCAGCTCCCAGCCCAGGAAGGCGGCAAACAGTAGGGCGCCGATCACGAAGCCACTCACGATCTCGATCGAAGCCCATCCCTTCGTGGGTGCCTCGATGACCGACCACAGCAACGCACCGAGGGCCACGATCGACAGGACCGCGCCGACCGGGTCGAGGCGCCCGTGGGCCGGGTCGCGCGACTCTGGCACGAAGAGATAGCCGAGCACGAGACCGGCGACAACGATCGGCACGTTCACGATGAAGACCGAGCCCCACCAGAAATGCTCGAGCAAGAAGCCACCGGTGACCGGCCCGAGTCCGAGTCCGAGCGCCGACACACCGGCCCATACGCCGATGGCCTTGCCGCGCTCGGCCGGGTCGGTGAAGACGTTGGTGATGATCGACAAGGTCGACGGCATGATGCAGGCACCGCCTATGCCCATGATCCCCCGGGTGAAGATGAGCGCGGTGGCCGACGGTGCGAACGCTGACAGCGTCGAACCGACACCGAACACCGCCAGACCCAGCGCCAGGAAACCGTACCGACCGAAACGATCGCCAAGGCTGCCGGCAGTGAGCAGGAGGCCGGCGAAAACGAGGACATAGGCGTCGACGATCCACTGCAGCTGGCTGGCCGATGCGCCGAGGCCGCCCTGGGCGATCGGGTGAGCGAGCGTGGGGATGGCCACATTGAGGATGGTGTTGTCGAGGACGATGACGATGAGGCTGATGCAAAGCACCAACAACGTCAGCCACCGGCGTCGGTAGGCCACTTCGGGGTCTCGAATCGCGTTGCGCATGATGGTAATTATAATACGGTTTCGAATCGATTCGCTACCGTATCGCTGAAGGTTCGCAGCGGGAGACCGTCGGGCTTCGGAGCCTCCAGCATCACGGGCGGAGGTGGCCTCGGCGTCACGGCCGAAGAGCCCGGCCTGGGCTCGCGCTGGGCTGTGGTTCCTACTGGTCATGATCACGATCGTGGGCATCGTCGGCTTTACCATCGCCTGGCTAGTCGCCACCAAGCTTCATCCCGCGCCGCAGTACGCTGCGTGACCTGCGCCGTCAGCTCTTGGCCGGCTTCATTGTGAAGGTCTTCATGACCTGCTCCGCCTGGCACTCGCCCTCGTGGCCGGCGGGCACTGTCATGGTGAAGGTGATGGCTGTGTTGTCTCCCGCAGGAAGTTCAGCTTGAAGGAGTGCAACCGCACGACGGAGCCATCCTTTGCCTTGTCGGGGTAGATGAACTCGAGGCGCAGTGCCTGCCTGGCGCCGGGTGCGGTGAACGTCTCGTCGGCGATCAATGGCTGCTCGGCCTCGTGGATGGCCAAGAAGGCGCGGGTCGCCTGAACAAAGTCCTGGCCCGGGTAGTTGTCCTTCCACAGCGCCAGGCCGAAGCACCGGGCCAACGGAAGTCACGTGGGTCCCGCGAACGTTGAGCACGTGTTCGGCCTTCTCGCCGGTCGACTCATCGGTCGTCCACCCCGTTGGATAGCCGAAGTGCCAATGCTCGGGGTCGGACACCTGAAAGCCGTCCGGGACTGGGAGGGGCTTCGCCGGAGACGTCTTGCCGCCCCCGCAGGCGGCCAGGAGAAGTGCAGCGATGGCCGTCACCGACGCCACCCGGAAGCCGGGCTGGTGGCTCACTTGGTCGCGCACTCCTTCCAGACGACCATGCCCTGGCCAGGGACATAGTACGAGGCGCTGGACACCTGCTCGTCTTTGAAGGTCAGGTCTCCGTTCAAGCCAAACTCGATACCCTCACCGCCCTCCACCTCGGCGCCGAACTTCTTGCTCGAGGTGTCGTAGGTCACCACTGACAGGTGAGTGTCGCCGTTGGGGTTGTCGAACTGATGTACAAGGTGGACAGCGCGTCGCGCCGCTCGGGCTTTTTGAGCGGTCACCACTGAGCACCGGCACGCCACCTCTCCGCTGAGCTTTCCCTCGCCATTTAGGGTCAGAGGGGTGCCGCTGACGCCGCCGCTCAGCTTCCCGCCAACCTCGCCGTTGACCTTGAAGTAATGGTCTTGGTCCCCTTGTCCGGCCCGATGTTCACCGTCTTCACGCCGAGCACACCGGAAGCCTAGCCCTCGAAGCTGCCGTCGAAAGCACCCGACGACTCCATCACCTTGCCGTTGATGTACTCACCGCCCATTTCGTAGAACGACTCGTTGGGGTTCGACGGGTCGAAGCTGTGCCCGTCGACTCTGTCCAAGAGCCACATGCCGGCAGGCTGCTCGATGCCCATCCAGCCGGTCGCCGCCTGCTTGATCGGATCACGCGTGGCTGCGGTGTAGAACTCCTTGGCGTCGTCCGCGGAGGTGAAGTTCCAGGTGTGACCAGCCGCCCCCTTGATGAAGGGCGGTCAGCTTGGCGGTAATGTAGCCGGTCGCCCCTGACGCCACCCGGCCCGCCTCGACCACCGCCACCCGCTGCCCGTCCTGTTTCAACAGGGCGGCTGCCGTCAGACCGAATCCCGGCTCCGATGACGGCGACGTCGGCCTCGACATCGCCGGGTAACGGCCGGAACTCGGTCTCGCCGGTGTCCCTACCCAACGAGATGGGTTCTTCTCGTTGAGGCTGCCCATAGGTCCCTGCTCCTCGTTGGCGTACGACTGATCCTGGTCGGAGTGATCGCCATACCCCGCGGTCTGGGCCGGAAATCGAGATTATGCACCTGCGGTAAGGGTCCGCTCTGCCGCCAGACGGGGAGCGTCCAGCGCGGGCACTGCGCGCCGGCGTGGGCAGCCTTCGGGCAGTATTCGCCCATGACAACACTCGTGGTCCTTGATCAGGGCGGCTCGATCTCCATCTCCTTCGATGACCTTCTGAAGTACCACGGCAGGAGCTCGATCGCCGGCGTCGCCCACGCCTTCAAGGCGATGGAGCGCGCTTTCCCATTGCTGTCTCCTGGTGAACCGCCGGAGCGCTATGACGTCATCGTCGAAAGCGGGTTCCCCGGCGGAGGCGCACGCGACGCGTTCGAAATGGTTACCCGGGCGGTCACAGGCGACCGTTTCCGACTGGCGTCCGAGCCTGCCGGGGCCGAGGCTCCGGACGCTCCGGGAGGCCACTTCTTCTTCCGTCTCGGCTACCGGGGAACAGTGGTCGACCTGGTCGCGCGCGCGGGCCTCGTACCGCAAGAGTTCCTCCAGCTCGCCTGCAGAGAAGCCACGACGCCGGCCGAGGCCGTTCGCGTCCAGCAGCTCAAGGAGGAGATGGCTGACCGACTGTTGAGCCTGCCGGCGGACGAGGTCTACGACGCCAACCTCCGCTGACGGGCGCTCCGAGCACCGTGAACCCGTCCAGTCCCAGCTGACTACCGGTAGGAGTCGATATTCGCGAGGTCGAATAGCTCGGGGGAACCTGGGCTGACGCCTGACGGGGACCAAGGCTCCGAGCGCGACCACCAGCCGGGCGAGCCGCTGAGGATCGGCTACCAGAGGGCCATCCGCACCCATTCGGCTGCCATCGCCGACTTTCTCGAGCAGGAGAGCGAGGCGGAGCTGGCGCGGGCCGACACCGTCGTCGTCGGCGACCGCCTCACCCACCGTCGGCGGCGCACCGGGAGCCTTAGCTCAGCCGCCGGTCGTACGGCCAGGACCGGGTTCTGCCTCCCCCGGTCGGGCAGTCCGGTACCCTTGGTACCCGAGTGGTGCACAGTTTCTCGGCACGCTCAGAGAGACCGAACGTGTCAAATGCAGCCGGCAAGACCGTAAACGGCGCGGCCGAGCTCGACGACGAAGTTTTCGACCGGGCGCCGACACCGACGGTGCTGGTCCGGGCCGACCCCGACCATGCCGGGCGGTTCTTCCGGGCCAACCAGGCGATGTGCGCGCTCGTGGGCGGTGGCCCGGAATACCTCCTGGCCCAGACTCTCGCGGGCTTCTTCGACCGCCCCGACCGGGCGGCCGCCGCAGCCATGGACGGGCTCCTCGGCGGCGCTCCGGCCGGATGTGAGTTCGAGGCCCGGTTCCACCGTGCCGACGGAGCCGCCCGGGTGGCCCACGTGCTCGGTTCGCCCGTGTCCCCGGGCTCGGGGGCGCCGCCGTACGCGATCGTCCAGATGCACGACGTCAGTGACCAGAGGGCAGCCGACGCGACACAGCGCCAGCTGGCGTCCCTGGTGGAGTCGTCGGACGACGCCATCATCGGCATGACGCTAACGGGCACGATCCTGAGCTGGAACCGTGGCGCCGAGTCCCTCTGGGGCTACACCGCCGGGGAAGCCGTGGGCCGGTCCATCTTCATGCTGGTCCCCAACGACCGTATGCAGGAGGTACCGGCCTTCCTGCCCCGCGTCCGGCGGGGCCAGCGGGTGACGCGCAAGGAGACCGTGCGCATGGCCAAGAACGGGACCGCGCTCGACGTGTCGTTGACCATCTCGCCAATCGCGGGCCCGGACGGCGACGTCACCGGCATGGTGGTGGTCGCCCGGGACATCACCGGCCAGAAGCGCATCGAGGCCGAGCTCCGGCACACCAGCCGCTACTTCGAGCTGTCTCGGGACATGGTCTGCACCGCCGGGTTGGACGGCCGGTTCCGCCAGCTGAACGGCACCTGGACCGCGGTACTCGGATGGTCGGAGGAGGAGCTGCGCTCCCGCCCGTTCGTGGACTTCGTCCACCCCGATGACCGGGAGGCCACCATCCGTGAGACCGGGAGGCTGGCCGATGGCGCGACGACCGTCGGCTTCATCAACCGCTACGCGACCAGGGCGGGGGGGTGGCGCTGGATCGACTGGAACGCCAGCACCGCCCCCGACGCGGAGCTCATCTACGCCACCGCTCGCGACGTCACCGACCGGGTGATCGCGGAGGCCACCCAGGCGGCGAGCGAGGCCCGGCTCCGCCAGATCCTCGAGGTCACCCACGACGCCTTCATCGCCATGGACGCCGCAGGCGTCATCACGGCATGGAACCCCGCGGCCGCGGCCACCTTCGGGTGGACGGCGCCAGAGGCCCTGGGTCGGGATCTCGCCGACACAATCCTTCCTGTGCGCCACCGCGGGCGCCACCGGGCCGGGGTCGCCCATTTCCTGGCCACCGGGTGAGGGCTCGGTCCTGGGCCGGCGGATCGAGATGTCGGCCCTCTACCGGGACGGCCACGAGTTCCCCGTCGAACTGACGATCTCCGCGGTCCCCGACGGCGAGGGCAGGTCGTTCAACGCCTTCCTGCGCGACATCAGCGACCGCCGCCAGGCGCAGGTGCAGCTGGTGACGGCGCGGGACCAGGCCCTGGAGGCCTCGGTCCTCAAGTCCCAGTTCCTGGCCAACATGAGCCACGAGATCCGTACGCCCATGAACGGCGTCCTCGGCATGACCGAGCTGCTCCTGGACACGCCGCTGGACGGGCGGCAGCGGGAGTTCGCCGAGACCGTGCACGCGTCCGGCGAAGCTCTGCTCACCCTGATCAACGACATCCTGGACCTGTCCAAGATCGAGGCCGGGGCGCTGGAGCTGGCGTCCATCGACTTCGACCTGCCCGGGGCCATCGAGGACGTCGCCGGCCTGCTGGCCACGCAGGCGCAGGCCAAGGGGCTGGAGCTGGTGATCGACATCGCCGGGGACGTGCCGGCCGGCGTGAGCGGAGACCCCGGCCGGCTCCGCCAGGTCCTCACCAACCTGCTCGGCAACGCCGTCAAGTTCACGGCCACCGGTCAGGTGGCCGTCCTGGCCAGGGTCGTCTGCCGCACCGGGGGTGAGGCGACCCTGCGCGTGCAGGTGGACGACACGGGCATCGGCATCGATGCCGACAAGATCGCCCGCATCTTCGAGCCCTTCGCCCAGGCCGACTCGTCGACGACCCGCCGGTACGGCGGCACAGGCCTGGGGCTGGCGATCACCCGTCAGCTGGTCGAGCTCATGGGTGGTCGCTGCGGCGTCGAGAGTGAGGTGGGGGTGGGCACGACCTTCTGGGTCACCCTGCCGCTGCCCCTCGCGCTCGGGGAGGTCAGGCCTCGGGCCACGGTGATCGGGGCCGAGCTGGCGGGGACCAACGTCCTGGTGGTCGACGACAACGCCACGAACCGGGCGGTGCTCGACGGCTTCCTGGCCGGGTGGGGGATGAACGTGGTCGTCGTCGACTCCGGCGCCGCCGCGCTCGATGCGGCCCGGGCCGCGGTCGACGGCGGTGTGCCCTTCGCGCTCGTCGTGAGCGACGTGCACATGCCGGGCATGAGCGGCCTGGAGCTCTCGGCGTCCCTCGCCGCCGACCCGGCCACGGCCGCCATCCTGATCGTCCTGCTCACGTCGTCGATCGGCAACGGCGACCTTGGGCCGGCCCCGTCGGCCCGCGTGGCCGCCCACCTGACCAAGCCGGTCCGCCGCGAGTCCCTCCGCGCCTGCCTCGGGCAGGTCCTGACCGAGGCCGGTGAGGCGCCCCAGGCCCCACCTGGGGGCACGCCGGCGCCGGCGCCGGTGCGAGGCGTCGTGCTCCTGGCCGAGGACGACCTGACCAACCAGAAGGTGGCCGTGGCCATGCTCGATGGCGGTGGCTACATGGTCGACGTCGTCTCCGACGGCAGGGCCGCCGTGCGGGCCGCGCTCGCCAACCGGTACGACCTGGTTCTGATGGACTGCCAGATGCCCGAGATGGACGGCTACCAGGCGACCGCGGCGATCCGTGCAGCGGAGGGCGGGGGCCGACGCACGCCGATCGTCGCCCTGACTGCGAGCGCGATGCAGGAGGACCGGGAGCGCTGCTTCGCCGTCGGCATGGACGACTACCTGGCCAAGCCGGTCCGGATCGCCGACCTCCTGGCCGTCGTCGCCCGGTGGGTGGGACGACCGGCGGGGGCGTAGCCGCCGCACGCGGCCCGGGAGAACTGGTCTCGTACAGCTCGCGATGCTGCTCGCTGAGGGACCGGACTAGCGCCGGCACGGTCTGGAGGGGGTGGGGACGTTCGGTCCGCTCGGGTATCGTCATCAATGACCACTTTGAAGATCGGAGTGTCCTTACCCGCCGGAGCTTGTTCGCTGGCGAACTTGGGTCTGTCATTCGTGGAAGGTGCGCCGAGCCCTCGCACGGGCGGTCGGTCACAGGTTCCCCTCAGTAGAGAACTCCCTCGTTCGTGAGCGGACACCCCGGTCAGGGCGACTCTGCTCGGGCTCTTGACGAGGTCCGGGTCGAGGTCGACCTTTCTGGAATCTGGCTGGCGTCGCGCGGGGTCCTCCAAGAGCAGGTCAACGTGATCGAGCGAGCAGTCGTGGCCGGCATCGAGCGTCGCCTCGACCCCGAGCGCCAGCGGGACGCCGGGAGGGAGGCTCACAAGCTGGCGGGATCCCTGGGCACGTTCGGGTTCGACGACGCCAGCCGCCTGGCCCGGGCGCTGGAACTGGCCCTCTCCGCCACCGAGCTGCTCGAACCTGTCCCGGCACTGGACCTGTCGCGATTGGTCGTCGACCTACAGGCCGAGTTGACCCTCCCGCTCCCGGCACGGTTCGGCGGACCGCCCTCGGCCACGACTCACGGCGGCGGGAGGACCCTGTTGGTGGTGGATGCCGACGGGGACGAGCCTCGGCGGGTGATCGAGGCTGCCGCCGGACAAGGACTGCGCGCCGTATCGATCACGACGCTCGGGGCCGCCCGTCAGCTGATCGCCTCCGCCCCACCGGACGTTGTGGTCGTCGACGCGGATGTCGACGCCGAAAGCGAGGTGGCTGCGTTCCTGACCGAGCTTGCTCGCCAGCAGCCCGTCATCCCCACCGTGGTGCTCGTGGGCCACGCCGGCCTCAGCGAGCGGGTGCGGGCGGCGCGGGCCGGGGCGCTGGTCGTCCTCGAGAAGCCGGCGCCGCCCGATACCGTCGTCCTGGCCGTGTCGCGTCTGCTGGCACGAGAGCAGGCCACCGCCACCGTGCTGGCCGTGGACGACGACCCGACGTTCCTCGTCCTCATTAGCGAGCTGTTGGGCGTACATGGTCTGTCAGTCGAGTGCCTCGAGGACACCAGTCGCCTTTGGACCGCCCTGGAGGCTGTCGAGCCCGACCTCCTCTTGCTCGACAACGACATGCCGGGCGTCGACGGCATCTCATTGTGTCGGGCCATCCGCAGCGACGAGCGCTGGGCCCAGCTCCCGGTCGTGTTCCTCTCTGGCTCAGGGTCGCCGGAGGTCGTGCGGGCCATGTTCAGCGCCGGCGCTGACGACTTCATATCCAAGCCCGTATCGGCAGACGACCTCGTCAACCGGCTGGCCAACCGTATCCGGCGCAGCCGGGCCCAGACCGAGCGGCCCGGCATCGACCCCGTGACCGGGCTGCCCAGCGCCGGCGCCTTCGTCGAAGACGCGAACCGCCTGCTGGGCCTGGCCCTGCGGGACGCCCGTCCCGCTGTCCTCGCGGTGACGGAGATCGACCCACCGCACGAGCCTGCGCTCGTCGCCCTTGGGCGGCTCCTCCGCCAGACGGCCGAGACCGGGGACGCAGTCGGCGCCTGGTCGGGCGGCCGGCTGGCGGCGCTCCTGTACGGGATCACAGGGCTCGAAGCCCAAGCCCACCTTGGACGGGTCCTCGATGCTGCTCGGGTCGCGGGCGGGGCCGCCCCGTCCCGCGCCATCGTGGGCGTGGCCGCCTACCCTGACGACGGCTCGGATGTCCGGGCCCTGGGCGTGGCCGCCGAGACTGCGCTGGGACGGGCGCGTCAGGCGACCGGGGACGCGGTCGAGCTCTACGCGCTCCCCGGCCGGGGTCGCGCTGAGGTCGTCGACGTACTGTTGGTCGACGACGACCATGCGCTGGGCACCCTCGTCGTGCACGCCCTCTCGGCGCGAGGTTGGAGCCTCCGGTGGGTGCAGGACGGGGCGGAAGCCGTGGAACTGCTCGACGACCCGGGCTTCAGAGCCCGGGTCGTCCTCCTCGACGTCGGCCTGCCCGGCCTCGACGGGCTCTCGGTGCTCCGTCATCTCGCCCAGCGGGGGCAGTTGGCCGCGACCCGGGTGGTAATGCTCACCGTCCGAGCTAACGAGGGCGAAGTGCTCCAGGCACTTGACCTGGGTGCCTTCGACCACGTGGCCAAGCCCTTCAGCGTGGCGGTGCTCGTCCACCGCGTTCGCCGAGCTATCGAGGCGAGCGGATGACCCATAGGGAGCACGTCGGCCGTTGATTGCTTCGGTGATCTCGCTTCCGCTCCTTCGCGCCTTCCTCACTGTCGAAGTGGCGGTCGCGCTCGTCGCGCTCGTCGCGGTCGCCGTCCACGGCCTGTGCCTGTGGTGCCGGCAGCGGGCCGACGGCCCCCGCCTGGCCCAGGGTTACGCCGCCCTGGCCGCTGTGATCGACGAGGACCGGGGCCCGGACGAAGACCGGATGGCGGAGCTCCGCCGCCTTCCTCGCCGCGTCCAACAACGCCTCGTCGAGGAGCTGGCCGTGAGCCTGACCGGGCAGGAGGGGGACCTGCTGGGTACCGTGGCGCAGTCGCTGGGGCTGGTGGCGGCGGCCCAGCGCCGGAGCAGAAGCCGATGGTGGTGGCGACGGCTGCTGGGAGCCCACCAGCTCAACGTCTACGGCCGCGGCACCGAGGTCCTGTCCCGGCTGTTCGACGACTCCCATCCGGCGGTGCGGGCCCAGGTCATCGAGTGGGCGGGCGACGCCCGGCGCGAGGAGCTGGCGGGGCCGCTGGTGTCGTCGCTGCAGGATCCCTCGGCGCTCTGCCGACACACCGCTGCCGACAGCATCCTGCGCGCCGGTGCCGCACTGGTCGACGCCCTCGCCCGGGAGCTGTCCTCACGGTCCGGGCGGGAGCGCGCAGACCTCCTCGCCGTTCTTGCCCGGCGGCCCGACCCCCGGTACCTTCCGGCCTCCCTCGCCGGACTCGCCGACGACCTACCGGCCGTTCGAGCCGCGGCCGTCGCCGTGCTGGGCGGCGTGGGGGGCCCCGAGGCAGGCTCCGCCATGGAGTCCCTCCTGGTCGACCCCAACGCGGCGGTTCGGGCCGCGGCCGCCGACGGACTCCGGCGACTGGGTCACGAGCGCTCCGCCCCCGGCCTGGCCCCTCTCCTGCGAGACCCGTCGTTCGCCGTGCGCCGTGCCGCGGGCGCGGCCCTCGCCTCTCTTGGGCCGGGCGGCACCCTGCTGCTCCGCCGCTACACCTCGGACGAGGACCAGTCCGCGGCCGACATGGCCCGCTACTCCCTCGACGTGGCCGCCTTGGGCACGTCGGGGGCGGGCCTGGGCGGGCAATGATCGGCGACTTCGCCCGCGCCGTCCTTGTCACCTTCGACTGGGTGATCCTCGGATACTTCGCGCTCGTCAACACCGTGTACCTGCTTCTGCTCCTCAGCGCCGCCTGGGAGATGCGCGACCACCTCCTCCTCGGCCGGAGCGAACGGCGGTGGCGGGTCCTCCAGTCCGACGTCGCCCCGCCCATCTCGGTGCTCGCTCCCGCCCACAACGAAGCGTCGACCATCGCCGGCAGCGTCGGCGTAATGCTCGGGCTGGCCTATCCGAATCTCGAGGTGGTAGTGGTCAACGACGGGTCGAGCGACGAGACGCTCCCCATCCTGATCGAGAGCTTCGCCCTCGTGCCGGTCCACCCCGTCTTCCGCCGTCAGGTGGAGACCGAGCCGGTCACGGCCTTGTACCGCTCCCGGTCCCATCCCCACCTCGTGGTCGTCGACAAGGAGAAGGGCGGCAAGGCCGATGCCCTCAACGCCGGTCTCAACCTGGCCACCGGGCGACTCGTCTGCGCG
>JBBSHU010000082.1:0-13477 GCA_038232455.1 Acidimicrobiales bacterium
CAAGCCCACGCTCGTGCTGGCCGACGAACCCACGGGCGCCCTCGACACCGCCGGTGGAGCCGAGGTGCTGGAGCTGTTCCGTCGCCTCCATGCCGACGGCCAGGCGATCCTGATGGTCACCCACGACCAGGAGGTGGCCGACGCCGCCGACCGCATAGTCACAATGCGCGACGGCAGGATCGAAGACGGCACGCCCGTCACCCCCGAGTCACCCTCCCCGGACCTCACCTTCAAGAACACCGCAGAGGGCTAGGCAGGACGTGTGGGCCGTCTGGTTCCGCACCAGGGCCGAGTTCCGGGCCCGATGGCGGGCATGGGCGGGCTTGGCCCTTCTCGTCGGGCTCGCCGGCGGCGTCGTCCTGGCCGCCGCCGCCGGCGCCCGCCGTACGCAGACGGCCTATCCCCGGATGGTGGCCAAGACCCACGATGCCGACGTGCTGCTGGGTGCCGAACACACGGGCCTGGCCGGCTTCTACGACGACGTGGCCCGCCTTCCCGCAGTCACCGGCATCGGGCAGGTGGCGGGCGTGAATCTCGTTGTCGTCGATACGGCCGGAAAGCCGGACCTGGTCGACGACCCGACAGCGAACGCCAGCGTGGACGACCGCTTCGCCTACCGCATCTTCCGACCCAACCTGCTGGCTGGACGACTCCCCCGGCCCGATCGCCCCACCGAGGTCCTGGCCAACCCGGTCATGGCGCGCCTGCACCACCTGAAGGTCGGTGGAACCGTCTCCGCCCTGGCGTTCCGAGCATTTCCCGACGACGTTCGCCAGGTCGACGTGTCCCAGGGCCAGCCGCTGACACTGGAGGTCGTCGGCATAGGCGTGCTCCCACCCGAGGTGGTGCCCGTCTCGCCGCGCGATGGCGGCCCACAGTTCATCGTGACCTCGGCGTTCTACCGGGCCTACGCCGACCCTGAGCATCTGCCATACGACGCTGCGGTCGTGCGGCTCCGTCGGGGGACGGCCATCAGCGAGTTCAAGGATCAGGTCGACAACCTCGCCGCGGCGCGCCCCGAGGTCGGTCAGGCGTTCTTCACGCCCCAGGTCGACCGCCGGACTTCGGCCCAGCGGGCTATCGCGCCCCAAGCCATCGCCCTGGCCGCCTTCGCGACCCTCGCCGGCCTGACGGCGTTCCTGGTGATCGGCCAGCTCCTCGTGCGCCAACAGGCCATGGAATCGGGTGACCATCCGGCGCTGCGATCTCTGGGGATGACGCCGGGCCAGCTCTCGGGGTGGCCATGCTGCGCGTGACCGTCATTGCCACCGCCGGCGCTGCAGTTGCCGTGGCCCTGGCCTCGATCACTTCTGAGATGTTCCCGATGGGTCCCGCGGGGGTGGCCGAGCCCCAACGGGGCTTCGCCGTCAACCTGAGCGTGCTGATCGCCGGGATGGCTGCCATCGTGGTCCTCCTCGCAGGTCGGGTGGCCCTGTCCGCCTGGCGAAGCACGTCACTTTCCCGGCGGCCAGGTGCGCCGGACACGGTTCGCCCGTCTCTCCTCGCCAAGACTGCGGCAGGGCTCGGATTCCCGGCCAGCGCGACCGCCGGCGTGCGCATGGCCATGGAACCGGGCCGCGGGGCGGCAACCGTGCCCGTGCGAACCACGGCCGCGGGCACCGTCGTCGCCATCACGGCGGTCGTCACCGCACTCACCTTCGGAACTGGACTCAGCCACCTGGTCGGCGTTCCCCGCCTCTACGGTCAGGATTGGGATGTCGCCTACGATGCCGGGTTCGCGGTCATCCCCACGGCCGAGGCCACCGCTCTCCTGAAGGACAGCCCCAGCGTCGTGGGCTACTCGGCTGGGGTGTACGGCGATGTCACCGTCGGTGGCCACCCGGTGGCGGCGGTCGGCATCGACCCGATCGTCGGGTCCGTGTTTCCGACCTTGCTCGCCGGGCGGCCACCGCGCGCCGACGATGAGATCGTGCTCGGCACCAAGGTGCTTTCCCGCAGCCACATAGGCGTGGGCGACACCGTCACCGTCGGGGTGGGTGACAGACAGCGGCCCATGCGCGTGGTCGGTCAGGCCGTGTTCCCGAAGTTGGGAAGGGGCAGCTTCTCCACCACCTCGCTGGGCGACGGCGCGGCGGTGACCGCCCCGGTCCTGGCTCAACCGAACCCCGATGCGCCGGCGGACGTCTACAACTTCATGCTCATCCGGTGGAGCGGCGATCCCGCCCGGCAGGGGACCAGGCAACGCCTCATCGGCCGGCTGCGCGATCTGGCCGCCGGCTGCAGTGGCGCCAGCGGCGATTGCCTACCCACCAACCAACGGCCGGGACTGATCGACGGATACTCGCGGGTCCGGGCCACGCCGGTGGTGTTGGCCGCCCTCCTCGCCATCCTGGCCCTGGCCACCTTGGCGCACACCCTGGGGACGTCAATCCGCCGGCGTCGCCGCGACCTGGCCATCCTCAAGACCCTCGGCTTCGTCCGCCGTCAGGTATCGGCGGCGCTGGCCTGGCAGGCGACGGTGCTGGCTGCCATCGCCGTCGTGATCGGCGTCCCCCTCGGTGTCGCGGGCGGGCGCTGGCTCTGGGCCGTGTTCGCCCGCCAGCTCGGCGTGGCCACGAGCGCACGGCTGCCTGTGGTGGCCGTGATCGTCACGGTTCCCGCCGCCCTGGTGGTCGCCAACCTCATCGCCGCCATCCCCGCCGGGATCGCCGCCCGCACCCGGCCGGCCGTCGTTTTGCGGAGCGAGTGATGGGTGCGGTCCGGTTCCTGGTCATCGGCGATCTCCGGACCCGGTGGCGGTCGTGGGCCGCAACCGCCCTCCTGGTGGGCGTGCTCGGAGGCGCGGCGCTGGCAGCCGCTTCCGGTGCCCGGCGTACCCAGACCGCCTACCCCAGAATGGTCGCGGCCACGAGAGATGGCGATGTCCTCGTCTCCCCTGACACCGCCGGGCTCGCCGGCTTCTACGACGACGTGGCCCATCTCCCCGAGGTAACCGCGCTCGGGGCGAGCGCCGGCGTCGGCGTCGTCGCTCTGGACCAGGCCGGGCACCCCGATCTGGCCAACTTCCCGCTCGCCGGCGCCAGTGTCGACGGGCGCATGGGATACACCATCGCCCGGCCCAACCTGCTAGCCGGCCGTCTGCCCAGGCCTGATTCTGCGACCGAGGTGCTGGCCAACCGGGCCATCGCCCGGCACCTCCATCTTCACGTGGGCGACGCCGTGAGGGCGCTCACCTTCCGGCAGATCCCCGACGACCCGAGCCAGATCGATCCGGCGGCGGGAACGCCGGTCACCCTGACGGTGGTGGGCATCGGGGTCTTTCCGAACGAGGTGGTCCCGACCACCCAGCAGGACACCGCCCGACTGCTCATGGTCACGCCGGCGTTCTTCCGTGCCCATGCCGATCCCGGACAGGTTCCGTACGACTCGGCCTACCTCCGACTCCGGCCGGGGACCGACGTGGACCGGTTCCGGCGCACCGTCGACGCCATAGCCGCCGCCCACCCGGAAACGGGGGCGCCACTGCTCTTCGCCGGTCAAGCGAATCGACGGGCGGCCGTGGAGCGGGCCATCCGGCCACAGGTCGTGGCTCTGGCCAGTTTCGCGGCGCTAACGGCGATCACCGCGTTGCTGGTCATCTGGCAGCTGCTGGCCCGACAGATCGGCCTCGACGCTCGTCAGCGCCGCGTCCATGCCGTCCTGGGCATGGCCCCCGGCCAGCTGTTCGCAACGGCCATGCTGCGGGTCGTCGTCACAGCCGCTGCCGGAGGCCTTCTCGCGGTGGTCATCGCCGTCGCCGCTTCGCCGTTGTTCCCGATCGGGCCGGCCCGCCTGGCCGAGACGCACCCCGGGATCGCCGCCAACGTCGCACTGCTGGCTCTGGGACTCGTCGTGGTCATCGGGCTCCTCGTCGCCGTGGCGGTCGTTCCCGCGTGGCGCGCCGCTCTTGGGCCGCGTCGGGAGCCGGATCCCGTGAGCAGGCCACCCCGGCTCACGTCCCTGCTGGTCCGCGCCCCCGCCTGGGCGGGCCTGCCGGCGAGTGCCACGATCGGAGTCGGCATGGCCGTCGAAACCGGTCGCGCCACCGACGCCGCGCCCGTGCGGACGACCGTCGCCGGCACCGCGCTGGCCCTGGCCGCGGTGGTGACCGCGGTGGTCTTCGGCACGAATCTCAGTCACCTCGTCGGCACTCCTCGCCTGTACGGTTGGGACTGGGATGTGGCTGTCGACGGCGGGTTCCAGGTCCTGGCCGCCCAGGACGTGACACCGTCGCTCAACGACGACCCGGCCGTCGCCGGTGTCTCCGGCGGCGTCTACGGAGACCTGTCCGTCGGCGGGCTCGAGGTTCCCGCTATCGGGGTCGACCTCCTGAGAGGCGCGGTCTTTCCCACGTTGACCGATGGTCGACCGCCCGCCGGCCCTGACGAGATCGTCCTGGGCAGGAAGGTCCTCGAGAGCCTTCATCGATCGGTGGGTGACGTGGTCGACGTGCAGGTCGGGGCGGCCCGTACACCGGCACGACCCATGCGAATCGTCGGCAGCTCGGTGTTCCCGAAGCTGGGGCGGGGTGGTTTCCCACCCACAGCGTTGGGCGACGGTGCTGCCGTGGCACGTGCGGTCCTGGCCGACCCGACCTCGAAGAACACCGCGGGTGCCTACAACTTCCTCCTCGTCCGCTACTCGGGCCGACGGGGCGACCGGGTGGGGGTGGACCGGGTGGCCGGCGACCTGGCGAGATTCGGCCACGATTGTGTCACCGCTGTCTGTGTTCGCGGCTCGCAGCGCCCGGGCCAGGTCAGCGGGTACGCGGACGTCAGAAGGACGCCGCTCGTTCTCGCCGCACTGCTCGGCGCGCTGGCGGCCGCCACGCTCGGTCACACCCTCGTCACATCGGTTCGGCGCCGACGCCGCGACCTCGCCATCCTCAAGACACTTGGCTTCGTGCGCCACCAGGTGTCGACCGCCATCGCCTGGCAGTCGACCACGATTACCGTCGTGGCCCTGATGGCGGGTCTCCCCCTGGGCGTCATCGCCGGCCGCTGGCTGTGGCGGCTCTTTGCCGCCCAGCTCGGTGTGGCCACCTTCGCCGAGGTGCCGTTCGCCGCTATCACCATCGCCGTTCCTGCCGCGATCATCGCCGCCAACCTCATCGCCGCCGCCCCGGCGCGCATCGCCGCCCGCACCCGGCCGGCCGTCGTATTGAGGTCGGAGTGATGTCCGCCGTCCTGTTCCGGCTACGAGTCGAGGCCCGCTCCCGGTGGCGGGCCTGGGCGGGCCTGGCCTTGCTGGTCGGCGTGTTCGGCGGGACGGTGATTGCGATCGCCGCCGGCGCCCGTCGCACCGATACCGCCTATCCACGGTTCGTGAAGGCGGCGAAGGCAGCGGACATCATCGTCTACAACGTGCCGGGACCGTCCCTCGGCACTGTCGACTTCGACCTGGCCGCGCGGTTCCCACAGGTGCAGGACTCCGGTGAGGGCCTGTTGTTCGCCACCGACCAGCCCGACCTCCAGCTCGCGGTCGCGACCCGGGGCTACGGCACCAGGTTCAACCGATTCAAGCTGCTGTCGGGGCGCCTTCCCGACCCGGAGCGGGCGGACGAGGCGGTCGTCGGGTTCACCCTGGCCGAGAGCCGCCATCTCCGCCTGGGCAGCACTCTGGCCGCGGGACTGTTTCCGGCGGCGTCCGAGCCGAGGGAGGAGGCATCGCCTGCATCCTCGTCGGGGGCGTCGCCCCCGACCCGCGGACCGCAGGAGGTCGCTCTGCGAGTGGTCGGGATCGAGGCGGCGTCCGGCGAGTTCCCGCCCTTGATGGGCACTGGCAACCAGCCGGTGTGGGCCAGCGCGGCCTTCGCCAGATCCCACGGCGAAACCGCGTTGGTCCAACCCGTGCTCGCCCTGCGCCTCCGGCGCGGCCCGGCCGATGTGGCTGCCGTCTCCGAGCAACTGCGGACCATGGGCGGAGGGAAACCGGTGGCCACCAGCGTGGTGTCCCAGCAGGCAGTGACGGTGCAGCGCTCCCTGCACCTCCAGGCCGTCGCTTTGGAGACCCTTGCCGTGCTTGCAGGGCTGACAGTGGCCCTGGTGTGCGGCCAGCTCATCGGCCGCCAGACCGCCCTGGAGTCAGCGGACCATCCTGTGCTGTCGGCCGTGGGTATGACCAGGACCGAGCTGTGGGGTCTCGGCCTGGGCCGGGCCGCGCTGATCGGGGTCGGCGGTGCTCTCACCGCCGCCACGGTCGCCGTCGCCCTCTCGGCCCGCTTTCCGATCGGCCTGGCCCGGGTGGCCGAGCCCGAACCCGGTCCCGCGGTGGACCTTCCCACCATCGCCGTCGGCATGCTGGCCGTGGTCGTCGCGGTGGTGCTCGTCGTCGTCCTTCTGTCGTGGCGGAGCGAAGATCGCGCCGCCAGTCTGGGCAACGCTCGCTCGTCGACCGGTCGATGGCGGCCGTCGATTGCGGCCGATCTCCTTGCCCGGACCGGGTGCCCTCCGACGGTCACCACGGGAGTGCGCATGGTCCTCGAGCCGGGTCGGGGTCGCACGGCGGTGCCGGTGCGCACCACGATCGTCGGGGCGGTGGTGGCCATGACCGCGCTGGCGGCCTCGATCACCTTCTCCGCCAGCCTGTCGCATCTCCTCTCCACCCCTCGGCTGTACGGCACCACCTTCGACGCCGCCGTCAACCGCACCGCGGGCGACGACATCACCGTCGGTCCTGCCGTGTCCACCCTGCTCTCCGATCCCGGGCTGTCGGCAGTCGCCGTTGGCTACACCGGAATTCCGGTCCGGGTGGGCGACGTGGATGCCGGCGCGGTGGCCCTGGACGTGAGGAAGGGCTCGTTGCCCCCGCTGATCATCGAAGGCCGGGCGCCCGTCGGTCCCGACGAAGTGGCGCTTGGCACCCGGACCCTGCACGACCTGGATGCCCACATCGGCCAGACTGTCCAGGCGGCCGTCTCGGTTACGGCCGTCCCGCCGTCGCCCGTGCGCATCGTCGGCCGCGCCGTGCTCCCCCAGGAGGAGGACTCCACCGGTCTCGGCCGAGGCACGGTGGTCACCGTGGAGGGGCTGCGACGCCTCGCCGGCGAGACCGACTTTCCCGAGCCGACCAACGCGGTCGTTCGCTTCGGTCCGGGTGTTGGCCAGGCTCAGGCCCGGGCCAGGCTGCAGGACCGCCTCACTCGAGCCTTGGGCGACGGCTGGACGGTGTCGGTTCCGGACAAGCCGACCGACCTGGTCAACTTCGGCCACGTCCGGAGCCTGCCCGTCGTCATGGCGGGCGTCCTGGCCCTCCTGGCCGCCGCGACCATCGGCCACCTGCTGGTGAGCTCCGTCCGGCGTCGCCACCACGATCTCGCCGTGCTCAAGAGCCTCGGGTTCGTCCGCCGCCAGGTCGTGGCGGTGGTCGCTTGGCAGGCCACGGCTCTGGTCCTCATCGCCCTGGCGATCGGCGCGCCGCTCGGGGCGGCCCTGGGCCGCTGGGCATGGGGCCTGCTCGCCGACCAGCTCGGGATCGTGCCCAGTCCGGTCACGCCTGTCCTCGCCCTCGTGGCCTTGGTGTTGGCCGCCCTCCTGGTGGCCAACGCCATCGCCGCCGCCCCGGCCTGGTCGGCCGGTCGCACCCATGCCGCTGTCGTGTTGAGATCGGAGTGACGATGCCTGTCGAAGCCGGGGCCACCGCCTTGGGGAACAAGATCGACCTTCCGCCGGCACGGCGGCCCCCCGAGCCTCGCCCGCGGCCCTCGGCCCTTGCCCTTCTGGCGCCGGTGACCGTGGGCCTGGCGGTCGGCGGCGCGGTCCTGGCCGGCGACACCGGCGACACCGGCACCGAGGTGCTCCGAGCCGCGCTCATCAGCTGCTGGGCGATTGCCGGCGTGGTGATCACCCTCCGGCGAAGTGGCGAGCGCCTCGGGCCCCTCATGCTGGTCGGCGTGCTGGTAGCCGGCGTCGCCAGCCTGGCCGCCTCTGCTCTTCGGGCCGCTGACCACGGCACCGACCTTCCCGGCGCGGTGGCCACCATGGCCCGGATCGCCCTGCCCCTGGCGGTGGCCGTGCTGCCGGCTATCGGGATGCAGATCCTGCTGAGCCTGCCCGACGGATCGTGCCGGGTGAGCCGGGCCGTCATCGGCGCCGCCTATGTGGCGGGCCTGTTGGTCGGGGTCGGGCTGTGGACGCAACGCCCGACGCTGCCGTTGTGGCCGGTGGGCCTGGAAGCGGGCTTGGCCGCGGCTATCGGCTTCGGCGGTTCCAACCGGCGCTACCGACGCTCGCACGGCGTGGAGCGCCAACGCCTGCAGTGGTTCGGCTGGGCCGTCGTCGTCACGGCCGAGGTGACCATCGTGACCGTCGCCCTCCGGCTGCTAGCCGACTGGCCACCCCGGGGGCTGGCCGTCGTAGCAGCGGCGACCGTGGCCATGCCCGTCGCCCTGGCCGTGTCATG
The DNA here is from genome assembly GCA_038232455.1 of Acidimicrobiales bacterium. GTDB lineage: Bacteria > Actinomycetota > Acidimicrobiia > Acidimicrobiales > AC-14 > DATAQC01. The sequence goes on from JBBSHU010000082.1 coordinate 8,401, forward strand.
CTCGCCCCGTCTCCTCGGGCGCATCGACCGGCTGCTGGCCCACACCGTGTCGATCGCCGGGCTGAGCGGGGTCGTGGTGTCGGTCTACGTGGTGGTCGTGCTGGGGCTGGGGCGGACGCCCACGACGTCGGAGCGCTCCCTGCTCCTGCTCTCCATGCTGGCGGCGGCGGTCACCGCCGTCGTCTACCTGCCCGCTCGCGAGCGCCTGGCCCAGTTCTCCAACCGGCTGGTGTACGGCGAGCGCGAGGCTCCCGACGAGGTCGTGCGCACCTTCGGCACCAGATTGTCCCGGGCGGTCCCGTTCGACGAGCTCCTCCTCCAGCTGGCCGAATCGCTGCGCAAGTCGCTGGCCCTGTCCCATGCCGAGGTGTGGACGGGCTCCGGCGGTCGGCTGGAGCGGATGGTGTCGGTCCCCGACGCCCCGCCCATGTCGCTGGCCCTGGTGCCCGACGAGGAGGCGGTTGTCTCCCGCGCGGGTGTCTGCGGCCCGGCGTGGGTGAAGGTCTGGCTGGCCGGGCTGCTCCGGGACCGGGAGGACGCCGGCATCCGGGTGGCGCCGGCAACCCACTCCGGTCAGCTCCTGGGTCTCATCGTCGCGGTGCGGCCGGCCGACGGTGACGCCTTCCGCCCCGAGGACGACACGGTGCTGGCCGAGCTGGCTCGCCAGGTGGGGCTGGCCCTGCACAACGTGGCCCTCGACTCCGCCCTTCAGGAGTCGCTCGACGAGGTCCGACGTCAGGCCGAGGAGCTGCGGGCGTCGCGGGCCCGGGTGGTGGCGGCCTCCGACGCCGCCCGCCGCCAGATCGAGCGCAACCTCCACGACGGCGCCCAGCAGCACCTGGTGGCCCTCGCCGTCAACCTGCGCCTGGTCCAGCAGCTGGCCGATGCCGACCCGGCCGCGGCCAAGGAGCTGCTGGCCCAGCTCGGCCACGACGTCGGCGATGCCGTGCAGGAGCTGCGCAGCCTGGCCCACGGCATCTACCCACCGCTGCTGGTAGACCGCGGCCTGGCCGAGGCCCTGGGCGCGGCCGCGGGTCGGGCCGCTCTCCCCACCGATGTCGACGTGCCCGGCTCCGGTCGCTATCCCACCGACGTCGAGGCCGCCGTCTACTTCTGCTGCCTGGAGGCGCTGCAGAACGCCGGCAAGCACGCCGGGGAGGGCGCCAGCGCGACCGTGCGGGTGTGGGAGGAGGCAGGCGGCCTGCTGTTCGAGGTGGCCGATGACGGCGCCGGCTTCGACCCCGCCGCCCGCACGTCGGTGGGCGCCGGCTTCGTGAACATGGGCGACCGGGTGGGTGCGATCGGCGGCAGCGTCGACGTCGAATCCTCACCGGGCCGGGGCACCCGGGTGTCAGGTCGCATACCGCTCGCCGCCGACGGCGAACCTCCGGGTCTTTGATGAGCATGTACCCGCCGACGCCCGAGCTCCGAGGGCCGGCGGCGCCGCCGTCAGGACACCGGGCTGCACCCGTGCGTTCACCCCGCCGAGGCGTCAGTCTGGCATCGGGAGAAGAAGGGGAGGAAGGGTAGCGCCACTCGCGAGCTGCACGGCGTCACCTCGGACGCCCACATCATGGGCAGCGAAATGTTCGCCGACGTCCGTCCCGCGGTGCCCGTCGTGCAGTCGGATCCCGACGCCAGCGCCTTTGCCATCGGTATGACAGGCGCGACCATGCAGGTCGGCACGGTGACGTTCGGCGCCCAGGCCACGACGAGCACCGGAGGCTCCTCGAGCCAACCGTCATCGAGGGCCGCCTGCCCACGGCCCCGGACGAGATCCTGCTCGGGTCGAAGACGATGCGCGACCTGCACACGGGCCTGGGCCGGACCGTCAGCGTGGCCATGCCCGACGTGACCGGGCCCATGCCGCTGCGGGTCGTGGGCCGGGGCGTGCTGCCACCGATCGACGACACCCAGCAACTCGGCCGCGGAGTCGGTCTGCTGCTCAACCGCAGGTTCCCTTGGGCGTGCTCGCCGGCCTCACCATCGCCGTGCTCGTCGTCGCTGGGGGGCCAGCGCAACCGTCTGCGGGGCGTCGGCGCCGTCGCAGGTTCCTCGACGACGCCGATGCCCCCCTGGCCGCCCGGGTCCGTTCGGTGCTGGCCCTCGATGACGACTACGCCGAGGCCCGCCACGGCCACAAGTCCCACAACCGCTGACCGTTCCCCGGTGATCGCCCCTACTTCGGCACGCTCCTCGGCGTAGGGCTTCAGCCGGGGAAGAACGTCCTCCTGATGGCGCTCGGCAGGGCTACCGGGATGTCGCCATTGGTTCCGAAGCGGGCGCCGGCCTGGCCCTGGACGTACCAGGCGCCGTTGGAGGGCCGGAACACCGCGAAGTCGGTCTTGGCGTCACCGTTGTAGTCGCCGGGCACGGGGATGTCGCCATTGGTGCCGAACAGCGCGCCGGCCTGGCCCTGGACGTACCAGGCGCCGGATGAGGGCCGGAACACCGCGAAGTCGGTCTTGCCGTCGCCGTTGAAGTCGCCAACGTGGCTACCTGTCGACGGTGTACCCACCGGGGCGGGGCCCCAGTAGGGGTCATAGCCACCGGTGAGCAACTGGCGGTTGATGCTCGAGCAGTCCCCGGCCCCGATGTTGCCGACGGGGCTGACGTAGATGTTCGCGTCGTACGACGGGTACGTGCCTTTGTACTCGACCCACACCACGCTCGCACCGTCTGGGGCCAGCCGGGGGAAGGGGGGTATGTCGGAGGTGGTCCGAACCTCACATTGGCGTGTGGGGGCTGCCGGGGGGCCCCCGTTGCGGCTCCACAGATCGAGCCCGTAGACCGCTCCGCTCGACGGATCGAGGTCTAAGAATCCCGACGTGGCCAAGGTGGTCCCACGCAGCGTCGGATAGCGATAGACGTTATTGACGTCCCCCCCTACCCACCTGATGGCAGTGGCCGCGCCCAGGTCGTAGTACTCGTCAGCGTGCTCAAGTGCGTTGTACATGATCAGCCGGGTGTTGGTCACCCAGGTCGGGCTGTAGAAGTCGCCGGCGAGTTCCCCCGGAGGGGGCTTGATCTCCGGATTCGCCGTCGAGCCGTCAAGGTTCATGACGTAGACGCCGGTGAAATATTGGGTACCGAGTGGGGGTCCGCCGCAGTTGCCGCTGGAGTAGTAGCTCTCGATCGCGTCTACGACGACCTTTGTGCCGTCAGGGGAGACCTCAGCGCGTATGCCCTCGGGCGCGGCAGTGACTCCGATCGGGCATGGGCCGCCGACGACGGTGGCGTACTGGTCCGGAGCGAACGCGGGCCGCAGGAGCGTGCCCTGGCGGTTCATCTCGTAGACGTAGCTCCGCACGAAGCCGCCGGGCTGCTCGTGGCGGTCCTGGATCGCCACGATCACGGTGCCGTCGTCGGACTGCGTGGGGTTTTGGTAAAAGGCGGCCGCCGTCCCGTCGGTGGTGACCTGGCGTTGGGTGGTTCCGTCGGGACTGATGAGCCAGACGTTGTAGTCCTTGATGAACACGATGCTGCCGGGGCTGGAGACGCCCGTGACGGCGCCCGCCGGTGTCGCCCCGGCTCCCGTCACGGCCAGGCCCCCGAGGAGGATGGCGCTCAGCAGAGTGAGCCTTACCAGATGCCGGGGGGTGCTCGACCACCTTCGGAATGCCCCCCGCAGCCTGGTAGGCCATCTCGTTGCGGGTGGCCCACTGTGGTCGGATCGCCGTTCGGTCATGTCATCTGCTCCTTCCAGTGTTGTCCTGATCGAAGACTGACGCCTCGGAGCCATGAACGCAGGGGTGCAGCCTGGTGTCTTGGGGGGGCAGCACTACCCGCGGTCGGAGGAAAACCGGAATGGTCCGTCCGCTGGGGTTCGGGTGCCACCTCCAGCTCCCCTGGTGGGGGCTGCCGGCCTCAGGGCGCGGACGGCTCCGATCGGTCGGGGGCGGCCTGGCCGTCCCACACCGCCCGCAGCACCACGGGGCCGAACTCCTCCTTGTTGACGTAGGCGGCCATGCCTGACGACGACGCGTCGGCCGGCAGATCGTCGGCCTGGTAGGTGGAGAGGAGCACCACGGCCACGTCGGGGTGAGCGGCCGTGATGCGCCGGGACGCCTCGATGCCGTTGATGCCACCCATGTTGATGTCCATGAGCACGAGCCGGGGGTGAAGCCGGTCGACCAGGTCGACCGCCGCCTCGCCTGAGTCGGCCTCCCCGACGACCTCGAAACCGGGGGTGACCTTCACCACCGTGGACGCGGCACGACGGAACAACGGCTGGTCGTCGACGATCAGTACTCCAACGGCAGTAGCGCCCATTTCGCGCATCTTCACACGAACCGACGACCTTGACCAGGGTGCCTGCACCCCTGTCCCCGGGTGGGTTGGCCCGACCGCTCAGGAAGCGTCGGGCTCGGCGCCCTTGTGGTCGGCCAGGAAGAGCAGCACCGCCTTGACCCGCCGGTGGATGTCGGGCTCCTCGGACACGCCGAGCTTGGAGAAGATCGAGCTGATGTGCTTCTCGACGGCCCGGTCCGACAGCACGAGGGCGGCGGCGATGCCCTGGTTGTTCTTCCCCTGGGCCATCTCCGACAGGATCTCCAGCTCCCGCAGGGTGAGCTGGCGCAGCGGCGACGCCGCCGACTTCGACCGGGCCTGGACGAGGGCGTCGATCACCCTCGGGTCGATGTACGAACCGCCACGCGCCACCTCCCGGATGGCGGCGAGCAACTGGTCGACGTCGGACACCCGCTCCTTGAGAAGGTAACCCCGTCCCTTCGACCCCTTGGCGAGGAAGGCGAGGGCGTACTGAGGGTCGACGTACTGGCTGAGGACCACGACGCCGCCCTCGGGATGCACGACGCGCATGCGCTCCGCCGCCTGCAGGCCCTCGTCGGTCCCGGTAGGCGGCATGCGGATGTCGGTGAGCACGACATCGGGCGGATCCGCCTCGATGGCGGCGAGCAGCGAACCGAGGTCCTCGCACACCGCTATCAGCTCGAGCTCGGGCTGGGCCTCGATGAGGCGGCGCACCCCCTCCCGCACGAGGTAGTTGTCCTCGGCCAGCACCACCCGGATAGCCATCATGAGCAGGATAGGTCCGGCGTGCGACCGGGGCTCCGGG
>JBBSHU010000083.1:0-12930 GCA_038232455.1 Acidimicrobiales bacterium
CTAAGAAGCTGTCGCGAATGTTTCCCCAGCGCGATCACCCGGCAGGCGGGTCGGTCAGGCGGCGTAGGAGGAGCCGGCTGTGGGCTGCCCATACGAAGCCTTCGGTGACCTTCGGATCTCGCTCATAGTCGACTTGGAGGCGGCGGTTGCACATCAACCAAGACCATGTTCGCTCCACGACCCAGCGTCGGGGGAGCACGTCGAAGCGGTTGGGGTGGATCTTGTTGACGACTTCGACGGCGATGTGGCGCTGGCGGCAGTGACGGGCGAAGGCGACCTTGAACCCGGCGTCGCACCAGACCTTGGCGAAGCGCTTGGAGTCTCGCCTGGCCCGGTCGACGACCTCGATCCCACCGGTGTTGTCGGAGGTGCTGGCGGCCACCACGAACACGGCGATGAGCAGGCCCAGGGTGTCGACCACCCCGAAGGTCTTGCGGCCGGAGATCTTCTTGCCCGCGTCATAACCCCTCGTAGAGCCGGTGACCGTCGCCGCTCCCCGCACGCTGCGGGCGTCCACGATGCCCGCAGAGGGTTCCTCGACCCGCCCTTCTTGGCGACGCACGGCGGCGGCCAGGCGCTCGGCGATGGCCTCCCAGGTCCCGTTGCGCGACCACGCCAGGTGGTAGCGGTGCACGGTGTTCCAGTTGGGGTAGCAGGCGGGTAGTGCCCGCCACTGACAGCCGGTGGCGGCCACGTGAAAGATGGCGTTGACGATGTCCCGGCGGTCGTTCTTGACCGGCCGGCCCATCCGGCCGCCTCCGGAATAGGGCATGACCAGATCGCTGATGAGCGCCCACTCCTCATCGGTCATATCACCGTGCGTCGTTCGCCAGGTCAAGCTCTTTGCGATCGGGTCGGAGTCCACGATTTACAATCTATCGCCTCCGGGTACTCGAGTCGTGGCAATATGGGCCTCCAGCAGCAGAAACTTCCCGAACAGGCTCTAATGACGAGACACTGTACTAGTGTTACTCACGGACCATGTCGTCCGTTACATTGGAGATTAAACCTTCAAACATCAGTTGGTCGGCCTTCCGGTCATAGATTGACAGGTACCAGTGCACGGTCACGGCTCAATCCTACGTTTCCGGGCCCAGTGCTCGGGTCGGCGTCACAGCCGCGAATGGCGACCCTCGCTGACCGTCAGGGAGCTCTTCGCTGGTCCCCATCGTCTAAGAGCTCCACAAACGCTACACAGGCAGACAGCTTCAGATGGGCATCTGAGTGAAGGGCTAGGAAAGGAATATGACGCTCATGTACTTCGAATCCACCGACAGCATCGGGCGCCGCGTCGAAAGTCCGACGGACCGTGTCGTCCGTTACATTGGAGAGTAACTCTTCAAATATAAGTTTGTCGGTCTTCCGGTCATAGATTGACAGGTACCAGTGCACGGTCACGGCTCAATCCTACGTTTCCGGTCAGGATCTTTTGTTTGCTTGCCTGTCTTAGGGTCAAACTCACCGAGGTGCCCCCCCTCGCTTATCATACTTTTCTACCCGGCCGTGTTGATAGTCCCATTCGTAAATGTTGCCATCGCTATCCTTCCAGCGCCTCCGAATCCCACCGGGATAGCGCGTCTTTCCCGGTGCTGGGCGAGCATTAGGAAAGGCCGGAAGCATTCGTGGCGCGGGGTGGTACGCCTTGGGGTGACCACAAAAGAAGTGACATGCGACCTGCGCTGCGAGGCCTGTCAATATGACGGTCTCAGCTATGCATGCATCCTCTACACAGGTTCCACCCAGGTCGGAGGCATTGACGGGGTCTCCGTTGGTGTAGTCGTAGTCGTTAGCCGAGCCACCCTCGATGGGATCGACCTGGAGGAAGCGCCCGAGAGCTGGCACATACTGCCGGGCGCCCATCTCGATTGTGGCCAGAGCCCCGGCGTGCTCAAGACCCCGTTGGTGCTGGCCCTCCCAGCCGTAGTCGAAGGCTCCGGTGGAGTTGTCGGGGACTCCGCCCGGGTTGGTGGGGCCCGGAGGAGTGAGAGCAGTTCCGAAGGGGTCGTACGCCAGGGTCGGCCCCTGCTTGGAACCCGTCGGCGAGTCGGCAGTTGCCACCATGTCGCCATGGATGTTGGGGTAACTCCAGACGTCGCCGGCCACCCGCTTGGTAAGCAGGACCCCGCCGACGAGCGAGATCGTGCGGTCCAAGATGGTGGGCAGGATGTCGTTGGTCGTCGTGAACGACGAGGAGTCCCCAGCTCCCGCGTAGCCGTAGCGGGTGGTGGTGGTCCCCTCGGTGCGGGCAATGATGCGGTTCGTGGCGTCGCGCACGTAGCTGGCCACGTCCGCGCCGCCCACCTTGGTGGCGATGTGGCGGTCCGCCTGGTCGTACACCAGGCTCTGGACGCCCAGGGTGGCGGTGTCGCCGTGGGCGTTGTAAGTCGGGGTCCCGATCGCTGTGTCGCTGGCCGAGGTGAGGTGATCGGCCCAGTCATAGCAGTAGTTGGTGGTGGTCACGGCGGTGCCGTTGTCGTCGGTGAGCTGGGTGCGGTTGGTGTTCTTGCCGGCGGCGGCCATGGCCCCGCACCCACCGGTGGGGGCGAAACCGTAGGTGTAGGTGTGGCCAGGAGCGGTGGCCGACTTGAGGCGGCCGGCGCTGTCGTAGGCGAAGGTGGAGGTCGGGTTGGCGGCGCCGTCGACCTTCTCGGTGACGACCCGGCCGGACTGGGATCGCCCGACGGCGTCTTTGGTAAGCAGGCTGGTGGTGGTTCCCACCGGCTTCTGGGAGAAGGCCAGTTCCACCGTGCGCCCGGCGTCGTCTCGAACCATTCCCGACAGTGACGTGCCGTTGCCGTAGTTCACACCTGCCAGCTCGCCGGCGGCGTCGTAGTTCACGGGACCGACCACCACGGGCACCGAGTCCAGGGCCTGGCTGGTGATGCGTCCGGCGTCGTCGTAGCCCATGTCCAGCACGCCTGTCGGCCCGGTCGTCCTGGTCAGGCGGCTCCGTTGGTCGTAGAACGACTGGGTCGCATTCCCCCAGGCGTCGGTGTAGGAGGTGGTACGTCCCACCAGGTCGACCGTGGTGGTGATCGTGCCGGTGGCGTCGCCCACCGAGGTGACCAAAGGGTTGGCAGGCAGCACGCCCACCGCCCAGTTGTGGGTGACGGTGCGCGCCGACGTGGCGGCCAGGGTGGCGGGGATGGACCGGGTGAGCTCGCGGCCGCGGTCGTCGTAGGTGATGCACGTCCACGTCGCGTCGCCGACCTGGTGGGTGGCGGCCAGGCGCCCCCACACGTCATAGGCGAACTCGTCGGTGCGCCCTCCTCCGGGTGCGGCGTTCGGCGATGGCGTGGTGGTCGACTTGAGAGCACCACCCTGGATCACGGTGGCGCTCTGGCAGTTGTTGGCCAGGTGGTTCTCGGTGGCGCCGTAGTAGGCCGAGGTGGTGGCCGTGGCCGCGTTGGCGGGATCGGCAGCGGGCAGGGCCCGTGACAGACGGCGGTAGAACTGGCCCCCGCCCGACCCCTCATGGGTGGTGGTCGTGGCCAGCGCCACGGCGCCGTCGGGGTCGTTGACGGTCTTGATGGCCAGGCCGGTGGCCGGATCGGGGGCACCAGGAGCGCCACCGGGAGGCCCGTACACCGTGGTGGACACCATCGGTGCCACGGGCTGGGGCGAGGCCCCGACCACGGTGTCGTCGCTCACCGTGTGGGTGGTCAGGCCGTAGCGGGGATGCAGGGAGGCGTTGGGCACGGAGGTGAACGTGCCGCCGTTCTGGGACCACTTCAGGGCCAGGGCGGGCGTTGCCGTGGGGAGGTAGTCGATCTGGATGCGGTAGGTGCCGTTGGGGATGAAGACATTGTCGGCCACGACGGTGTTGTCGATCCACACCTTGGCCGTTCCCGTGGCGACGGCCCGCAGCGCGGTGAGCCCGTCACCCGGGGCGGCAACGTCGGGGGCGGCGAGCACGATGTCGCCGGTGAAACGGCCCGACCACGGACCGGTCAGCGAGGGGTCCGGGGGTTGGGGCCAGGTGGCGTCCATGGCGCCCGCGGGGTTGCCCACCGCGGTGCGGTGGACCCGTGGCGCGTTGGCGAGATCGGCCGTCGGCCAGTAGGTGCCGGCCAGGCCGTTGATGGCCCCGTCGTAGGTGGTGGCGGTGTGCGGTGTCGTCGGAGCGCACGTGGTCGTGGGCCGGCGGTTGGCGTCGAAGCAGGAAACGGGGGTGGGGCCGAAGGTGTCGGTCCGCCGACCCGCGGCGTCATAGAGGTAGGTCGTCATCCGCCCGGCGGGATCGGTCGCCGACAGCTGTCGATCGGGCACGGCACCCGCGGCCGGATCGCCCTCCCAGGCGGCGTTGGCCGTCTTGGCCGTGGCGTCGGTGTCTTCGATCCACCGCCCCGCTCCGTCGAGCTTGACCCGGCGGGCGAAGCCCGGGTCGGCGGCACCACCGGCGGCCAGGACCCGGGTCATGGGCGACTCGTAGCGGTAGCTGTGGGCTGGACGGGCCAGCTCCGGGGATCCGCCGGGGTTGGGCACCGGGGCGGTCACCGAGTCCACCTGGGAACCGGCGTAGTGGATGACGGTACGGCTTCTGTCGTCGGGCGTGGCCACGCCGGCAGCGACGGCATCCGCAGCCCGGCTGTCGCGGATGGTGGTGAGCTTGCCACCCTCGCCGGTGAGGTAGGTGAAGTCGGTCAGCTTGGCCCCTGGGTCTTCGATGCGAGCCAGCTGGCCAGCCACGTACCACAGCCGGGTGGTGAAGCCGGTGGTCCAGTAGGTCACGGCACACAGCATGCCTGCCGGAGCCTGAGGGTCGAAGCCCTGGGGGGCCGGGAACTGCGGGTCGTTGCAGGGAGCGTCGCCCTTGTAGGACAAGGTGATGACCCGCCCGCTCACCGGGTCGGTGACGGTGCGCAGGCGCACCGGGGTGCCGCTCCAGGAGAACTGGGCGGCGGCCGGGGTTCGGTCGTCGGCACTGGAGGTGGCCGAGGTGAGCTGTCCGGCGCTGTCGAACACGAAGGTCATGCCGCCGGAGTCGTGCAGGGTCAGCGTGCCGTTGGCGTTGCGGACCAAGAGGCCGTCCTCGCCGGGCGGCGGGTTGTAGCCCGACCCCGTCCAGGAATAAGTATGGCTCGTGCCCGACGCGTCCACCAGGATCGCCGTGGAGTCGGACAGCCGGGCCGAGATGTAGTGGTCGCCTCCACCACCGGCTCCCGCCGACAGCGACCAACCGCTGGGCAGCGCGGGGGCCTCGGTGCTCAACCAGCTCGGAGGCAACAAGAAGCTGGTGCCGCCCGGGCCTTCAGGGCCACCGGGCCACAGGTAGACCAGGGCACTGCCACCGGCCTGGTAGTAGTCCACCTGGAACGGGTAGCTGGCCCCACACGTCACGGGAAACGCCGGCCCGGTGATGCCGGAGTTGGTCCCCGTCACCCAGTGGTCGACCACCGTCGTGGGGTTCGTCACCACGCCATTGGTCAGCGTGGCGTTCGCCGTCCCCATCTTGACGACGAGGCCGTCGTCGTCGAAGTAGTTGAACCGCCAGGTCCCGGTCGTGGCGTTCGGGCAAGTGGCGGAGGCAGGAACACTGAAGTAGCCGACCCAGCGGACCAAGAAGTTGGTCCCACCCAGGCCCCCACCGGGGCCGGCCGTGCCCCAGTTGAACGAAGGGGCGGCGTCTCGGCGCACCATGGCCGGGGTCTTGGTGCCGATCGAGGCATCGGGGGTGGACGCCGCGGTGCCGGCGTAGTAGGAGCCGATGAGCCCGGCGGTGGGCGGTGACTGGGAGTTGTACGTGTAGGACACGCCGACGTCCCCACCCACCGTGGGCAGGCTGCGCGAACCGGTCTGGGCCACCAGGTTGCCGTTGGCCAGGTTCACCGACACCGGGCCCACGTCGTCGTGGGGTTGGGAGGCCTTGGTGTTGCCGAGATTGAGGTCGACCTTGAACGACCACTCGGTGTTGGCCGGATAGCGCAACAGGGTGCCATCGAAGGTCCACACGTGCCACCAATAGGAGACGCCGTCGGTGAGCGAGCCAGCGGGGATCACGTAGGTGGGCGAGGTCTGCCAGTTGGAGTCGGCCGCGTGGTAGCCCACCTCGGCGTCGGCGGTGGTGGTCACCCGGAACCAGTACTGCACGGTGTCGCCATCCGCGTCGGATGCGGTGTTGGCCGTCAGCGTCGGGGTGGCGTTGGTGAGCACCGACTTGTTGGGCGGGCTGGCCGGGGTGGACAGGCCGGGCACGTGGTTGAGGGTGATGGACAGCGACGGCCTCTTGGTGAGGTCGGCGGCCCGGGACGAGTAGAAGCCCTTGAAGGCGTAGGTATCGTTCTCGGCCGTGGCCCGCAACTCGAGGCCGTTGTTGGCGGCCCCGTCGTGCAGCCAGCGTTGGGCCAGCGACGTCGTGTCCAGCGCCTTTGACGCCTCGGGACAGCCGGCGGCACCGACGGCGAATGACGTCGATGACACCAGCCCGGCGCCGTCGAGGCCGGCCTGGTTGTTCCACGTCGTGGCCGCGGTGGGCGCCGCGGTCGTGCCGAACACGTCGACGCTTCGGGCCTGGCAGGTGGGCGAGTAGTACTCGACCACGTTGAGGTGGCTCTCGCTCACGTACAGGGTGGAGCCCTGGGCCGGGACTGACGACAGGTCGAACCACAGCATCGAGCGGTTGATCTGGCCGCTTCCCCCACCGGCATAGAAGTAGGGCCAGTTCGAGTAGGTCGTATCGGCGCTGGCCTGGTTCTGCACGAACGTGTCGAACATGCCCGTGGCGCTGCCCAGCGTGGGCGTGTGCAAATCGGGATCGAGGGTCACCGGGAACACACGCCCTGGTGCCCCGAGCCAGGCAGCGTCGACCGACACCTTGACCGTGACGGTCGTGGAGCCGTTGCCGGCGGGGAAAGCAGGCGATCCCGGACTCGACGGTGCAGCGACAACCAGCGCTACCGTCACCGCCACCAGGGCGGCTGGGCCGCCGGCGGGGAACGTGGCGTCGTGGGCCAGGCCGTTGGCGAAGGTGGCTACCACGTCTCCCTTGGCGTCGACGAGCTCCACACCCGATTGGCCCTGGCGGGCGCTGACGCCGGCGGGGACCACCAGCTCGTCGAGGTAGGTACCGCCCGAGGCGGCGTTGGGAACCGTGACCGTCTCCTCGAACCCGTCGGGCCGGGCCGCGAGGGCCAGGTCGCGTCCCCCGGGCAGTGCTCTGGCGTAGGTGGTGGTCTGTCCGGCCGTGGCGGCGGCGGAACTGGCGGCATCTGGGTGGCGCAGCGAGATGGTGCCCGCTGGGCTGTCGACGGTGGCCACGTCGCCCTTGGCGTTGGTGGCCAGACGGGCCGAGCCCTTGGGCGCAGAAGCTGCCCCCAACTTTCCGTCGGCACCGGCGACGAGGCGCAGGTCGATGTCTGCCCACTTCCCCGTGGCCGGGTCGCGATGGCGGACCGGCGCCTGGTCGAGCTGGACCGTACGCGTGCCGTCGGGGTTTGCGAACACCTTCTTGGTGGGTGTGGTCTCGGCGTCGACCACAGTGGAGCGGGCGGGGTCGAACGACGCGCCCTTGGTGCCGTGGAACGTACCCTCGGGCTCGGACGGATCCGGAGGTGGCGAGGTCAGGGGCCCGCCGGCGCGGGTCTCACCCACGGGCTTGGCCGGAGGGTCCGAATGCAGGGCCGGGAGTTGCCGCGTGGGCTTGGGCTTGGGCGGGGAGGCGGCCGCGGCCGGGCTCATGACAGCTGGCAAGCCGCTCGCCATGGCGGTGATGGCCATGCCCGTCACGAGGGTGAGCACCCGAGAGCGATGCCGGCGTCGGAACGATGAACCAGCCGCCGGACGCCCGAATGATGACCGCTGACGTCGATTGAAGTGCACGGGCCCGCCTATTCCCTCACAAGGTGCCCCCACCCTGGGAGAACAGCGCCATCCTGGGCCGAGTGTCCGCCAACAGCAATGGTCCGAGCGGACCTTTTCTCGTTGCCGACCGGACTACCCCCCGGGCATCAAGGCTCCCGCTCTACTTTGCGGCTGGTGACACCGACCCGAGCACTGGGCCGTGTCGATACGCGTGTTCCGGGCTACTCCCCTTCGTCCGCCCAGGCTACCCGGGGGGTGTGAGTTCGGCAGCGCAGGCGCCGTAGGGGTAGTCGCCGCCGCGGTCGTCGGTGAAATCGACCGGCGCCCCGAAGGTCCTGCCGCCGTCGGCCGAGGCAGCGACGTTGGACTTGACCTTCACCTTGGCGTAGGGGGCAGGGATGCCCTGGCGCCACCCGACAGGAGGGCAGGTCTTGCGCTTAGCGGCCGGCCCAAATTGGCCGCGACGGGAGGAAGGGTCTCGGAGGGGACGGTTCCGACAACCCGCTTGGCTTACGACCTGAGCCGGCCGCCCTCAATCGTGCTCGCTGACTGCCGGACCTTGGCCTTGGCCAGCTCCTTGGCCGCCCGCAGGCTGAATCGGCCTGGGATCCGCGAAGGCTCCATACCTTGGAAGACAGTGAGGATGGAGCATGACGAAGCACCCTGCCCAGAAGAGGTACCCGCCCGAACTGCGTGAGCGGGCGGTGCGCATGGCCCGAGACGCAATCGCCGCCCAGGGCGGCCAGTCCTACGGGGTGATCCCCCGGGTCGCCGGCCAGCTCGGGGTCGGTCCCGAGTCGTTGCGCGGCTGGCTGCGTCGCGACGAGATCAACTCGGGTGAACGTCCAGGGACGTCGAGCGCCGACGCCCAGCGCATCGCTGACCCGGAGCGGGAGAACCGCGAGCTGCGCCGAGCCAACGACATCCTCAAGGCTGCGTCAGTTTTCTTCGCGTTTCCGAGCTCGACGGTCGACCGAAGAGGTAGTCGCCTTCATCGACGCCCATCGGATGCGCGGCTCCGGTGGGCTGCGATGGGGGGTCGAGCCGATCGCTAGTGTAGTGTCCACCAATGTAGTGTCCACCAAATAACGCGCGGTATGGGGTAGCTTCGGGTCATGGCGAATCGCCCGGCAGCGTCGCTGGCAATGACGGCCGAGCAACGGGCAGAACTGGAGACGATCGCCCGATCGAGCGCTCGGCCCCATCGAGAGGTTCGCCATGCCAAGGCGTTGGTGATGGCGGCCGACGGGGTGGCCAACACCGAGATCGCCGAGCGGATCGGGGTAGGACGGGGAACGGTGCTGGCGTGGCGGGCGCGCTTCGAGTCCGACGGGATAGAGCGCATCGGCAAAGTGGCCAAGGGCCGGGGGCGGAAGCCCTCGATCCCCCAAGAGACGATCGAGGCCATCGTGCACGACACGCTGCACACCACCCCCGAAGCAGAGACGCACTGGTCGTGTCGGTCCATGGCCGCCCACGCCGGCATCTCCAAGGCCATGGTGCAGCGCATCTGGTCTTCCCGAGGCATCAAGCCCCATCTGGTGCGAACCTTCAAGCTGTCGAACGACACACGCTTCGAGGAGAAGCTGGTCGACGTCGTGGGCCTCTACCTCGATCCCCCCGAGCGGGCGGTGGTGCTCTGTGTGGACGAGAAGAGCCAGATCCAGGCCCTCGATCGCACCCAGCCCAGTTTGCCGATGAAGAAGGGCCGGGGCGGGACCATGACGCACGACTACAAGCGCAACGGCACGACGAGGCTCTTCGCGGCTCTCGACGCTGCCACCGGCAAGGTCACCGGGCTGTGCCTCTCCCGGCATCGCCACAAGGAGTTCCTGGTCTTTCGCAAGGTCATCGACGGCCAGGTGCCCAAGGGCCTCGACGTCCACCTCGTAGTCGACAACTACGGCACTCACAACCATCCCAACGTCAAGACATGGTTGGCCAAGCACCCACGGTTCCACCTGCATTTCACACCCACGTCGAGCTCGTGGCTGAACCTCGTCGAACGCTGGTTCCGGGAGCTGACCGACCGGGCCATCCGCCGTGGGGTGTTCCCGAGCGTCGACCACCTGATCGCCGCCATCGATGACTACCTCGACAAGCACAACGCCGACCCAAAGCCCTTCACCTGGACGGCCAGCGCTGAATCGATCATCGAGAAGGTGGAACGAGGTCGGGCCACTCTCAGGGAAGCGTCGGGTCAATGAGGAGACACCGCACTAGGAGTTCTCGGCCGACGGCCCCTCGCCCGAGCCCCGATGTGGGTGCGCAAGGATCTCCTGGGCCCCGGCGGGAGCAGCGAGAAGGATCCGTCCGGGTCGAGGACGTCGCGTTGGTGTTCGGCCATGGCCAACGGTACCCCTCTCATGCGATTCGACCACACCCGTCGGCCTCTTGTGACCTTCGTTCTTCGGCTCCACGCTCACCGCTTCCTTGAAGACTGACGGGTAGCGGCTGACTTCTGGGCCAGTCGGGAGAAATAGGCCTTCTTGGCGGCCTCAGCCCGGCGCTGGCGCTCAGCGACTGGTAACACCCCGTCCGGATCGACCTGCACCTCGAATCGGCCGAGAAAGGCGGCACGTGCCGAACGGGTGATCTGTCGCGAGTCGTACTTCGAGTGGAGGGTGTATGCGGCGATGCGGGCGCGCTGGCTCCTCTCTGCGGGCGTCACGGACGACTCCCACCGTGAGCCATGAGCTCGCCGGCACTCACCGACCTCACGTGGCTGACGCTCAGGCCGTCGGGTAGGGGACCGGCGGCAACGGGCGCGGTCTCGGAAGGCAGGGCCGGGTCGGCCAAGGCGTCGGAACTCTGGTTGTCCGTAGGCGGCGGCGGCGCAGCGAGAATGTGGGCGGCGGCGTTGACGGCATCCTCGCCGGCGAGTGCGCGCAGCTTCTTTTCGGCGTAGTAGAAGCGGCCCTTCAGGTGGGCGGGGGGCAAGGTGCCGTGGATCAGCAGGGCTTCGCCGGGCGGGGCCTGGCGGAGGATGTCGCCGGGAATGAGGCGAAGCCGTGTGGCCGATTCGTTGATGCTGCGCCGGCCCATGTTCAGGTCGTTCGACGAGGAGCGCTGCACGACTTCCTCCTCGCCGAGCAGGCGGCTGACGTAGTCCAGCGTCGATGGGTCGCTGATCCCCGAGAAGAAGACCTTGGTGCCGTGGTTGGTCAGCACCGAGTCGGCCAGCTTTCCGTAGGCCTCGTCGATCTGGGACTTGGACTGCCAGATCGTCACCAGCTGGATACCGATGCCCGAACAGGTCGAGGCCACCTGGGGTAGCCAGCGGGCCGGGGTGTTGGCCGCCTCGTCGAGGACGACGAGCAGGTCGGGTAGGCGCGAGCCGTGGGTGTTCTGCCACTCGTAGCCCTGCTGCATGAGGTCGTCGAGGAGGCCTCCAAAGACGGTGGCCAGGCGGAGCTGCTCATGCGCCGGCGAGCACACGTACAACGTGTTGGCTCCGCCCACCAGCCACTGGAGGTTGATATCGGACGTGACCGCGCAGTCGGCCACGACGGGGTCCTCCCAGTTGGCGATCATGGTGAGTGCCGTGGTGTAGAAGCCGGCCCGGGTGCGCGGCTCTTTGTCCCACAGCGACTGCAGGAGACGCATGGCGATCTCGGCGTAGCGCTTGTGGGGGTTGGGACCCGACAGGGCCT
The DNA here is from genome assembly GCA_038232455.1 of Acidimicrobiales bacterium. Lineage (GTDB taxonomy): Bacteria > Actinomycetota > Acidimicrobiia > Acidimicrobiales > AC-14 > DATAQC01. Next base: position 11,454 of record JBBSHU010000083.1, read on the forward strand.
TGTCGAAGCACGCGGTGATAGCAGGGATGGCGGCGATTTCGGTGAGCACCCAGTCGACGATGTCGCCCATGGTCCTGGGGACGGGGGAGGTGGCGGCGGCGAAAAAGAGCGGCCACAACAGCTCCTCGGCCATGGTCGCGAAGTAGCCGTCGTGGGGGAGGCTGTTGGGGTTGGCCGAGGCGAGGGCGTGGGCGAGCTTCTTGGCGCCGCCGATGGTGGTGCAGTTGGCCACTGGAGACCACTGGGCCCGGGTGTGGCCCTTGACGACCTGGGTGGGATCGAAGACCTTGATCTTCGATTTGGGCAGGGACGACCGCCGAGCGAAAGTGGCCTCGAGGAGGTCGCCCCTCACCGAGGACAGGATGGCCGGGCCTTCCCATTCCAGGATGGCGGAGATGATGTCGGCCGACTTGCCGCAGCGGGTCGGGCCGATCACGGCCACGGCCGAGCGGTCACCGGCTCGGCTGCCCGGACGGGGCGGGTTGGCCGGGTCGCGCAGCTCCGTGGCCACCAGGCGGCGCTCTACGCGTCCGAGGATGAGGCGGCCCGGCACCGGCCCGTTGACGACAAGGGGCTTGAGATCGCGAACGGTGGCCAAGTGAGCCTTGGTGTCGACGCCGAGGCGTTTGCGGTCATCGGTTCCGACGCCGTGGCCGCCGAACTTCTGCAGGGCGAAGGACAGGCCGACACCTGCCAGGAGGGCGATGGCCCCGGTGCATCCCCAGTAGAGGCGAGGCCCGGGAATTGCGGTCTCCCACGGCGGGCCCCACGCCGCTCCCGGGTTGTCGGCATTGGCGGGCAGGTGCACCATGGCGTGAAAGGTGGGGGACAGGCCGGCGCCGAGATGGCCACCGGAGATCAGAAGCGCGAGTTGGGCGCCGGCCCACACGACGGCCAGGACGACGACGGCGATGACGATGAAGATGGTGCCGCCCGACCCGTTTGAGGCGGCCGTCGATTCACCCTGGGCCATCAGCCGGTAGCGAGGCAGTAGCGGGGCCGGGGCTCGCCAACCTCGTCGGCTATGAGCACGGACTCGACCCGGCTGCGCCGGCGCCGCAGGACGCGGGGCGTCCAGTCGAGCGCGGCGGCGACGTCGGGCGTGGGGTGGCCGGCGACGCGGGTGGTGTAGACGAGGCCGGCGTCGACGCTGCGCACCAGCTGGCGCTGCACGGCGTCGACGAGGGTGAGGGCGAGCTGCTCGGCCTCGGTTCGCGATGGCGGTGCAGCGGCGTCGTCGGTGAGAACTCCTCTGGCGGCCTGCTCTCGGTGATGAGCTCTAGCGACGGAGCGCAGTCGGTACCAGGTGGTATTGAGGATGGTGCGCAGGCGAAACTGGGCTACCTCGGCGGCAACCTCGGTGATGCGTTCGAAGGCGGTGCAGACGAGGAACTGGTCGAGCTCTTCGATGGAGGCGAAGGGCTCGTAGAGCGAGCCGACCATGTCCGCGTTGTCACGGGTGAGGCGGGCCAAGCCC
>JBBSHU010000084.1:0-12813 GCA_038232455.1 Acidimicrobiales bacterium
GGGCACGGCGACGGGTAGTGCGCATCCTCGACGGCTGGCCATCGACCGCTCCGCTGCTCGATGCCTACGGGCGCATCGCGGCCCTCACCTGAGCCCGCCCAAGTCCGATGCCCACGAGCACCACCTTCACGACGCGCGCCCCGACAGCACCGCCGGCGGCCCCGATGGCAGCAAATCCTGCCGCTCCGGACTCGATCAAGCTGGAATGCCCGCTCCTCCGACCATGACCGTCCCAGCAAGACGATCACGTCCCGCGCTGGTCATCTCGTGAACTATCGGGGCTAGCGCTGCCTCCCACGGTCGGTCGCTGCTGCCTCCACTTCCCGCCGGCGCCCTGGCCGCCGCCGAGCGGTCGAGGCCCGGTCGGTGACCGCGCGGAAGTTGGCCGGCCCCACCGGTTTCTGGGTGGGGACCAGCCCGACAAGTCGCATGTTCGTCGAGGTGCCCGCGCCGCCGCCGTTCCCGGTGGGCACCGGCCAGAAGGTCAGCTTCGCCGGCCACATCGAGGCCAACCACCCGGGCGCCATCAAGCAGTACGCACTCGTCGGCGCCGACGCCGACCAACTGACCCAGCAAGGTCACCAAGTCGACGTCTACGGCAACTCTTTGCGGAGAGGTTGACCGGGAGCGCCGTCGGCCCCCATCGCCGCCGTTTCGTGGGCGGGCGACTCACTTTGACGAGGGCAGTCCCGTACTGTGCCGAGCATGGGGTTCGAACCGCCAGCGATGCAGCCGTCGGGCGAAGCGCGACATCGACGGCGGAGGTGGTTGGCCCTCGCCGTGGCTGTAATGACTTTCGTCGCCGTCGCGTCCCTGGGCGCGACCAGGCTGCGCCATGACGTGGCTCCCGCTGCCGCCGACGGGTCGGCCTCGGCCCGATCCGGTTCGCCGACCCGGCAGGCGTCGGGCCTCGGCCTTCCGACTCTCGGGAGCTCCCAGGTCGTCGAGACCGACGATGTGGGAGACCCCTTCGTCCTCACCCTCCCCGCCGGGGTGGACGGCCGTCCTCACGCCAGTTACGTCTTGTATTGGACGACCGACTGGAACTCCAACGTGCCGACGGCGGTGTCGAGCGACCTCGTCCACTGGCGGCGGGTCGCCGACTCGCTGCCGGTGCTGCCGTCGTGGGCAGTGCCCTCGACGACGATGACCTGGGGGCCGACCGTGCGCCGGGTGGGCACATCCTGGGTGCTCTACTACAGCACCCAGGACGCAGCCAGCAGGCTCGAGTGCCTCGGGCGGGCCACGGCGACCAGCCCGACCGGCCCCTTCACCGACACCTCGGCGGCGCCCCTGGTATGCCAGACGGCGCTCGGCGGCGACATCGACCCGAGCGTCGTCACCGACGGGTCCGGCGCCTCCAGCCTGCTGTGGAAAAACGACGGCAACGCCAACGGGACACCGGTGAGCATCTGGGAGCAGCCCCTGGCGGCCGACGGACTGTCGGTGACCAGCTCACCGACAGCACTCCTCGGTGCCGACCAGGCATGGGAGCACGGCATCGTCGAAGGACCGGCCATGCTGCCCGCTGACAAGGGGGGTTGGTGGTTGTTCTATTCGGGCGGGACATGGCAATCCAACACCTACGACACGGGCGTGGCCTGGTGCCCGACGACGGCCGGTCCCTGCCAGAAGACGGCCGACGCGCCGCTTCTGGCCAGCACCCCTACCGCCGTCTCCCCCGGCGGCTTCGACACGTTCGTCGACGGCCAGGGAAAGCTCTGGGCCTCGTACTCCGCCTTTCCTGAACCACCGGCCGATGCCAGGGCGGCCATGGCCGAGAACCGGGTGCTCGAGATCTCCCCGATCGTCTCGCACTGACCGCTCCTCCGGCCTCCGGGCCAGACGAACGTGGGCCACCGACGCAGGGCTGGCCAGCGATGCACTCGTAACCGTCGGGGACGACATCGACGTCGTCGAGGAGCCGCTCGCCACCACCCAGGAGGATGGGCACGACGGCCACGTGCAGATCGTCGATCAGGCCGGCGCGCAGGTAGTGCCGCACCGTCGCCGCGCCACCGCCGAGGCGCACGTCTCGGCCTCCGGCGGCGTCGAACGCCCGGGCCAGCGCCGCCTCGATGCCGTCGTCCACGACGTGGAACGTTCGTCCCACCCTGCATCGGGATCGACGGGCGCGGGTGGTTGGTGGGCACGAAGACCGGGTGGTGATACGGCGGCTCTTCACCCCACCAGCCTCGCCACTCGGTGTCGCGCCACGGACCGCGCACGGGACCGAACATGTTGCGCCCCATGATCGTGGCCCCGATGTGAGCGTCGCCCCTGGCCAAGAAGGTGTCGTCGACTCCCTCGTCAACGCCGTTCTGGCCGAACATCCGGCGGCCGGTGCGGGTTCCGAACATCATTCATGCAGTCGAGTGCTGCCCACTCCGAGCGGGTTGTCGAGATCCTGACCCGGCCCGGCCACGTAGCCGTCCAAGGACATGACCAGGTTGCGGACGTGCCGCTCCGGCATCATTCCTCCCCCTCTCAGGGCGCTCGGTCAGTGTCGCAGCGAAGGCCGACGCGCTACCCCCGACATCGACTATTGACCGCTCCCCTCTCGGGAGCGAGGTCGAGGGAATCCACCAGCTCCAAGGACATCATCGGGACCGGCTGGTACCAGCTCACCCGTTCCGGACCGAGGCGGCGGTAGATGCCGTCCCAGTGCGCCTTCATGTCGGTTTGCCCTCTGGGGTGGCTGCGATGCTCATGGTCGACTGTCGGCGTTGGCGTTGGCGTTGGCGTTGGCGTTGGCCGTCGTGGGTTCGGGGGGCATGTTCTCGGACCGCTCGCCGCGTCGATTGGGGACGTGAGGCCCGGCACTGTCGTGCGGGCGAGGCGCCGTGGGGTGGCGACGGTGAGACTCACGGTGCGTGATGGCGGCGGCGAGGCCGAGCATGACGATGATGACGACTGCGGCGACCACGCCGACGGTCACGGCGCCCGCCTCGCCCACCAACCGGCTGATGCGTCCGGAGATGTTCGTCACCACGCCGACCGGGCCGCCCGAGATGTCCCGTCCCGAGTTGAGGACCAGTTCGTAGGTTCCGTACCAGGCCACGTAGAGCCCGGCCAGGATGAGCAGCCCACCCGAGGCCCGGTGCACGTAGGGAAGGACCGGCTTCATGGCGGTCACCACTTGGCGCTGGGCGAGGGCGACGGCCACGCTCAGCACAGCCAGCACGGTGCCCATGCCGGCGGCGTACAACACGAACGTGGCGATCCCGCCCAGCAGGCTCGTCTGCTGGAAGGTGGTGGCCACCGCGGCGAGGAACGGGGGCAGGGTGCACGACAGCGAGACCGTGGCATAGGACACGCCGAACAAGAAGATGCCCGGCAACCCGGCATCGGGGCTGGTCCCGCGCGACATGCGGGGCAGGGAGAGCTTCGGCTCGAACCCGCGCATCATGGCCACACCCAGGGGTATCAGCATGATGCCGATCACCACGGTGAACCATGGGGCGATCCGCGACACCTGCACCCACGCCAGGGTGACGACGGTACCGACGGCGCCGAAGACGGCGGCAAAGCCCAGGGCGAGGGTGGCCGAGACTGCAAGCGCTCGCCCAACGGCTCGCACTGGAGTGGGTCGGTCCTCGCCGGCCACACCGACGAAGTAGGCGAGGTATGCGGGCAGCAGTGCGAACCCGCAAGGGTTGAAGGCGGCGAGAAGCCCGGCGGCGTAGGCGAGCGCGAGGGGGGCGCCCACGCTCAGGCGCCACGGGCGAGGCGGAGCACCTCGTCCTCGGGGAATGCTCCCTGCCAGCGCTTGATCTCCTTGCCCGTGCTGGAGAAGAGGATGGCGGCGGGCTGGGCGGCGACATCAAGGGCTCGCCAGGAGTCGAAGCCGTCATCCCAGAGCATCTGGAAGGAGATCTTGTAGCGGGCAACGAAGTCCCTGGCCTCCGGAAGGGAGTCCTGCGTCCCGAGCCCGGCCACCTTGAGCTGTGCGGCGTTCCGTCGAGCGAACCGCTCGACGCCGGGCGCTTCGGCCCGGCAGCTGGGTCAGTGTGGGGCCCAGAACCACACGAGCAGTGGTCGGTCCGCAGTGGCCATCGACGCGAGATCGACCTTGGCACCGGCGCCGACATCGTTGACCACGAGGTGCGGCAGCGCCCCTTCGGCCACGCCGCGATCGGGCGCGGCGGTCGGGGCACCGGACGACCCGGCGCCCCCAGACCGTGCCGGGGAGCCGCTTCCGCAGCCGGTTAGAGCCAGGGCGGCTACTACCAGTACGCCGGCAATTTTCCTTCGGCGGTGCCCGTCAACCGCCGGGGTCGCGACATCGGATCGCACCGTTCGTTCCTTGCCAGGTTGAGCCATCAAGCCAGCCCTTTTTTGAGGGGAGAGGATCGGTTCAGGCCGACCATATCGAGAGGCGGCGCCGATTGGGGTGCGGCCCCCCTGGATCGGACTGTGAGCGGCCGCTTTCGCTCCACTGCATCAACACCCATATGGTGGGCCGTTACCGCCGCGGGCGGCCTTGGGACCTTGATCCTCGCCATTCGCGGCGCCGGGTCGGCCACGACGCTGGCAGTCTCGACGGCCGGCAAATCGTTCCTGATCGCTGGGCTGGCCCTGTTCGCCATCGCGGCTGCGCTCGCCCTCTTCGTCAATATTCCCTGGCGCAGATTCTGGGGTCTTGAGGTCCGCAGCCGGGGCGTAGATGGAGATCGAATTCCTGCTCAACTGTACGCCTCACAGCGCCACCACCCGCCGCCAGCCCAGGACGGAGACGACCAGCACGCCCGCCACGACGGCGAGGTCCCACGTCGCACCGCCCAGGCCCAACCACGGCTGGCGTATGGCCGCGGTGACATGGGTCAGGGGCAGGAATGTGGCGATCTGGCGCATGGTGGAGCTCATGGCCTTCGGTGGGGGCCCACCGCCGCCGAGCAGGAAGGAGGGAAAGAAGGCCAGGAGCCCGATGCCCTGGGCGGCCCGGGCGTTGGGCACGACGGCGCCCAGCAACAGGCCCAGGCTGGTGAAGGCCAGCGCTCCCAGCAGCACCCCAGCGACAGTGGCCGCGGGTGAGGCGACCGGCGGCAGGCCGTAGACGAGGGTGGCCACGGCCAGGAGCACAGCGCAGGCCACGAGAGTGAGGATCACCCCAACTGCCAGCTGGGCGACGGCGAAGGACCAGCGCCCGAAGCCGGCGGCCGTGAAGCGGCGCAGGACGCCGCGCTCGCGGTACCCGGCCAGGTGGACCGGCACCATGACCAGGCCGATGGCGGCGATGACCACCGCAGGTACGACGCCACGTACCACCGGGACGGGTCGACGCCGGCGAAAGCCACATCGTGGGCGCCGAACGAGCCGGCGATCACCAGCACGGTGACGATGGGGAACGCGAACACGAAGGCCAGCACGAGCGGCGCACGCAGCACCAGCCGCAACTCGGTGCGAATCAGCTTCAGAACGTTATTCATCGGGAGCCTCCCGTGAGCTCGAGCGCACGGTCGGCGCTGTGGGCGAGCAGAGCGACTACCGCCTCCTCCAGATCGGGCATGGCCACCGCCAGGTCGTCGGGAACCTGGCCGCGGCCCACCAGGTGGGCGCAGACGTGGGCGATCATGCGCCGGTCGCCGTGCACCTCCACCGACGTGCCCACGCAGCGCACCTGCGTGACCCCGTCGATGGCCCTGAGGTCGTCAGGCCGTGCCGTGCTCGAAGCGCCGTCGAAGCGGACGGTGGCCCACGGTGCGTTGCGGTCGACCAGGTCGACGGGCGGGCCCGAATCCAACACCCGTCCGCCATCCATCACCAACACGCGATCGCACAGCGCCTCGGCCTCGTCCATGTAGTGCGTCACCAACAACACCGTCGTTTCGGCGTCGCGCAGCGACAGGATGGCGTCCCACACGTCGCGCCGGGCCGCAGGGTCCAGCCCCTGGGTCAACTCGTCGAGGATGACGAGCTGCGGGCGGTTCAGCAGGGCCAGCACCAGGAACAAGCGCTGTCGCTGGCCCCCGCTCAGGGCCGAGAAGGCCCGCTTGCGGTGCTCGCCCAGTCCGAAGGCGGCGAGCAGCCCGTCGACGGGCATGGCCCGCGGGCCCCGGAACAGCTCGATGGCCTCGCCCACCCGCAGCCGGTCGGGGAGAGCCGAATCCTGCAGCTGGGTGCCGACCTTCGACCGGAGCCGCTGGCCGTCGGTCTGCGGGTCGAGTCCGAGAACCCGAACCGAGCCGGCGTCGGCTCGGCGCAGGCCGCTGATGCACTCGACTGTGGTCGTCTTGCCGGCCCCGTTCCTGCCGAGCAGGCCGACGATCTCGCCCTCGTGCACGTCAAGGTCGACGTGGTCGACCACCAAGCGGTCGCCGTAGTGCTTGCACAGGTCCCGCACCTCCACCACGGGGCTCGCCATATCTGGTCCCTCCTCTTCGCCGGGCATCTCCCGTCCCATCACCATGACGGGCGGCAAGCGGACGCGCATCGGGCCACGGTCGAGATCTCGCCTCCACCCTGGAGTGGAGGAGGCGCCGGCGGTCACTGCGTGGGCGAGACGATTCCCTGCTGGTAGGCGAACACGATGGCGCCGGCGCGGTCGCGGACGCCGAGCTTGGCGAAGATGCTGCCGACGTGGGTCTTCACCGTCGCCTCGCTGACGAAGAGGGCGGCGGCGATCTCGCCATTGGTCGCGCCGGTGGACATGTGGCGCAGCACGTCGAGCTCGCGGGCGGTCAGCAGCGCGGCCTTGTCGGTCTGGCGTTGGCGGGGCAGGCCGGTCGTGCGGGTCACCTCCAGCACCCGCGCAGTGACGGCGGGGTCGAGCCACGCCCCTCCCGACGCCACCGTGCGGGCGGCGGCGATGAGGTCCTCGGCCGACGCCTCCTTGAGGACGAAGCCGGCGGCACCGGCGTCGATGGCGCCCCACAGCACATCGTCATCGTCGAAGGTCGTGAGCACCAGGACAGGTGGGCCGTCCATCTCGCGGATCTGCCGGGTCGCTTCGATGCCGTCCATGCCCCGCATGCGGACATCCATCAGCACGACGTCGGCGGTGGATCCCTCGAGGACCGACACCGCGTCGGCCCCGTCGCTGCACTGGGCCACCACAGTGAAGCCTTCGTCCACTGACAGGATCCGTTGCAGGCCGGCCCTCACCAGAGGCTGGTCGTCGACGAGGACGATGGCGATCACGTGGCGCCGGGGTCCGAGCGGCTCTGCGAGGGCGATGTCGGCCCGGCCCGGGGAACGCGTGCCCGGACCCGCCACCCCCCGGGCGACGGGCCGGCGTGGAACGCGCCGCCCAGCGCCTCGACCCGCTCCCGCATACCGATCAGGCCCACCCCCGTCGATCCCTCGGCCTGGGACCCCGCTCCGGCGTCGAACACGTCGACCTCGATAGCTTCGGCGGCCACGGCCACAGCGACGCGTGCCGAGGCCCCGGGGGCGTGGCGGGCAGCGTTGTTGAGCGACTCCTGCACCACCCGGTAGACGACCAGACCGGTGACGGCTTCGACCGTTTCGAGGTCGCCGGTGACATCGAGGTTCACCGAGGATCCCGCCGCGACCATCCTCTCGACGAGCTCGGGCAGGTCGCCGGCGGCCGGCATGGGAGCGACGCCCGCCCCCTTCGTTCTGTCGTCGCGGAGCGGTCGCACGGTGGCCCGGATCTCGGCCAGGCTGGCCCGGCCGACCACCTCGGCCTCGAGCAGGGCCTCGGTGGCGGCGTCGGGGTTCTCGCGCACCAGCCGGCGTGCGCCGGTGACGCTGAGCAGCACCACGGTGAGCGAGTGGCCGACAAGGTCGTGCAGTTCGGCGGCGATGCGGCGGCGCTCGACGTGGACCGCCTGTTCGGCCAGGAGCTCCCTGGTGGCAGCCAGTTCCGCCACCAGGTCTCCGAACCTGCGCATCTGCTCGCTCGAGAGCCACCCGAACGCGATGCCCGTCACCCAGTACTGCCACCCCCAGTCCCGTGGGCTGATCGCCTGGATGGCCGGTGGGACCAGCACCGCGACCACGCCGGCGACGAGGCGGGTGCGCCGGTCAGGTGTCACCAGCACGAAAAAGCACAGGGCGACGACGAGCAGGAATATGGTCCCCTCGCCCCGCTGCTGCAGGCTGAGGACGATGGCAGGAACGAACGTCCAGGCCACGAGCAGCACCGCAGGCATTCGTGGCCAGCAGGCCTTGGCGACGAAACCGGCCAGGGTGACAGCGGTGAGAGCTGCCACCTCCAGCCGGGCGACGGGGCTGTCGGCGGCGATGATGCCGGCCACGCCGATGGCGCCGGCCACGACCACGGCTCGGGCCCACCAGGGGTCGCCCCGCGAGGTCCACGCTCGCAGCTGCACCCTGCGACCGTACCCAACGCAATAGGCGCTGTCATTGGCCCCCCGGAGGAGGGCGTCGCTCCACCCTGGGGCGGAGGCCCTCCCCGCGGGCGGGGTCAGGTCGGCCTCAGGTGCTCAGACTCGAGTTGCGCATCCAAGTCAACTCCGGCCCGACGGAGGTGTCGGGGGGCATGGGCTCTGGGGGCCGCCTCGGCTGCGCGCCCTGCTGCCCGATACAGGTAGGCGGCAACGACGATGTCGGTGTGGTCGATAGCCGTCCGCCTGAGCTCCCTCTTCGACAGCTCGTCGCTCGGGTCCGGATACTGGCTGGGCCTCTTCGGCTTCCTCGCCGCAGCCTTGGTCGAGGTCGTCAATCTGACTGCCCTCCGGCACCGGAAGGAATGGGAGCCGGGCGACCAGCTTCGTTGACGACACCCACGACAACTCCAAGGAGTGAACCCACCGTCGCCGGTCTCGGGCGCGAAACGGCCCCGGATAGTCCGATCGGACTATTGGAAAGGCCCGACCGGGCCATCGACGCGGAAGGCCCTAGGTGCGAAGCTCACGAGGCTGAAGGAGCGGGTCATGATCGAGATGCAATGCAAAACCGGGCGCCTGATGGTCGTGATCACAAGCAGCGTGGTGCTGGTGGTGTTCACGACCGGATTGTTGGCCGCGAAGTCCCTTAGCCCGGCGCCGGCATCACCGGCCGGCGATCGACTGCGCGCCCTTGGGCTGCCCTCGGCGGTCGACCTCGATACCAAGCTGCCGCCCGCGACGGCCACCACGGCCGTCTCGGGATCTGTCCCAACCACCACCGCGCCGCATACGAGCAAGCCGCCGAAGTCGACGCCGATGGTCGCGGTGCCTCCCGCTCCCGGGTCAACCACCACGGATGTCCCGGCGCCGCAGGTGCTCCCACCGCCTGGAGCGTCCACGCCGAACGGCACTGGTTCGTGGAGCGGCGTCACCAACGGCATCACGACGACGTTGCGCATGGAGCCCGTGACCCCTCGCGCTGGCGACACGGTCCACTTCTTCATCACAGCCAGCTACCCGACGCAGTTCTGCTGCACGACAACCTTCTATACGGGCGACGGGACCATGGTGGGTCCCACGCTCGACCCGCACGCGTGTCCCGAGGTCCACCCGAGCACGTTCACCGAGCAGGTTGACCACGTGTTCACCCACGCCGGTAGTTACACCGCCGAAGTCCAGCCCAGCGCGGGCGACTTCTGTTCGGCGCCGCCGACATTTATCAACGCCCAGCTCTACGTCGACCTACTGATCGAACCTCGATAGGCATCACACGCGGGAGTAGCCGGGCTGAAGGCGCGGCTCCTCTAGGCCACCATACGGCGCCAAGTGTCCGCTGCCAGATCCCTGGACCAACGATCTCGAAGACCGGCTTACGCGACGGAGATCCCTTGGGGTCCCGTCAGTGGGGGCAAGCGAGTTCCGTTGGCTCGGGACATGGTTGCGAAACCTGGGTCCCGATCTACCGGTCCCCATAACAACTAGTATGGGGACTAGACCGGGCGGTCGAAGATGGAGGCCCCCGCGAAGGACCCGGATCGGCGGAGCCTCGGCCTTGGCAGCGCCGCTCTCTCTCGTCTACTCAAGGACATCGCGCCTCCAACCTAGGATCGATACCGTGGACGCAGACGAGCTGCTCGACGTCTATGGCGTGGCGTACGTACTCGGGCTGAGCCCGAGGACCGCGTACCGCCTCATGCACGACCGCACCTTGCCAGCGGTCGACTCACCGTCGGTGGCCACCTTGGGCCGGCGGACCGACTGACTACGATGTACCTTCAAGGAGCGCTCCCCTTGCGGGTTTGTGTGCGTCGAGAACACACCTCTTCCTAGGTCAGGAGCGTTTACACAAAGTCGATCATCCGAACAGTTTCAATAGCGACGGAATGGAGAGGAGTTCATGACGACCGATTTTCTGGGGGAAATTCCCCCGGGTTGGACCGGCGGCTTTGCCGAATCGAATCCGGCATTCGCCTATCCCGATCCCGACCTCTCCTCGCTACCTATGTTGGATAATATGGACAATATTGACAAGTTGCAGCGCCAGCAGGCGGTGAAATGGCCCGAATTCAGCTGGCTAGTCGAGCCAGGCCGGCCCGAAACCCGCTGTTTCCAGATGTTCGCCCCAGATATTTCGCGACTTGGCTATACCGATGACGGGCGGGTCTATTCGATCATTTGCCCGCAACAGGGTGTCTGTTCCCCCTCGCTGGGCTGCATGAATGTTGAGGTGACGGTGACCGGCCAGCGCGGCTGGGCCGACGAGACCAACCGTGAGCTGGCGGCAGACATGACCGTCGAGGCCAAGATCTGGTTCAGCCCGAGCGCGCATCAAAACCCGTTGGTGCAGTTGCTCTGGAAGCAGTTCCGGGACAGCGACCGGTCCTTTCCCTCGACCAAGGCACAGGCGATCCGGGTCACGACGCACCGCAGCGGTGCCCCCGATCAGCCGATCCTTCCGGTTCGCTATGGCGAGACGGCCCTGTTCGAAAGCCCCGACTTCGCGCGCCATGCCGAGGTGGCCTGGACGGTAGGCAATGTCGAGGTCGAGATCGGCCCGATCGTGGCAACGGGCGATCCGGTGGTCGACGATTTCAATGCGCTGGTCATGGAGATCTTCAACCTCGGCGCAGGCAACATCCTACTGAACGGCAACCTGCTGTCGTGGAACGTCTGGTTCGCCTCGCCCGAGTTGGTCGACCACGAGGAGTGGCGCACCCATGCGGAGCGCTGGCGCGAGTCGATCGACGCCGATCACGGCAGCCCCGACGGGCCTGGCACGTCGGCGCGCTATTTCGACGGCCAGCCCTTCAAACCGATCGAGGCCCTGCTTGAGGAAGAGCTGCAGCGAGTCATCGACTACCTGCGAGATCACCTCTGATTCTGACCTGAGCCGGGACGGGCGGAAGCACCTGAACGTCGAAGTCTACTGAGACGTGATCGGTTACGGGGTTCTGCCCAGTAGAACCCCAAACCCTCCACGGAGCGGTATCCTGGCGTGGTGGACGTGTCGCCGTTCCCCTACCAGGGACCCCTGGAGCCGGCCGAGGTCCAGGGTCGCCAGGACCTGATCGGTGACCTGACCGAACGCATCACCGCTCGACGGGTCACCGCCCTGCTCGGACCCCGGCGTTACGGCAAGACCAGCGTGCTGCGACGGGTGGCCGCCGACCTGACCGAGGTCACGACGGTCTGGGTCGACCTGTACGAGGTGACGTCGACGGCCGACGTCGCCGTGCGCTTCGACGACGCCCTCGGCGCCACCACCGGTCGGTTCGCAGCGGCGGCCCGGGCCGTGGCGGCCAGCGTGTCGATCAACCTCGGTGTGGTCAAGGTGGATCTCACCGGTCCGGCGCGCAACCGTCCCGATCCCGCGCTGACGTTCCACGGCCTGCTCGACGTGCTGGTGGCGGCCGCGACCAAGGAGCCGACGCTGCTGGTCGTCGACGAGTTCTCCTCCATCGGCCGGCTCGACGGCGCCGCCGGCGCCCTGCGCACGGCCATCCAGCACCACTACCGCGACCTCGGCATCGTATTCGCGGGCTCGCATCCGTCGATGATGCGGACGCTGTTCACGGCCCGGCCCGAGCCCTTCTACGGCCAGGCCGACCTGGTGGAGATCGGGCCGCTCTCCGGCCACGACATCGAGGCCACCGTGGGGTCGGGGTTCACCGCCACCCGCCGCCACGCCGGCCACGTCGCCGGGCTCATCTCCGCCTTCACCGCTGGGCACCCCCAGCGCACGATGCAGCTGGCCGACGCCTGCTGGCGGAACACGCCACCCGGTCACACCGCCGGAGCCCAGACGTGGGCGGCCGCGGTCGACGCCGTCCGCCGGGCGACGGGAGAGGGCATGGAGCGGTTGTACTCCGGCTTCGAGCGTGGTGAGCGCTCGGTCCTGCGAGCCGTCGCCCGGGGCGGCAGCATCTACGGTGCCGAGGCCGATCTGCTGGACCTGTCCAACGGGACGGCCACCCACGCCCGGCGGGAGCTCCTCGACGCCGGCGACCTGGTGACGACCGACGCAGGCCTAGCGGTGGTGGACCCGGTGCTGGCCGACTGGCTGCGCCGGCGGTTCCCGATCTAGACGAGCTGCTCAACCCCTGAGCGACCTCAGTCTCTGGCTCGGCCCGTTCGACGAGGTCGGTGGAGTTCCATGTGCTGGTCTCCTGCCGCCTCGGCATGGACGAGGGTTGCAGAGAGCTCGCTCTCCCCGCCGCATGAGCATCGAACGGAGTGGCCCTGGCAGGTCCCGTCGTCGCGGAAGAGCGCGCCCCCTCGGATGCCGTGGGGCAGCTGTGCGTCACTCACGACGCAGAGCCTCGTCGAGGGGCCGGTGGCCGGCAAACGCAAGCGTGGGGCCGGTGCGGCGGTGGCGGCACGAGGGAGGTCGGTCCCTCCCAACCGTGATGTCCCTGTTGCACTTTTCGCACGGATCATCGCCCGACCCCAGTACCTCGACGGGTGTCGCATCCAGCCCGGCGACCTTCGGCACGTCAAC
>JBBSHU010000085.1:0-12682 GCA_038232455.1 Acidimicrobiales bacterium
CGCAGCGGCACTGGACCAACACGGTCAACTCTGACCCCCCGAGACGCGGCATGAGTGGCGTCCACACTGGCATGACCAACACCCAAAATACACCAATTGAGGCGTTAGAACGGGCTTTCCCCCTGCGGGTGCTGCGGTACACGCTGCGCCGCGGGAGCGGCGGAGCCGGCCGGGCCCCAGGTGGTGAGGGCATCGAACGCGACCTGCTGATGCTCGAGGACGTGACGCTGTCGCTGATCACCGAACGCCGGGTATCGCGCCCGTGGGGCCTGGCCGGCGGCGAGCCCGGAGCGGCCGGCGAGAACTGGTTGCTGCCCGGCGGCGACGAATCGAGAGCCCAGCCTCTGCCGGACAAGTGCACGGTCCGCCTCTCCGCTGGTGACGTACTACGGATGCTCACGCCGGGGGGAGGTGGTTGGGGGCGGGCGTGACGCCAGGAGCACCGTGCCGCCGAGCACGATCGCCAGGAGGCCCCGTCGCCACCGTGGCGGCGATGTCGTGGCCGGTGCGAGCCAGCGGCCGTCCCCGAGGCCGGGATACCGGTCGTGCTTCGGCCCCGGCGGTCGTGGTCGCTCCAGGAACGGTCATGACGGCCGCTGCCGCCACGGTGGTGGTCACCGCAGCCGCCGGCAGGGTGGTCACGGCCGCCACGGGCACGGTAGTCGTCGCACCCGGAACGGTAGTGGTCGTCGCACCCGGAACCGTCGTCGTGGCCTCCACGGGAACGGTCGTGGACGCTCCGGGAACCGTCGTCGTGGCCGCCACGGGAACGGTGGTGGTGGTCGTGGCGTCGGCGCACATCGGCGTGGTGATGGTGCGTCCGGGAGGGAGAGCGCTACCTGGAGTCAGCTGCGAGGAGCCAAGAGGGTGAGCGGCGCAGTGAGGGCCGCCCGACAGATCGCCGAGGCTGCGCCTCGCCGGGATTCGAGCGGCGAGTGAGGTGGCTTCTGGCTGCAGATGGCGGAGAGCCTCTGCTGGTCATCGCGGCCAACAGCAAGGACCGGACGTTCGCCGACATCGTCGAATGGGTAGTGGGGACCGACATGCCCCTCGAGGGTTCGGTAGGCCAGGTGCAGCCCCTCATGAGGGCCCTGAAGGCCGACGGTGATCCGGCACGGAAGGAGGCAAGGGAGTTCGCCACAACCGTGTTGGACGGTCTCTGGCCCAACGACCACCGCACAGTGTTCGGCGTCTACGCCACGATCCGGACGATGGTGTGGCCGTGGATCGACCCGCTGGTGGCCATGGCCACGGCGAGCTGCACGATCGACCTCGACTGGTTACTGGCACAGAACAACACCCTCTACGTCTGTATCGCGCTCAACGACCAGCACCGGCTGCGACCTGGGCTCGGCGGGATGCTGAACGACATCGTCGGCTTTCGAGCGGCTTGTGCAGACTGGCAAGCCAGTGGACCCGCCGCTGCTCCTGGCGATCGACGAACCGGCGACGCTCCGGCCCGACCAGCTGCCGGCGTGGGCCTCGACCCTGGCCGGGATCGGCGTTCAGCTCGTCACCGCCTGGCAGTCCGTCGCCCCGATCGAGGCTGCCTACCGCCGGCAGTCGCAGGCCATCCTCGCTAAGGGTCCAGAAGATAACTACCTGCGCATTCCGGAAGCCACCTACCAGCGGATTCTCATCATCGAATGCACAGGTAGTTATCTTTCTGACCCTAAGGCCCATGCCCTCCGGCGTCGCCCAGAACTCGTCGAGCTCGGCTCGCCACGCATCCCACTTCCGGCGGCGTACCTCCGGCGTGGAGCGGCACGAACACCCGAACCCGTAGTCGTGGAAGTCGGTCTCCGGCAGCCTCGGGTGACACGAACAGATGCAGGGTTCGCCGCTGGTGACGTCGTTCCAGGTCGTCAGCGCATCGAGGACCGCTGCCGCGTCCGCCGACACCGAGGTCAGCTGCGCGAGGTAGCGGGTCCTCGCCTCCTGGCGGTGACGTGCTGCCTGGGCGCGCCGCTCTGCCCCGACCTCCGGCGGGAACCTGATCACGTGCAGCTCCGGTTCGGCAAAATCAGACAAGGCGTCACCCCCCTTCGTTCCTGGGTGCGAGCGTCAGATTGGCGGGTGGCCGGCGAAGTCGCAACCGATTATCGAGCCAAGAACGGAGTCTTGATTCCCGGCGCCGATGCGCAAAGCCTCGAAGCCGGGGTTCATCGCGGCCTGCGCCTTTGCAAGCCGGCTCAACTCACCGACGAGGTCGCAATCTCCTCGGCTGCCGCGGCAGCGAGGAGTGGCCGGTCCCCTGCGACGACGACGAGGTCGGGATCACGAACTCGGTCGGCTGCGGCGAGGTGCACTGCGTCATAGCCGCGTAGTCCATGTAGCTCGGCGAGATGCCCGGCCCGGCGCGCCAGCACATCGTCCAACTCGACGAGGTCGAGCTCCTGGTACCTCGCCTCGACTCACGGACGGCGGCCCGGAGCTGGCGAACCGTCAGCCTTCCGAGACGCCGTGCCTGAGCGAGGGCAGCCCGACCCTCGGCGCGGCTCGCCGTGTGGATCGTCGTTCACGGCTCCAGGCACCGTGGCCGGCCTGGCCGGCGCGTGCGGGCATGATGTGCGCCGTGGCTCGCCAATCAGTGATCAAGCCCATCGAGGCCGAGGACGACGCCTTCGAGGACGTCGCCCGGGCAATGGTGGCCTCCGGCCGGGTCGTGCCCGGCCTGACTGTCGAGCCCGATGGGAGGAGCCGCTCGTGGTGGTGGCCGTTGCCCGCGGCGTCACACCGGTCGTTGATCGCCAGCCTGGTGACCGACCACTCGGTCGCCGGCCAGCGCCGAGCCGCCGACAAGCTGGCCGTCGCGGTCGACGCCATGGTCCGCGGGCGGCTTGCCGGCGAGAAGCCGTCGCTCGTACCCAGGCGCGGGGGCCGGCCGGCGGTCGCCGACACCTGGGCCCGGTCGCTGGTCTCGGCCGACCCGTGGCTGCCCGCCTCGCTCGACCGGGCCAAGGTGCGCGCCCTCGCGGAAGCGGTCGCCTCGTGGGTCCGCAGCGGCGCCGTCATCGAGGGCCGGGTGCGGCTCTGCCTGCGCGTGCGGGAGCCGGCGCGGGGCGACGGGTGGGCGGTGGAACTGCTGGCTCAGGACCGAGACGAGCCGAGCCTGGTGCTCCCGCTGGGCGACGTCTGGGCCGGCCGGTCGCCGTTCGGCCCGTCGGCCGTCGAGGACGTGCTCACGTCGCTCGGTCGGATGGTGCGCCTGGCGCCCGAGCTGGGCGCGGTCCTCGACGAAGCGGCTCCGGACAGTCTGGTTCTCGACGGCGCGTCGGTCATCCGGCTGCTGCGTGAGCGTGCCGGCGCCCTCGACGACGCGGGTATCGGCGTCCTCCTCCCGTCGTGGTGGTCCCACCGCCCTCGCCTCGGCTTGCGGGCGCGGGTGACCAAGCAGTCCTCGTCCTCGTCGGTCACAGCCGGCGGACTCGGCATCGACGCCATCGTCGCCTTCAGCTGGCAGGCCGCGCTCGGGGAGCAGCGGCTGACCAAGGCCGACCTCGTCGCTCTGGCCCGTGCCGTCGACGCCAAGCGGTCACTGGTGCGGCTGCGGGGCCAGTGGGTGGAGATCGACCCGGTCCGGGTCAGCGCGCTCCTGGAGTCCGTCGGGACGACCGCCGTCGCCCCGGCCGGCGACCTTCTGCGCGCCGGGATGGGCCTCGACCAGCTCGGGGTCGGCGACGACACGGAGGTCGTCGGCGTCGACGCATCGGCCGTCCCGTGGCTCTCCTCGCTGCTCGACGACGCCCTCCACGCCACGGTCGAACCGGTCGCCACGCCGGCGGGTTTCGACGGCGAGCTCCGGCCCTACCAAGAGCGCGGCACGGGCTGGCTGGCGTTCCTGGGCCGGCTGGGGCTGGGCGCCTGCCTGGCCGACGACATGGGGCTCGGCAAGACCGCACAGCTCATCGCCGCGCTGCTCGCCGATCCCGTCGAGGGCGCCACGCTCGTCGTGTGCCCGGTGTCGGTCCTCGGCAACTGGGAGCGGGAGCTGGCCCGTTTCGCGCCGTCGCTCGACGTCCACACCCACCACGGGCCGGACCGGGCAAGTAGGGCGTTCGCCGGGCACGACGTCGTGCTCACCACCTACTCGCTGGTCGCCCGCGATGTCGCCGAGCTGGGCGCGGCCGACTGGGGACGGCTCGTGCTCGACGAGGCGCAGCAGATCAAGAACCCCGGCGCGGCACAGACGAAGGCGGTGCGACAGCTCCGCGCCCGGCGGCGGATCGCGCTCACCGGCACCCCGGTGGAGAACCGGCTGAGTGAGCTGTGGTCGATCATGCAGGTGCTCAACCCCGGATTGCTGGGCTCGGCGCGCACGTTCCGGGAGCGCTTCGCCCTGCCCATCGAGCGCGACAACGATGCGGAGGCCACCGCACTGCTCCGGCGGGCCACGGGGCCGTTCGTCCTGCGCCGGCTGAAGACCGACCGCTCGATCATCACCGACCTCCCGGACAAGATCGAGACGGTTGACCGCTGCCCGCTCAGCCGTGAGCAGGCGACCCTCTACCAGGCCGTGGTCGACGACCTCCTCGCCGGCGCGGACGAGGCCGAGGGCATCAGCCGCCGGGGGCTGGTCCTGGCCGGGCTTCTACGGCTGAAGCAGGTGTGCAACCACCCCGCCCATTTCCAGGCCGACGGGTCCCCGCTGCGCGGCCGCTCGGGCAAGCTCACCCGCACCGAGGAGTTGCTCGAGGAGATCCTGGAGGAGGGCGACAAGGTGCTGTGCTTCACCCAGTTCAAGGCGTGGGGCGAGCTGCTGGCGCCCTACCTGCAACGCCGGTTCGGCACCGAGGTGCTGTGGCTGCACGGGGGCGTGCGGCGCCCGGCTCGCGACGAGATGGTGCGGAGGTTCGAAGATCGCAACGGTCCGCAGCTGTTCCTCATCTCGCTCAAGGCAGGTGGGACCGGGCTCAACCTCACGGCCGCGTCTCACGTCATCCATCTGGACCGGTGGTGGAACCCGGCAGTGGAGGACCAGGCCACCGACCGCGCCTACCGGATCGGCCAGCGCCGGACTGTCCAGGTCCACAAGCTGGTGACCCTCGGCACCGTCGAGGAGCGCATCGACGAGATGATCACCCGAAAGCGCGACCTCGCCCAGCGGGTGGTCGGCACGGGCGAGGCCTGGCTGAGCGAGCTGTCGACCGACGAGCTGCGAGACCTGATCGCCTTGCGTCCGGGTGGCGTGGTCTGATGGCCGGCCGGCGTTGGGACGATCCCTGGCAGCGGTACGCCGCCTCGGTCCCGCTGCCGGCCGAGGGCGGGCTGGTCACGTCGCGCCAGCGAGGGGCGATGGCGGCGACGTGGTGGTCCCGGCGCTTCGTGGAGGTGCTGGAGTCCTACGGCCTCGGGACGCGCATGCAGCGAGGCCGCCGCTACGCCCGCTGGGGGCAGGTGTTGAGCCTCGACGTGCACGCCGCGACGATCGCCGCTCAAGTCCAGGGTTCGCGCCGCACCCCCTATCTCGTCACCGTCTCACTGCCGGAGCCGACCCCGGCGCAGTGGCAGGCGATCGACGCGGCCATGTGGGCCAAGGTCGGGTTCGTGGCCCGGCTCCTCGCCGGCGAGGTGCCGGCCGACCTGGAGGAGGTGTTCCGCGCTGCGGGGGTCGCGCTGTTTCCCGGGACGTGGAAGGAGCTGCGCGCCCGCTGCAGCTGCCCCGACTGGGAGAACCCGTGCAAGCACATCGCCGCGGTGCTGTACGTGTTCGCCGACCAGCTCGACACCGACCCGTGGCTGTTGCTCGCCTGGCGGGGACGCAGCCGTGAGGAGGTCCTCGATCCGCTCCGGGGCTCCTCGGTCACCGGCGGCGCGGCCGACGAGGTTGCCCCGTGGTGGCCGTTCAACGGCCCGTCCATGCCGCAGCCGGGTGATTTGGCTCCGCCGGCGGGTGATGTCCAGCGAGCCGACCCCGCCGACCCCGCCGCCGTGCTCGATGGCCTCGAGGTCCTGGACCTGACCGTCGGAGGTGTCCCGTTCCGCGAGGCGGTCAGCTTGGCTTACGAGCGGCTGATCACCGCCGCCGAGGCCGATGTGCCGGACATCGGGTAGCCCGCCGCCGGAGCGGGATCATGGGTCGGCACCCATCCCGAGGTCGACCAACCGTGCGATCCGTTCCCCAGTCCGTTCGAGGCGTCGCCGGGTGGCGTCAGGGTCCATCAGCTCCTCCTCGGACGCGGCACCCTCGGCGCTCGGGCAGATGGCGACGATGCCTTCGTCGCGGAACCGCCGCACGGCGGACGGTTCCATCGCCTCGACCGCGCCGCCGACGGCCACGACCGGGACGCCGAGGCGCCGGGCCCACCGCGCCACCCCGACCGGCACCTTGCCGGACAGGGTCTGGGAGTCGAGCATGCCCTCGGCGGTGATGACCAGTGACGCGCCCTCGAGCAGACGGTCGGCACCGAGGGCGTCGAGGGCGAGCTCGACCCCGGGCTGCAGCTGGGCATCGCAGAACGCCATCAGCCCGAACCCCAACCCGCCCGCCGCGCCCGCACCGGGCTCGTCGCGAAGCCGCCGCCCGACAGCCTCCTCCACCACGTCGGCGAAGTGCGCGAGAGCGGCCTCGAGCTCGTCCACGACCTCGGAGGTGGCTCCCTTCTGGGGCCCGTAGACGGCGGCGGCACCGTCATCGCCCAGCAACGGGTTGGAGACGTCACTCGCGGCGACGATCTCGGCTCCCCGCACGCGGGGGTCCAGCCCCGACAGGTCCATGCTGCCGAGGCCGGCCAGCGCCGCGCCACCCGGCGCCAGGCCGTCGCCGCCGGACCCGCCGAACCGTACGCCCAGCGCCGAGGCCATCCCCGCTCCGCCGTCGTTGGTGGCGCTGCCCCCGAGGCCGACCAGCAGTCGCTGCGCCCCATGTTCGAGGGCGTCCACCATCAGCTCCCCGGTGCCGTACGTCGTCGCCCGGCGTGGGTCGCGCCGGTCCTTGGGGACGAGGGTCAGGCCCGACGCCGCCGCCATCTCGATGACCGCGGTCGTGGTGCCGTCCCGCTCGATCATCCCGTAGCGAGCGTCGACGGGGTCGTCCAGGGGGCCTCGTACCTGCACGTCGACGAAGGAGCCGTCGGCGGCCGAGACCATGCTCTGCACCCATTCCTCTCCGCCGTCGGATACCGGGAGCAACTCGATGCGGGCCTCGGTCCAGACCTGCCGTACGCCCTCGGACAGGCACTCGGCCACCTCCTGGGCCGCCAGCGACCCCTTGAACGCACTGGGTGCGATGACGACCTTGATGCCGTCGGAGGCCACGCTCGGCTCAGCGCGCCCCGACGCCCCGGATCGAGCGGTCGACCAACTCGATCGGGTGATAGAGGGGCAGCGGGTGCCCCTGCTCGCGCAGGTAGGCGCTGATCTGGAGGGTGCACCCGGGGTTGCCCGAGGCGATGGCCTCGGCTCCTGTGTCGAGCAGGTTCTGGGCCTTGCGGCGGCCGAGGTCCCGGCCAGCCTCGGGTTGTAGCAGGTTGTAGATGCCCGCCGAGCCGCAGCAGATCTCCCATTCCTTGGGCTCGACCACCTCCAGCTCGGGGATCGTCCCCAGCAGCGTGCGGGGCTCGGAGCGAACCTTCTGGGCATGGGCCAGGTGGCAGGCGTCGTGGTACGCGACCTTCAACGGGACAGGGTGACGAGGGGCGACGGGGTCGGACTCGGTGAGGAGCTGGGAGACATCACGGACCTTCTCGGAGAACCGCTCCGCCCGCTCCGCCCAGTCTTCGTCGTCGGACAGGAGGTGGCCGTACTCCTTCATGGACGAGCTGCACCCGGCGGCGTTGACGGCGACGACGTCGCAGTCCTGGAACGTCTCGATCATCGCCTTGGCCAGGTCGAGGGCCTCAGCCTCGGCCCCCGAGTGCAACATCAGCGCGCCGCAGCAGCGCACGCTCCTCGGCGCGAACACCTCGAACCCCTCGGCGGCGAGCACCCGCACGGTGGCGGCGTTGACGTCGTGGAAGAAGACCCGCTGCACGCACCCGAGCAGCATCCCCACCCGGGCCCGGCGCTCGCCTCGGGCAGGGGTGGTCTCGGGCAGGCGGGCGACCGTGGCCTTCAGGCTCACGTCGGGGGCCAAGGCCCGCAGAACCCTCAGCTTCGGGAAGCGGCCGAGACGTCCCCCGGCGGTGCCCGTGAGCCCGAGGCGTCTCCCCGCCACCGCCGCCGGCACCAGGGCCCGCAGGCGGCCGGGATGGGTGAAGGCCTCGAAGGCCAGACGCCGGAAGGCCCGCTCGCCGAGCGGGCGGGTGTGGTTGCGCTCGACCTGCGCCCTGGTGGCCCCGATCAGCGTGCCGTACTCGACGCCGGAGGGACAGGCGGTCTCGCAGGCCTGGCATCCGAGGCACCGGTCCCAATGGGTGACCATGGCGTCGGAGAGCGTGGCGTTGTCCTCGCCCGCGGCGTCCATCAACACGATCCGCCCCCGGGGTGAGTCCATCTCGGTGTTCCACAGGACGTAGGTCGGGCAGGTGGGCAGGCAGAAGCCGCAGTGCACGCAGACGTCGATCAGCTCCTGCGCTGGCGGTCGAGTGACATCGAACGCCCCCGTACCGGCCATCAGATACCTCCCACGAAGATCCCCGGGTTGCACACGTTGTGCGGGTCGAAGCGCGCTTTCACCCGGCGCATGAGCTGGGTCGCGTCCTCGCCCCAGACGTCGACCTTCTCACGGACGTCATCGGGGGCGTCGACGACGACGCAGGAGAACGGCCGGAGACGCCGCCGCAGGTCCTCGATGGTCGCAACCAACCCGCCGGTGTCGTGGGCGGGCAGGCTGATCCACGACAGCCCGAGACCGGCCCGGCCGACGAGCGACGCACCCGCCTCCTGGGCCGCCCGCACCATCGAGGGCAGCTGCGACGCCAGTGCGGACACGCGCAGCACGGCGCCGTCGGACGAGCGCTGGCCCTCCCGCTGGCGTTGCCAGAGGCCCTCGTCGTCGTCGACGCGCTCCGCCGTCAGACCCTCTTCCCCCAACAGCTCGACAACCCGATCGGCGGTGGCCTCGGGCCGCGCCCCACCGAACCGGGCCAGGACCTGGCCCTGCCCGTCGGCCCATGCGACGTCCAGGGACTCGGCGCCGAAGGGCGAGTGGCCGACAGCCGAGGTGGCTCGCCCCAACGCGTCGGGCTCGTCGGACGTTCCGATGGCCGTCACCCGGTTGGCGGCGAGGGGATGGAGCCGCATGACGACCTCCACGACCACGCCGAGGGTGCCGAACGAGCCGGTGAACAACTTGGCCAGGTCGTACCCGGCCACGTTCTTGATGACCTTCCCTCCCGCCCTCGCGACCGACCCGTCCCCGAGGGCGACGGTGATGCCGAGGATGAGGTCCCGGGCCGCTGAGTACCGTTGACGCAAGGGGCCCGAGTCGGCCGTCGCCACCACCCCGCCGATGGTGGCCCTCCCGTCGTCGCCCAGCCACGGGTCGAGGGCGATCATCTGGTTGGCCTCGGCGAACGCCGCTTGGGCGCGGGCCAGGGGCACGCCGGCCTGGAGCACTGCCGTCAGATCGCCCTCGTTGTGCTCGACCACACTGTCGAGCCGTTCGGTGGAAAGCTCGAGGTCGGGCGGCTGTGGAGGCGCACCGCCCCAGGCGCGCTTGGTCCCGCCGCCCCGAACCCGTACCCGCAGCTCCTCCTCGGCGGCCGCTCGCATGACCTCCCCCACCTCGTCGGGCGACGACGGCACCTCGACACGCGCCCCGGCAGCCACGGTCAGAACCGCTCGGCCACGCCGGCCTGCTCGAGCGGGTGGCGGCGGTAGGGCCCCGGCACCTCGCCGCAGAGCCGGGGGGTGGGCATGACCTTGCCCGGGTTGGCGAGCCCGTCGGGGTCGAAGGCGCAACGCAGGCGCTGGAACGCGTCGAGGTCCTGCTCCGAGAACATCTCGGTCATGTGCTTCTTCTTGTCGACGCCCACCCCGTGCTCGCCGGTGATCGAGCCCCCGGCCTCCACGCAGGCGGTGACGATCGCCCCCGCCACCTCCTCGGCTCTCTCGGACTCACCAGGGTTCTTGGCGTCGAAGCACACCAGCGGGTGGAGGTTGCCGTCGCCGGCATGGAAGACGTTGGCGATCCTGAACCCGGACTCGTCGGCGAGCTCCTGGACCTTCCGCAGGATCTCGGCCAGGCGGGTGCGGGGGACGACGCTGTCCTGCACGTAGTAGTAGGGCGAGAGGTAGCCCATGGCGCCGAAGGCGGCCTTGCGGGCCTTCCAGATCAGCGCCCGCTCCTCCTCGTCCTCGGCCACGCGCGTCCCGCTCGCCCCTGCGGTTCCGAAGATCTCCAGCACGTCGCCGGCGCGGGCGTCGCACTCGGCCTCGGGCCCATCGAGCTCCACGATCAGGGCGGCGGCCACGTCGAGGGGGTACCCGGCGTGCGTCCAGTTCTCGGTGGCCTCGATCGAGAGCGTGTCCATGATCTCGATGGCGGCGGGCACGATGCCGGCGGCCACGATGTCGCTGACGGCCTGGCCGGCGGCGTCGATGGAGTCGAAGTAGGCGACCATGGTCTCGTGCGACTCCGCCACCGGGATGACCCGCAGGGTGATCGTGGTGGCGATCCCGAGGGTACCTTCGGAGCCCACGAAGGCGCCGATCAGGTCGTAGCCGGGCCGATCGAGCTCCTTGCCTCCGAGGGTCACCACGTCGCCGTCGGACAACACCACCTCCAGCCCGGTCACGTAGTTCGTGGTGAACCCGTACTTGAAGCAGTGGAGGCCGCCGGAGTTCTCGGCCACGTTCCCGCCGATCGTCGACACCACCTGGCTGGAGGGGTCCGGCGGGTAGAAGTGGGTGGGCCCCACGGCATCGGAGACGGAGGCGTTGGTGACGCAGGGCTCGACAACCACCCGCTGGTTCTCGAGATCCACCTCGAGGATGCGATTGAGGCGGGTGAGCACGATGAGAACGCCGTCCTCGATGGGCAGGGCGCCGCCGGAGAGCCCGGTGCCCGCGCCCCGCGCCACCCACGGGCAGCCCGCCTCATGACAGGCGCGGACCACGGCGCGCACCTCGTCGGCGGAACCGGGCAACACCGCGACGGGGGGAGGCGATCGGTAGTGTCTCAGCCCATCGCATTCATACGTCCGCAGTTGGTCCTTGTCGGTCAGGACGTGGTCCTGCCCGCAGATGCCCGTCAGCCTCTCAACCAGCCCGGTGTCGATCGCGCCGCACCCCACTGCTCGTCCTTGCGGCATTCTTGCCCAGGTGGGCGGAAATGTCACCTGCGGGGGCATGAGCGAGGACCGAGGGGCAGCGGAGGCCCGCAGGGACCATCGGGCATCGCGGTGATCGGCGCCCAGGGTTGACCGTTCGATGAGGGCCCCCGCCCTGGGACGGGCCCTGGCCGCCGCGGCGCTGGGCGAGGGCGTGGCCGCCGAGCTGCGTCCCGAGGCCAAGCTGGGCCAGGCCGGCTGAGCCACTGTCGACCTTGACCCGATTCAGCACGCGACCTAGCTTCGGTCCTCGTACCTCTCCGGCGAGTAGGTGGTCACCACGTGCGCTTCTGCCCGAATCTGTCAATGCTGTGGAAGGACGTCGACTTCGTGGAGCGCTTCGGGCGCGCCAAGGAGGCCGGCTTCGCCGCGGTGGAGTTCTGGTGGCCGTCGGGGGAGGACCTCGATCAGGTGAAGTCGGCCATCACCGACGCCGGGTTGGAGGTGGCGCTGTTCAACTTCGACGCCGGTGACATGCCCAACGGCGACCGTGGCCTGGTCAGCGACCCCGAGCGCCAGCAGGAGTTCCGCGACAACGTGCCCGTCGCCCTGGAGCTGGCCCGCAGCGTGGGCTGCCCCCGCCTGAACGCGTTGATGGGCCTCGAGCTCGACGGGGTCGGCATCGACGACCAGCTGGGGCTGGCTCGGGAGAACATCGCCTGGGCCGCCGACCAGGCCGCCGGGCACGGCATCGAGGTGATGATCGAGGCGGTCAACACCTTCGAGAACGGGCCGTACCTGCTCCACACCACCCAGGCGGCCGCCGACTTCGTCGATCGGGTGGGCCGCGACAACGTGAAGCTCCAGTACGACGCCTACCACATGCAGCGCATGGAGGGGAACGTCGTCGCCACCCTGCGGGATCACATCAGCGGGATCACCCACGTCCAGGTGGCCGACTCGCCCGACCGCGGCGAGCCGGGCACCGGGGAGCTCAACTACCGCTACATCTTCGGCGTCCTCGAGGAGCTGCCCTACGGTGGCTGGATCGGCCTCGAGTACAAGCCGACCACCGACAGCACCGAGGACAGCCTGGCATGGTTGCCGCAGGAGAAGCGGGGGGAGGACGTAAGGGTGGAGGACCTGAACCTCTAGCGACCGGGAGGCGCGCAGTGGCTGAAGGCAAGGTCGGATTCATCGGTCTCGGGATCATGGGCAAGCCCATGGCCAAGAACCTCATCAAGGCGGGCCACGAGCTCGTCGTCTACAGCGACAGCAGCAGCGCCGACGAGCTGAAGGAGGAGGGCGCCGAGAGCGCCGACAGCTACAAGGCGATCGCCGAGGCGTGCGACGTGGTCATCACCTGCCTGCCCGCTTCGGCCCAGGTCGAAGAGGTGTACTTGGGCGAGGAAGGGCTTCTCGCCGGTGCCGGCGAGGGTGACCTGCTGATCGACATGAGCACGATCTCCCCCCTCGTGACCAAGGAGATCGCCAAGAAGGCCGACGAGAAGGGCGTGCACACGCTCGAC
>JBBSHU010000086.1:0-12558 GCA_038232455.1 Acidimicrobiales bacterium
AGCCGGTTTGAGTCTGCTCCTTGTCGGAGCGTTCTTCGCCGGTGCGCTCCTGCTGCTCGGCTCGCCGTTCGGTCAGGCGCCGGGCACGCTGAGCCCAGCCCAGATCAAAAGTATCGAGGCTCAGGCCAAGGTCCCCAAACCGGTCACCGAGGGAACACCGGTCGCGGATCCGCTGCCCATCCCACAGGTCGCGCCAGCCGTCGTCGGCGATGCTCGGCCCGCCAGTACCGCCCCCGAGGAGGTCGTCGATATCTCCACGAGCGGGTCGGGGACCGCGCAGATCAACACCCGTGGTTTCGGCGACATCGGACTTCAGTTTCAGGACGTCAACATCAACGGGCCGATCACCATGGTTCACGTCTCCAACCAAGGCAACAACAACTCGACGAACATTGCCACAGGCACGGCCGATCGGATCACCTCCGACCAACGGCATCAGCAGTCGATGCGTTCCGACGCGACCCCTCCACCGGCGGCCTCGGTGGCCGGCGCGCCGGCGCCGACGATCGCCGGTCTCCAAGAACGTGTGGCCAGGGCCATTAGTCGAGGCCGGACCCCGTGACCCCAGGTGATCGACGGCCCCTGATCTTGCGCGGCAATAGTGGCCAGAGCAGGGGCCAGATCACCGGGTCGCATCACCCATCCCATGGTCGGGGACGGAGCCACGGGTGCCACGCGTCAGTGGTGGAACCCGGTGCGTACGTTCTGGTCGGCGACCGAACCTCGGCCCGCCAGGTGGTCGACGACATGGTTCAGGTCGGCGAGAAGCATGCCGGCCAGATCGGGGGTGAAACCGTCGCGGACTACGATGCGCAGCACATGCATGTCGTCGAGCGCCGGGGGCATGGGATAGGCGGGGACGATCCAGCCTCGGCCCCGCAGGGTCGCGGAGACGTCGTAGACGCTGAACGAAGCTCTCTCGGTGAAACGGAAGGCGAAGGCGGGGATGCCGTTTCCCGTCGACACCAGTTCGAACGACTCCATCAGGGCGATCTGTGACGCCAACCACTGGGCCGTGTCCCGGCTCTCCTGGTGCACCCGCCGGTACCCGTCGAAGCCGAGGCGGATGAAGCTGTAGTACTGGGCCGCCACCTGGGCGCCGGGCCTGGAGAAATTGAGGGCGAAGGTCGGCATCTCTCCGCCCAGATAGTCCACACGGAAGATCAGCTCCTCGGGAAGGGCGGCGGCGTCGCGCCACACGATCCAACCCACGCCCGGGTACACCAGGCCGTACTTGTGGCCGGAGACGTTGATCGACTGCACCCGGGGCACCTGGAAGTCCCACACCAGGCCGGGGTCGACAAATGGGGCGACCAAGCCACCCGACGCCCCGTCGATGTGGAGAGGGACATCGGGCCCGCCGCCGGTGGCCAGGGCGTCGAGGGCGGCGGCGATCTCGGCGACAGGCTCGTAGGACCCGTCGAAGGTAGACCCGAGAACCGCCACCACGCCGATGGTGTTCTCGTCACAGTGGGCGGCCGCTCCCTCAGCCGTCAGGAAGGTGGCGTCGCTCCCCACGGGGACGAGGCGGGGCTCGACGTCCCAGTAGCGGCAGAACTTCTCCCAGCAGACCTGCACGTTGGCGCCCATGACCAGGTTGGGCCGCTCGGTGGGGGCACCTGCGGTCTGACGGCGAACCCGCCACCGCCATTTGAGGGCCATTCCCGCCAGCATGCACGCCTCACTCGAACCTGTGGTCGAGCAGCCGGTGGCTTCCTCGCCCGACGACGCGTGCCACAGGTCGGCCAGGATGTTCACGCATCGCCGTTCCAGCTCCGCAGTCTGGGGGTACTCGTCCTTGTCGACGAGGTTCTTGTCGGCGCACTCGGCCATGAGCGTCTCCGCCTCCCGTTCCATCCAGGTGGTGACGAAGGTCGCTAGGTTGAGGCGGGCGTTGCCGTCGAGCATCAGCTCGTCGTGGGCGATCTGGTAGGCAGCCGGGGCGGCCATGCCAGTAGGGGGAAGACGAAACCGGGGCACCTCGGCGACCTCGCCGAACTGGGTGAACTGGGGGCGGACGTGGACCTGGTCGCGTCCTTTGTCGCCCGACTCGTGGGCATGCAACGGCATGACTGAGGCTCCTCGACGACGAGTGGGTGCGGGCGGATCACGCCGCAACTGCGAGTCTCGCGCCACCCAGTCGGCCCCGCCGTGAGCGGGGGGTGAAGAGCAGGGGCCCGGTCCACCATGGCGCCGGTCGGTGCTGGCATGGTGGTGGTCGGATGACGTCTGTTCCGCGCCGGGTCAAAGCTCTGGCCCGTTTCGGTCCCACCCGAGCTCGTCAGGAGCCGCCGAGTGATCTCGCCAACGACCGACCTCCTCGCACCCGTCTCCGCCTCACTCACCAAGACGGTTGTGCTCGACACGTCGGTGCTGGTTGCCGATCCGAGCGCCATCCACGAGTTCGCGGGCTGCGCCCTGAACATCCCCTCACGGTCATCGAAGAGCTGGACGGGCTCAAGAGCCGACCCGACGGTGTGGGCCGGGCCGCCCGTGACGCGCTCCGGCGGATCGAGGTACTGCGGGTGGCCGCCGGTGGCTCACTGGTCGAGCCGGTGGCCCTCGCCCACGGCGGGACGTTGGCCATCGTGCTCAATGGCGTCAACCACACCCTGCTGGGCGAGCACTACCTCGACCCCAACGTCGCCGACAACCGCATCATCGGTGCCGCCCTGGGGTTGAGGAACGCAGCCATCGAGGTCGAGGTCGTGTCCAACGATGCCGCCCTGCGGATCAAGGCCGCCCACCTCGGTCTGGCGGCGAAGGAGTACATCCCCGTCTCGGCCTACGGGCGCGAGCTCGGCTCGCCGGGGTACACAACGGTGACCGGGCTCCACGGCGCCCTCATCGACCGCCTCTACGCCGAGCGAAAGGTGGAGGTGGGCGACGTCGACGGTACCGATGAGGTGGCGGAGAACGAGTTCGCCGTGCTCCGGGCCGGCCAGCAGTCCGCCCTGACCCGGCGCAAGGGAAGCCACCTGTGGGTCCTGCGCCAGAACCACGATGCGTTCGATCTCAGGCCCCGCAACTTCGAGCAGCGCCTAGCCCTCGACCTCCTGCTCGACCCCGAGGTCTCGGTGGTGGCGCTCGACGGCCCGGCGGGCACGGGCAAGACACTGCTGGCCATCGCCGCCGGCCTGGAGCAGGTGTGGAACCACCCGGCCACCCGACGTTACGACCGGGTGGCGATCTTCCGTCCCGTCGTGGCGGTGGGCCGCCAGGAGCTGGGCTACCTGCCCGGCACCCTCGAGGAGAAGCTCGACCCCTGGATGGGCGCCATCCACGACGCCGTGGTGGCGATGAGCGACGGCCGCCGCAAAGCCGCGGCCGACGAGACCCTCGCTCAGATCACCGCCGAGGGACGGCTCACCATGGAGTCGGTCACCTACCTGCGCGGACGTTCGCTGCACAACACCTGGGTGCTGATGGACGAGGCCCAGAACCTGGAGCCCAGCGTGGCCAAGACCGTGCTCACCCGGGCGGCCGAGGGCACCAAGGTGGTGTTCACCGGCGACACCAGCCAGATCGACGTCCCGTTCCTGTCGCCCGAGAACAATGCCATGTCGGTCCTCACCGCCGCTCTGGGCGGAGGGCGGGGCGCCGGGTTTTTCGGTCATGTCCGCCTCTCCCAGGGCGAGCGCAGCCCCATGGCCACGATGGCAGCCGCCTTGCTTTAGAGCGAGCACCGAGGCGAAGCGGAGGAGCACAGCCAACAGCACAGCGGGTCCGTCACCCCGGCGGGCGGTCGGCACTCGTATGATGGGCAGCCGGTCGTCCTCGGAGGGGCAACGGCATGGTCGTGGGAATCATCGTGGGCGTGGTGGTGGTGCTGCTCGTGCTCTACGTGGTGGTGTCCTACAACGGCCTGGTCAGGTTGCGTAACCGCATCGACAACGCCTGGGCCCAGATCGACGTCCAGCTCAAGCGGCGCTACGACCTCATCCCCAACCTGGTGAACACCGTGAAGGGCTACGCCACTCACGAGAAGTCCACGTTCGAGGCCGTTACCCAGGCCCGGGCCAACGCCATCAGCGCCAGCGGTCCGGGCGACCAGGCTCAGGCCGAGAACATGATCTCCGGGGCCCTCAAGTCGCTGTTCGCGGTGGCCGAGGCCTACCCCGATCTCAAGGCCAACCAGAACTTTCTCGAGCTCCAGGAGGAGCTGTCGGGCACCGAGGGGCGGATCGCCTACGCCCGCCAGTTCTACAACGACTCGGTGCTCAAGCTGAACACCAAGATCCAGAGCTTCCCGTCGAACCTGCTGGCCAACGCCTTCGGGTTCAAGTCCCGCGAGTACTTCGAGGCCGACGATGCCTCGCGCGGGCCCGTCTCCGTGCAGTTCTGATGGCCGACCCTCTGAGGCCTGATTCTCGGGGACACCTCGCGCCCGCCTGGGCCGGCTGACTCGGGGGCCGGGTCACCTGTACGAACAGATCTCCTCCAACAAGCGGCGCTCGGTACTGCTCGTCGCCGGTTTCGTGGTGCTCGTGGCCCTCGTGACCTTCGCGGTCGACCGCCTCCTCGGCCTCGGCCTCGTGTTCCTGGTCATCGCCGCCGTGGTCGTCGTCGCCGGCAGCTTCACGGCCTACTGGAAGTCCGACGCGGTGGCCCTGGCCATGAGCCACGCCAAACCGGCCGACCCCGAGGCCTACGCCCGGTTGCACAACCTGGTCGAGGGCCTGTGCATCGCCGCCGGCCTGCCCAAGCCCCGCATCTACGTGATCGACGACCCGGCGCCCAACGCCTTCGCCACCGGACGCAACCCCAAGCACGCGGCGGTGGCCGTCACCACCGGTCTGCTCGACAAAATGAGCCGCATCGAGCTCGAAGGGGTGCTCGCCCACGAGCTCAGCCACGTCAAGAACTACGACATCCTCTCGTCCACGCTGGCCGTCACCTTCGTGGGCATGGTCAGCCTCATGTCCGATTTCGCTCTTCGCTTCATGTGGTGGGGTGGGCCACGCCAGAGAGACCACGACAGCGGCGACAGCGGCGGCGCCGGGATCGCCGTGGCCGTCTTCGGTCTCGCCCTGCTGGCCCTGGCCCCCCTCGTCGCCCGGGTGATGCAGGCCGCAGTCAGCCGACGCCGTGAGGCCCTCGCCGATTTCAGCGGCGTGCAACTCACCCGGTACCCTCCAGGCCTGCTGTCGGCCCTCGAGAAGTTGCGCGACGACACCACCGTCGTACACTCCGGGTCGCAAGCCACCGCCCACCTCTGGATCGAGTCGCCGCTCGCCCGTACCCCCGACCAGGGTCGCCTAGCCAGGCTGAACCGCCTGTTCGATACCCATCCTCCCCTCGAGGAACGCATCCAGGCCCTGAAGGAGCTCTGATCTTGAGAACCCGTACGTCAAGCCGCGTCTATCTCGTCGCCCTCGTGGTCGTCCTCGCCGTGGTGGGGTCGGCCTGCTCGAAGTCCAAGCCCAAGGCCAAGGCCCCCTTGGCCACGACCACGACTACTTCCGCCGCCGGGTACCCGCTCACCGGCCTACCCGTGACCAACCCGGCCAACGCCACTCGAGCGGCGCTCAACATCAAGATCGACAACGTCCCCCTCGCCCGGCCCCAGGCGGGGGTCAACGCGGCCGACGTGGTCTACGAGGAGGTCGTCGAGGGCGGCTTCACCCGGCTACTGGGCGTGTACCAGTCGACCGACTCCGACGACATCGGCCCGGTGCGCTCGGTGCGACCGACCGACCCCGATCTGGCTGCACCCTTCGGAGGCGTGTTCTCGTTCTCCGGCGGGTCCACCCGCTTCGAGGCCCTCATCCGCTCCACGCCGGGACTCACCGCCGTCTCCGAGGGCGACGACAAGGCGGCTTACCCGAATCACGGCCCTCACACCGGCGACCACACCGCCTATACGTCCACGGCCGCCCTCTACGGCCACGCCCCGGCGGGAGCCAAGCCGCCGCCCCGGTTCTCACCGTTCCTCAAGGCCGGCCAATCCTTCGCCCCGGCCGGAGCCACCCCGGCCACCGCCATCGCCCTGACCGTGGGTACCCAGGCGGTGGGCTTCGACTTCGATGCTGCCACCAAGATGTGGAAGCGCACCATGGACGGCAGCCCTGACATGCTCCAGGACGGCAGCCAGATCGCGTCCACCAACGTGATCATCCAGTTCGCCCCCCTGGTGGCCGTCGAAGGTGCAACCGACTCGGTCGGGTCCCAGGTCTACGAGAGCAAGCTGCAGGGCACGGGCGAGGCCTGGGTGTTCTCCGACGGCAAGATTGTGAAAGGTAAGTGGTCGAAGTCGTCGCAGACGGCGATGACCACTTACACGGACGCCGCCGGCGCCCCCATCCCGCTCTCCCCGGGACGTACCTTCGTGGAACTGCCCGACGTCGGGGCCCAAGCCACGGTTACCTGAGGGTCAGCGGTAGGCTCGATGTCGTGAAACCAGAGCGAACCACCGGTACCGAACGGGTGAAGCGGGGCCTGGCCGAGATGCTCAAGGGCGGCGTGATCATGGACGTGGTCACTCCCGAGCAGGCGGCCCTGGCCGAGCGCGCCGGTGCCGTCGCCGTGATGGCCCTCGAGCGCGTGCCGTCCGATATCCGTCGCGATGGTGGCGTGGCCCGCATGAGCGACCCGGCCATGATCGAGGGCATCAAGGCCACCGTCACCATCCCGGTGATGGCCAAGGCCCGCATCGGCCATTTTGCCGAGGCCCAGGTGCTCGAGGCCCTCGGTGTCGACTACGTCGACGAGAGCGAGGTGCTCACCCCGGCCGACGAAGCCCACCACATCGACAAGTGGGCGTTCACTGTCCCCTTCGTCTGCGGCGCCACCAACCTGGGCGAGGCCCTTCGCCGCATCTCCGAGGGAGCGGCCATGATCCGCTCCAAGGGCGAGGCCGGCACCGGCGACGTGAAAGAGGCGGTGCGGCACCTGCGCTCCATCCTGGGCGACATCCGCCGGCTCACCACCGCCGAATCAGCCGAGGTCTACGGCTGGGCCAAACAGCTCCAGGCTCCCGTCTCTCTGGTTCAGGAGGTGGCCCGCACCGGCCGCCTGCCCGTGCCCCTGTTCTGCGCCGGGGGGCTGGCCACTCCGGCCGATGCGGCCCTGGTCATGCAGTTGGGCGCCGAGTCGGTGTTCGTCGGGTCGGGCATCTTCAAAAGCAGCGATCCCGAGGCCCGGGCCAAGGCCGTCGTCGAGGCCACCGCCCATTTCAACGACCCCCACATCGTGGCCAAGGTCAGCCGCGGCCTGGGCGAGGCCATGCGCGGCGAGGAGTCCACCGACGTCGCCGTGCGCCTCTCCGAACGCGGTTGGTAGGGGCCATGAGCTCGGTCCCTCCAGGTGCACGCCATGAGTCATCGCGGCAGGAAGATCGGGATCCTCGCCCTCCAGGGGGCGTCGGCCCTTCACGCTGAGGCGGTCTCCGCCCTCGGCGCCCATCCTGTCGAGGTCCGCCGACCCGAGGATCTCACCGGAGTGGAGGCCGTCATCCTGCCCGGGGGCGAGTCCACCACCATGTCGAGGCTGCTGGCCACGTCAGGTCTCGACGATGCCCTGGCCGAGCGCCTGGCCGACGGCCTCCCCACCTTCGGCACGTGTGCCGGCATGATCCTTCTGGCCGCGGAGATCCTCGACGGTCGGCCCGACCAGCGGTGCTTCGGCGCCGTCGACGTGGGTGTGCGTCGCAACGCCTTCGGACGCCAGGTCGACTCGTTCGAGGTTCCCCTGGCTGTGTCCGGGCTGGCGGGCGGCGACTTTCCGGCCACGTTCATACGGGCTCCGGTTGTCGAGCGGGTCGGGGAGGGTGTCGAGGTTGTGGCCACCATCACCCCGCCCGGCGGTGACGTCCTGCCCGTGCTGTGCCGCCAGGGCCCCGTCCTGGTGGCGGCGTTCCATCCCGAGTTGTCCGACGACCTGCGCCTGCACCAGGCGTTTCTTGCCAGCCTGTAGGAGAGGAGAGCCACATGTCCGGTCATTCCAAATGGGCGACGATCAAGCACAAGAAGGGGGCATCCGACGCGGCGCGGGGCAAGCTGTTCGCCAAGCTCATCCGCCAGGTCGAGGTGGCCGCCCGGGAGGGCGGCAGCGACATGGACTCCAACGCCACTCTCCGCTCCATGTTCCAGAAGGCCCGCGACGCCTCGGTGCCGATCGACACCATCGAGCGGGCGGTCAAGCGGGGCTCCGGCGAGCTCGAGGGTGTCCGCTACGAGCCCATCACCTATGAGGGCTACGCCCCGTGCGGGGTGGCCGTGTACGTGGAATGCCTCACCGACAACCGCAACCGCACCGGTGCCGAGGTGCGCAGCACCTTCTCCAAGTACGGCGGGTCGAGCGCCGAATCGGGCGCCGTGGCCTGGCAGTTCCAGCGCAAGGGCGTGATCGTCACCCCCAAGACCGACGACGACGACGAGTTCATGCTGGCCGCTCTGGAGGCGGGCGCCGAGGACATGGCCGACCACGGCGATACGTGGCAGGTGACCACGGCGGCGAGCGACCTGGCCAAGGTGCGTAGCGCCCTAGAGGAGGCCGGCATCACGATCGAGTCATCCGAGCTCACCATGATCCCCACCACGGTGGTGAACCTCGAATCCGAATCCGATGCCCGCAAGGTCCTGCGCCTCATCGACCTGCTCGAGGACCACGACGACGTCCAAGCGGTCTATGCCAACTTCGACATACCCGAGGAGATCCTCACCTTGGTCACGGCGTAGGACTTCGCACCCTTATCGACCGATGAGCGACGATCAGCCCACCGATCCGGACCTGCCGTCGAATCCGCTGTCCGACGGGCGCACGCTGCGCTACCCCCGTTCCGGCCGAGGCCTCGAGTTCGACCGGGTCGCCAACTTCTCCGACGCGGTGTACGCCATCGCCCTCACCCTCATCGCCCTCGAGCTGCACCCACCCACGCTCGACTTCGAGGGCGACGCCACCGAGTTGCTCCACAAGCTCGGCGCGATGTCCGACGAGATCATCATCTTCTTCGTGGCCTTCGCCGTCATGGGCTCGTACTGGTTGGCCAACCATCGCTTCGTGGCCACGCTCCGCAGCATGGACTCGGCATACGTGTCCTGGACGCTTCCCTACCTCGCCTGGGTCGCGTTCCTGCCTTTCCCTGCAGACGCCATGGGGCGCTACTTCGAGAACCCGGTAGCGGTGTCGCTCTTCGCCGTCAATGTGGCCATGGTGAGCCTTCTCGAATGGGTGTTGCTGTGGCGGGCCCATAGGTCCGGGCTCTTCTTCCGGCCGCTCACGCCGGCGGCCTACCGGTGGGCGTCGCTCGGGTCCCTGGCACCGGTGGCGGTGTTCCTCCTCTCGATCCCGGTCATGTGGATCGACACCGTGCTGGGCCTGGCCGTCTGGGGCTTGAGCGTGCCGGTTGGCATCTACCTCAAAAGCCACGCCCCCAAGCCGGAAGGCGACGACGGCAGGAAGGGCGACGTCGCCGCCTGAGGCGTCCGTGGTTGCCTCTTCACGAACACGGGTAGATAGGGCGTACAATGAAAAGGCCGGTTCCCACCGAGGACCGTGCCTGGTGCCAGAGCGGTTCCTGCTGACACCCCCCTCTTCCTCCCTTCCCGTTTTCCTCACGTCCCGCGACCCGCGTTCGTCGATGAGTACGGAGGGGCACGCACCTCCGTAGACCATTCACCCCCATAACCGGCCCCATGCCGAGACGAGAGACAGAGGCGTTATGACAATCACCCCCACTTCAGATCTGCAGTCCTTCGGAACAGCGTTTCTCGCCGGCCAG
Source organism: Acidimicrobiales bacterium (assembly GCA_038232455.1). GTDB lineage: Bacteria > Actinomycetota > Acidimicrobiia > Acidimicrobiales > AC-14 > DATAQC01. Next base: position 9,722 of record JBBSHU010000086.1, read on the forward strand.
AGCCTGGCGCTGTCCACCCGGCGCAACTCCTACGTGGCCGACCTGGAACGGTTGTCGGCGGCCGCCCAGGCGCTGGTCGACGGCCGGGGCGCTGCGGAGATGGCCGACGAGGACGGGTTCGGCGAGGTCGACACCCTCAACGTCGAGCGCGAGCAGCTCCTGGTGGTCGCCGGCGAGGTCCGTACCAGGATCGACGAGATCGACCAGGCGTTGGCCCGGTTGGACGCCGGCACCTACGGCATCTGCGACGACTGCCGTCGCCCGATCGCCGAGGCGCGCCTCGACGCCATGCCCGAGGCCATCCGCTGCGTGGGGTGCAAGAGCGCGGGGATCCTGCGTCGGCGATAGGCCAGGCTCAGCGGCCGTCGCCGGTCGGGGACCGGCCCCGGGCCACGGCGAAGCGACGGAGGGCGATCACCGCCCACACCATCTCCACGACCCCGAACGGCCAGGCTCCCGACAGGAAGCCGTAGACGCTCGACAGGGCACAACCGAAGGCGAAAGCGACGACGAAGTTCGGGTGGCGATGCTCGAGGGCGTACATCGCCATCATGAAGGCCACCGCCACCGCACCGAAGGCGGTGAGCACGGTGACAGTCGATCACAGGCGGGAGCGGGCATCCGCGCACGACGCCATCGGGCGCGCTAGGTTCACGAACGCATGTTCGTACTCGGCATCGACCCCGGAGTGTCCCGGTGCGGCTACGGCTGCGTGGCGCGCGTCGGCGGCGTCGACCGGTCGGTGGCTGCCGGGGTCATCACCACGCTGCCGTCGGATGACCTTCCCGATCGTCTGGCCGCCCTCGACCTCGAGCTCCGGGGCCTCCTGGCCGAGCTTGGACCTCTGGCTGGCGACCACGACGCGGTAAAACCCCCTGTCGTGGCCGTCGAGCGGCTCTTCTTCCAGGTCAACGCCCGCACCGCCATGTCGGTCGGTCAGGCCAGCGGGCTGGTGCTGGCCGCCGCCGTCCAGGCCGGCTGGACGGTCGTGCAGTACACGCCCAACGAGGTGAAGCAGGCCGTTGCCGGCTATGGGGCGGCCACCAAGGAGCAGGTGCAACGCATGGTGGCGTCACTGTTGAACCTGTCCGAGCCCCCTCGCCCCCCCGACACCGCCGACGCCCTCGCCTTGGCCCTGTGCCACCTGGCGCGGGCGCCCATGGCCGCCCGGGTGGCTCGCTCGTCGATCGGAGCCCGGCGTTGATCGGTTCACTGCGGGGCACCCTCGTCGATCGGTCCGCCCGGGGCGAAGTGGTGATCGAGGTGGGCGGTGTCGGCTACCGGGCCACGGTGGCGCCTGCCACCGTGGCTGCCGTGGGCCAACCGGGGTCGGCGGTGATGCTCCACACCCACCTTCACGTGCGAGAAGACGCACTCACCCTGTACGGCTTCACCACCCGCGACGACCGTGACTGCTTCGAGGCGCTGATCGGGGCTCACGGAGTCGGCCCCGCACTGGCCCTGGCCATCCTGTCGGTGCACGGTCCTGCCGACCTGCGCCGCGCCCTGGCCGAGGGCGACATCGACGCCCTCACCCTGGTTCCCGGTGTCGGCCGCAAGACTGCGGCCCGTCTGTTGATCGAGCTGAAGTCCCGCCTCGATGTCGGCGATCTGGCCCCCGAGACCGTGGCCGTCCTGGTCGGCGCCGATGGCCCCACGGCTCGAAGCGACCTCAGGGAGGCCCTGGCCGGCCTCGGCTACGAGACCGACGAGATCGGTGCCGTGCTGCACGAGTTGCCCGCCGACGGTGAGGTCGAAGACCTCCTGCGCAACGCCCTCCGGCTCCTCGCCGCCGCCCGATAATGGCGATGCGTGACGAGCTGCTCACGGGCTCGGCTGTCGATGGCGAGGCGCCCGACGAGGCCGGCCTCCGTCCTCGTCGGCTGAGCGAGTTCGTCGGTCAGGCCCGGCTACGTCAGCACCTGGAGATCCTGCTGGAGGCGGCCCGCCGCCGGGGCGAGGCCGTCGACCATCTGCTCTTCGCCGGACCTCCGGGGCTGGGCAAGACCACCCTGGCGGCCATCGTGGCCGCCGAGGGGGGAGTGAACCTGCGGGTCACCTCCGGACCCGCCCTGGAGCGGGCCGGCGACCTGGCCTCGGTGCTCACCAACCTCGACGAGGGCGACGTGCTGTTCATCGACGAGATCCATCGCCTGCCCCGGGTGGTGGAGGAGGTCCTCTATCCGGCCATGGAGGACTTCCAGCTCGACATCGTGCTGGGCAAAGGCCCGTCGGCCCGGTCCATCCGCCTCGATCTGGCTCCCTTCACCCTGGTGGGGGCCACCACCCGCACCGGCCTGATCACCGGCCCCCTGCGAGACCGTTTCGGCTTCGTCGCCCGCCTCGACTACTACGACGTGGCCGAGCTCGAGGCCATCGTGGCCCGGGCCGCCGGCATCATGGGTGTCGCTCTCGACCCGGCCGGAGGACTGGAGGTGGCGCGGCGGGCCAGGGGCACCCCGCGTATCGCCAACCGCCTGCTGCGACGGGTCCGCGACTTCGCCGAGGTAAGAGGCAATGGCACCGTCACCGAACAGGCGGCACGGGAAGGCCTGGCCCTGTTCGAGGTCGACGAAGCCGGCCTCGACAAGGTCGACCGGGCCATCCTGACGGCGGTGTGCCAACGCTTCGGCGGCGGCCCGGTGGGCCTGTCCACGCTGTCGATCTGTGTAGGGGAGGCCACCGAGACGGTCGAGGACGTGTACGAGCCGTTCCTGCTCCAGCAGGGCCTCCTGATGCGTACACCCCGTGGCCGGGTGGCCACAGCCGCCGCCTGGGCCCATCTCGGCCTGTCCGGTCCAGCGGTCGGCACTGACCCTGCCCTGTTCGGCGCTTAG
>JBBSHU010000087.1:0-12435 GCA_038232455.1 Acidimicrobiales bacterium
GGAGCGGGCCACCGAGCTGTTCGAGCGGGCCACCGCGTACGCCAACGACCTCGGGCTGCTGAGCGAGGAGGCCGACCCGGCCACGGGCGAGCTCATGGGCAACTTCCCCCAGGCTTTCAGCCATGTCGGGTTGGTCAACGCGGCGTGGGCGCTGTCAAACATGGCCCCGGTCGTCACGCCCTCCTGAGGGGTCGAAGCGGTATCCAACCCCCCAGAGGGTGACGATGAACACCGGATTGGCAGGGTCGGGCTCGATCTTCTCCCGGAGCCGGCGGACGTGGACGGTCACCGTCGACTGGTCGCCGATGGTGTAGCCCCAGACCTGTTCGAGCAGCTCTTCGCGACGGAATGCCTGAGCGGGATGACACGCCAGGAACGAGAGCAGCCGGAACTCGATGTTGGTCAGGGCCACCCAGACGTCCGACACCTGCACCCGCCGACTGGCGTTGTCGAGCTCCAGCGACACTGGCGCCACGAGGTCGACACCTGCGGAGCCGGGAACTGGGCGCGCCCTTCTCAGCACGGATCTCACCCGGGCCACCAGCTCGTCGGTGCATAGCGGGCTGGGGACGTAGTCGTCGGCCCCCAGCTGCAGGCCCCATGTGCGCTCATGCTTGTCGGCCAGGGGGCTGATCATGACGACGGGAGCGTCGGTGCATGCGCGCAGACGCCGAAGGCTCAGAGTCTCCTCACCCGGAAGTCGGGGATTGAGCACGACGAGATCGGGCCCGGAGGTCTTGAGCCAGCGCAACGCATGCGTGCCGCAGGTACTCACCTTCACAGCGAAGCCGGCCCTTTCGAGGGAGCGGCGCACCATGGTGGCCGTATGCGCGTCGCTCTCGACCACCAGCACCTGAGGGCCGACGGTATTCAAGAGGTGCGCCGGCTGATGGACGGCCATCGCCGCTCAATCTACCCCGAGCGACCACTTCTTACAGAACTCGGACAGTTCGCCGAATCCGGTTGCGCGAGGCAGGTGTGACGGGAAAGGTCATCCGGGTGTGGACGGGAACAGTGCAGGATCGTCGGCGTCACCCCGAACCCCGCCGACGAGGTGCTCCTAGGCCGTCATGCCGTCGAAGAGACCGAGGCTGAGCCTCACCGAAGCGATCGCGCACGTTCAGGAACGATCCTTTCCCGACGACGGGGGGGATCTCGTCGGCCTGGAGCTGGAATGGCTGGTGAGGTCGTCCCGCGGTAACGGGCAAGGGGACGTGGACCACGGCCGGCTGTCCGATCTGGTCCTGCCCGGCGGCAGTGCCCTCAGCATCGAACCCGGAGGCCAGCTCGAGCTCAGCTCACAGCCCCGGTCCTCGATCTCCTCCCTGTGCGCCGACGTCGGCGCTGACGTTGGCGCTGTGACTGACCAGGCCGCCCGCAGCGACACCCGCCTGGTCGGCATGGGTCTGGTCCCGCAAGGGTCGACCCCCCGAGTGCTGTCCACCCCCCGGTACGACGCCATGGCCGCGTTCTTCGCCGCCGACGGGGCCGCCGGGTCGATCATGATGACCGCCACCGCTTCCCTCCAGGTGAATCTGGGCCTAGGCACCGAAGCTGATCGCCAGGCGCGCTGGAGGCGAGCCAACCTCCTCGGCCCGGTGCTCGCTGCCGCTTTTGCCAACTCTCCACTTCACGACGGTGCACCTACCGGTTTGGCCTCCACCCGGCTGGCGATTTGGTCGGCGATCGATCGCAGCCGTACGGCCCCGGCATGGTGCCCCGGCCAGGGTTGTGAATTGTGGCCCGCCTACGTGCTGGACGCTCGAGTGATGTTCATCCGGCGCCACCCAGCCGACTTCGTGCCTCTGGTCGAAGACCTGCGCTTCGGCCGGTGGCTGACCGACGGCCACGAGCTCGGTTACCCGACGGCCGAGGACCTCGACTACCACCTGACCACGCTCTTCCCGCCGGTGCGACCGAAGGGATGGCTGGAGCTTCGTTTCCTAGACGCTCTCCCGGCTCCCTGGTGGCAGGCGGCCGCCGCCGTCGCATCGTGGTTGCTGCGCAACCCCGAGGCCGGGGCGCGGGCCGAACGGGCGGCCGCCGGCCTTGCCGGATCTTGGTGTCTGGCTGCGAGTCGCGGTCTCGCTGATCCAGGGTTGGCGGCGGCCGCCCAGGAGTGCCACCGACACCATGGCTGGTGCCGGCACCGAGATCACCGACGCAGTGCAGGACTACACCGAGCGCTTCGTGGCCCGGGGACGCACCCCGGCCGACGAACGCCTCGACGCCTGGGCCAGGACCGGGTCGCCACTGCTGGCGGAGGACGACCATGAGGTGGTCGTGATGGCGCGATGACGACTGCTCATGGGTTGGACGTCTCGTTGTCGGTGCCGGCGTGAAGCGACAAGCCAACGAAGCCCCCGAGGAGGACGTGTATGCGCACAGGTGATGTGGCCGCGACGGTGGGTAAGGGCCTGGTGGCCGGCGTTGCCGGCACCCTCGCGATGACACTGTCGAGCACTTTAGAGATGAAGTTGACAGGTCGCGAGGCCAGCTCAGCGCCGGCCGACGCCGCCGCCAAGGTGCTCGGTGTCGAGCCCAAGGGCGACAAGGAGAAGGCGCGGTTCTCCAACGTGGTCCATTGGGCTTTCGGCACGTCGTGGGGGGCCGTCAGGGGCCTCGCTGGTGCTGCCGGCCTCACCGGTTCAGTCGCCGCGGGGGCCCACTTCGCCGCCGTCTGGGGAAATGACCTGGTCATGTTGCCTGCGCTGGGCGTGACTCCTGCGGTGAAGGAGTGGGGCGCCAAGGCGCTACTCACCGACGCCTTCCACCACCTGGTCTATGCCGCGGTCGTCAGCCTCACCTACAGCGCCCTCGACCACCGCAGCGCCCAGCACTTCACTCAGCCGCGACGGGCCTTCTCCTGATACCTGAGCGTTTCGACGTGGTGGGCGCCGGTCGAATGCGTGCCAAGGTGAGTTCGAGCGCGCCAAGCCGCCCGGTCGCCGGGCTCGATGTGGGTTGGTCCCGCTGATGGCACTGGCTGGTGTGACCATCGGCTCCTCACAACCGGCCATCGCCCCGAACCTGTGGCACCCGTCCCCCGGCACTGCGACGGGCGACAGCGTGGTTCTGCGGGCCCAGACGGGCGAGGCTCTTGTCTTCGACGCGGCTAATTGGCACGCTCCCGCCACCGCCGAGGAATGTGACCTGCTTGCCGCCATCGACGGCCCGGTTATCGACATCGGCTGCGGCCCCGGTCGCCTGGTGGCCAGGCTGGCCGCCCAGGGGGTTGCAGCTCTGGGGATCGAGTTGTCACCGGCAGCCGTCACCCTGGCCCGCCGGCAAGGTGCGACCGTGGTCGAGGGCGACGTCTTCGGGTCGGTGCCGAACGAGGGCCGGTGGGCCACCGTCCTCGTCTTCGACGGCAACGTCGGCATTGGCGGCGACCCCATCCGCCTGTTGGCGCGATGCCGCCAGCTCACCATGGCCCACGGACAGGTACTCGTCGAGGTCGAGCCTCCGGGCACCCCCTGGCGCCGTCTCAGCGCCTGGCTGGAACGCGACGGCCAGCGGAGCGACCGCTTCCCCTGGGCCGTGGTCGGCGCTGACGCCATCGAAGCACTGGGCGGGCTGGCCGGCCTTCGGGTGAAGTCGATGACCGAGACACCGTCGGGCCGATGGTTCGCCCATCTGGGCCGGTCGGGCCCGGTGAACCCGCCCGTCGCCGGCCCCGCGCCAGCCGGAACGCAGCCGTGATAAGTCCTTACGGAGCGGTGACATTCGGGCTCCGGACCTTCTCATTCGCGGACCATCATGAAAGGTTGGCGTGCACATGACAGACCAGAGCCCCACCAGACAGCCACTGGCCGTCGGAGCCCTTGCCGGGGTGGTGGCTGCATTGGCCATGACGCTCGTGCAGGCGTTGCTGCGCCTCGGCCTCGGCGTGCCCTCGCCAGCCGAGCTGATCGGGGACCGCCTGGGCGAGCGGGTCCCGGTAAAGCCGTTCCTGAACCTGATCGGCCGCATCGGCAGCTACGGGCGGCTCAAGGCCCTGAGTGTGTTCGGTGTGCTGCTGGCCACCCTTGTGCTCGGGGCGGTCGTCGGCGCTATCTATGCCAGGCTCACCCAGCGCCAGCAGCGGGCGGACGGGCCGACGCTGGGTAGTCCCGAGCTGAGCCGGCGAGCCGTGATCGTGCTGGCCGTGATCGTCGGGGTGGCGTGGGTCGTCTCGGTGGCCGCGTTCTGGCCGCTGCTATCCAGCTACTACCGGGGGGCACCCCGAGGCACCGCCCGCGTGGCGAATGCTGGTTGGCTGCTGTTCGCCTATGCCTTCTTCGCCGCCAGCCTGGTCGTCGCCTACCGCCTCCTCGCCCCCCGACCGGCCGAGGTTTCCGAGAACTCGCCCGTCGGTCGCCGGGCGCTGCTCGCCGGCGGGGCCGGACTGGGGCTGGCCATCGCCACCGGGGGGGTGCTCCAGCGGCTCTACACGCGCTCGACCTTCAGCTACGACGGCCTGCAGAACAACGGCGACGTCACCCCGATCACTCCCAACGACCGCTTCTACGTCGTCACCCAGAACCTCATCGACCCCCAGGTGGACAAGGGCGCCTGGCGCCTGGAGATCGGAGGAGACGTCGAGCGTCCCCGCCAGTACGACTTCGCCGGCATCAGCCGACTGCCCTCGGTGGTCCAGGAGTCCACGCTGGCCTGCATCAGCAACAGCGTCGGAGGCGGCCTCATGAGCAACGCGGCTTGGAAGGGTGTCCCCTTGCGCCAGCTCCTGGAGGAGGCCAGGCCGCGAAGCAACGTGCGCGACGTCGTCTTCCACGGCGTCGACGGCTACACCGACACCTTCCCCCTGGCCAAGGCCATGGACCCGACCACCCTGGTAGCCTACGAGATGAACGGTCAGGCGCTCCCGCTCCGCCACGGGTTCCCGGCCCGCATCATCGTGCCCGGCCTCTACGGCGAGAAGAACGTGAAGTGGATCGACCGCATTCAGCTGTCAGCCACGGATGAGCAGGGCTTCTACGAGAACCAGGGCTGGGGCCCGGACTTCGTGGTCCAGACCCAGTCGCGCTTCTCCGCCCCGACCTTCGATCGGCCGCTGCCCATGGCCCCGGTGATGCTGAAGGGCACGGCGTTCGCCGGAGACCGTGGGATATCCAAGGTCGAGGTCAGCGCCGATGACGGGGCCAGCTGGCAGCCGGCCACCATCGACTACAGCGGCTCCCGCCTCACCTGGAGCCTCTGGAGCTACATGTGGACCCCGAGCCGTTCGGGGGAGCACCGCCTGGTGGTACGGGCTTTCGACGGCGGCGCGAAGATGCAGGTCGACAAGGACCGCAAGAGCGGCCCGGAAGGGGCCACCGGCCTGCACAAGGTCAGCGTCCGCATCAGTTGAGCGGCACGCGTAGCCTCCCGCTCATCGACGAGGTACGCGCCTCAGCGTTCACCATCCCCACCGACCGACCCGAAGCGGACGGGACCCTGGAGTGGGACGCCACCACCATCATCGTGGCCGAGGTCACCGCGGGCGGTCAACGGGGTCTGGGCTACAGCTACGCGGAGGCGGCGGCGGCCGGGCTCGTCGCACGCATGCTGGCCCCGCGGGTGATCGGCCTCGAGGCCCTGGCCGTGCCCACTGCGTGGGCGTCGATGGTGCGCGCCGTCCGCAACGTCGGTCGGGCAGGAGTCGCCTCCGGAGCCATCGCCGCCGTCGACGCCGCCCTGTGGGACCTCAAGGCTCGCGTCCTCGGCGTGGCGCTGGTCGATCTGCTCGGACCTGTGCGCGAGAGTGTCGACGTCTATGGCAGCGGTGGGTTCACCTCCTACAGCACCGTCGACCTCGCAGAGCAGCTGGCGGGTTGGGTCGATCTGGGCATCCCCAGGGTCAAGATGAAAGTCGGGAGCGATCCGGCCGTCGACGAGGATCGGGTGGCTGCGGCTCGGAGGGCCATCGGACCCGACGTCGAGCTCTTCGTCGACGCCAACGGCGCCTACACGCCGGCGCAGGCCCTCGCCCACGCCCAGGCTTTCGCTGACCTTGACGTGACCTGGTTCGAGGAGCCGGTGACATCCGACGATCTTGAGGGCATGCACCGCGTCCGCAGCGGTGTGCCGGCCGGGATGGACGTCACCGCTGGCGAGTACGGCTACGACGTGGCCTACTTCGAGCGCATGCTTGGCGCCGGGGCGATCGACGTCCTGCAGGCCGATGCCACGCGCTGTGGCGTCACCGGACTGCTCCAGGTCGCAGCTCTGTGCCAAGCCCGGTCGATGCCACTGTCGGCGCACACCGCCCCCGCCCTGCACGCTCACATCTGCTGCGCCTTGGCGCCGATCCGCCATGTCGAGTGGTTCCACGACCATGTGCGAATCGAGCGCATGCTCTTCGACGGCGTTCTGGAGCCCGTTGACGGGCGCCTGGTCCCCGACCGCAGCAACCCCGGCCATGGCCTCACCTTCAAATGGGCGGACGCCCAACGCTGGGCGGCGTGATGGGACAGAGCCCTCTCAGCCTGACCGCTCCGCTCGAAGCGTCCGCGTGACCGCCCCGTTCGAGCTGCGGGCCCGAGCCGACCGGCGCTTCATCTACAGCGGCTACTCGATGCTGGTGACCGACGCCCACGGCGCCGTCACGGGAGAGGGAACCGAGGGGTTCTACATCGAGAACACCCGGCTGCTGTGCCGTCAGGAGCTCACGGCCGACGGGGTGCCGCTCGTGCCCTTCGCCGCCAGCGCGACCTCCCGCCACGGCTTCCTGGCCTACGCCGAGGTGGCCGGTGGTCCCCAGGTTCCCGATGCGAGCGTCTACCTGGAGATCGCCCGCACGGTGAGCGACGAAGGTATGCGCACCCGCATCCGCATCGAGAACTACGCCCTCGGCGATCAGGCGCGCGGTGGCGCGGCCAGCTTCCTGCTCGGCATCAACCTGGCTGCCGACTTCGCCGACATCGAGGAGGCGGACAGCGGGAAGCGCACGCAGACCGCCGAGGTGGAGGCCCGCTGGGACGAGTCCGCCCAGGAACTGGTCTTCGCCTACTTGCACCCCAAGCTGCGACATTGCGTGGCCGTGCGCCTCGAGCGCTCACCGGCTCCCGCCTCCTGGACGGGCACGGCCCTGATCGTCGCCCTGGTGCTCGCGCCCGGGCATCCGGTGGAGCTGGAGTTGTGTGCCGTGGCCCACCTCGACCCGGTCCAGCCCGACCGTCGGGCTCGCCTTTTGACCGAGCGGGTCGCGTCGATCAGTGCAGTCACCCACGCCCTGCTCGACGAGGCGCCGGTGCTCACCACCACCAACTCCACGGTAGCCCGAGCCTGGCAGACCGCCATCGAGGATCTGGCCTCGCTCCCACTCGGCGTGCGTACCGGCCCCGCCACGCCCGTGGCCGGGCTGCCCATCTTCCAGCAGCTGTTCGGACGCGACAGCCTCACCATCGCCGGTCAGGCCGCCCTGGCCATGCCGACGATGCTGCGCGACACCCTGCTCACCAACGCGGCCTGGCAGGGCGAGCACGTCGATGACTGGTTCGACGAGGAGCCGGGCAAGATGCTCCACCAGGCGCGGCGCGGTCCGCTGTCGCTGCTCGGCGAGGATCCCTTCGTCCGCTATTACGGCGACTACACCGCCCCCGCCGACTTCCTGATCATGCTCGGCGTCCACCTGCTGTGGAGCGGCGACCGTTCCGTGGTCGACGGGCTGCTCCCGGCCGCCCGTCGGGTCCTGGAGTGGATGCAGGACTACGGCGACTGCGACGGCGACGGCTTCCTCGAGTATCAGTCCAAGTCGTCCAAAGGCGTCAAGCAGCAGGGCTGGAAGGACTCGCAGGACGCCATCGTCGACGACGAAGGCCGCGTCATCGAGCCACCGATCGCCACCAGCGTGGTGCAGGCGTACGAGTTCTTCGGCCTGCGGCTGGCGGCGGTTGCCTTCGCCGCCGCCGGCCACGGCGTGGAGGCGGCCCGGATGCTGCGCCGGGCCGCCTCGCTCAAGAGCCGCTTCCACGCCGCCTTCTGGATGCCCGACCGCCAGTTCTACGCCATGGCCCTCGGCCCCGACGGCGCCCTGGTCAGGTCGATCTCGTCCAACGGTGGCCACATGCTGGCCGCCGGCATCGTGCCCAAGGCGCTCGGTCCGGCCGTGGCCCGCCGCCTGCTCGAACCCGACCTGTTCAGCGGTTGGGGGGTGCGGACCCTGTCGTCGGCCCACACCGCCTACAACCCGTTCAGCTACCACCGGGGAAGCGTGTGGCCGGTGGAGAACGCGTCGTTCGCCCTGGGCCTGGCCCGGTACGGCTGCGTCGACGAGCTGCATCGCCTGGCCAGCGCCATCTTCGACTCCACCGAGCTGTTCGCCGGCAACCGGCTGCCCGAGGTCCTCGGCGGCATCACCCGCGACGCCGACCACGCCCACCCTGGTGTCTACCCCACCTCCAACCAACCCCAGGGATGGTCGGCCAGCGCCATCGTGGCCCTCGTCCAGGCTCTCCTGGGCCTGCAGGCGGTGGCCCCGCTCGGGGTCCTGCTCATCGACCCCCATCTGCCGCCATGGTTGCCCGACGTCCGCCTGGAGGGCCTCCGGGTGGGCCCGGCCCGGCTCGACATCGAGTTCCGCCGCAACCGGCAGGGCGAGACGTCGCATACGGTGACCGCGAGCCACGGACGGGTGCGGGTCCTGCGCCAGCCCCCTCCCGAGGCCCATGGCATCACGGTCGGTCGCCGGGCCCGGGTCGGCCTGAGATCGCTCATCCGACGAAGAGGAGCCTGAACAATGAAGAAGATCGCATCCGAGCTCCTGGTGGAGCGCCTCATCGACTGGGGTGTCGACACCGTGTTCGGCCTGCCCGGCGACGGCATCAACGGGCTCACCGAAGGCTTCCGGCGCCACCAGGACAAGCTCCGCTTCGTCCTCGTGCACCATGAGGAGGCCGCGGCCTTCATGGCCACCGGCTACGCCAAGTCCACCGGCCGCCTCGGCGTGTGCCTGGCAACCTCCGGCCCCGGGGGCATCCATCTCCTCAATGGTCTCTACGACGCCAAGCTCGACCACGCCCCGGTGCTGGCCATCACCGGGATGCAGGGGCCGAAGCTGCTGGGCACCGGCTACCAGCAGGAGGTCCACCTCGACCGCCTGTTCATGGACGTGGCCGAGTACAACGCCATGATCCACGTCCCGGTCCAGATTCCCACCCTCGTGGACAAGGCCGTCCGCACCGCCCTGTCGCGCCGGGGGGTAGCCCACATCACCTTCCCGGTCGACATCCAGCAGGCGCCCGCCGACGCCGACCCGTGGGAGGGCGGGGCGCCGGCCCGGACCCCCCAGACGGCGCCGACGTACGTGGCGTCGCACAGCGTGCCCCGCCCGGCCGACCTGGCCCGAGCCGCGGCCGTGCTCAACGAGGGCACCAAGGTGGTGATGCTCGTCGGGGCCGGAGCGCTCGGGGCGCGCGCCGAGGTCCTGGCGGTGGCGGAGGTGCTGGCCAGCCCCATCGTCAAGACGCTGTCGGGCAAGGCCGTGGTCGCCGACGACGACCCCCTGACGACCGGCGGCATCGGCCTGCTCGGTACCCGGCCGTCAGAGGAGGCCATGGAGACGGCCGACACCCTTCTCATGGTGGGCACCAACTTCCCGTTCACCAAGTTCCTCCCTGAGGCCGGGGTGCGCACGGTGCAGATCGAGGCCGACCCCACCCGGGCCGGCGACCGCATCCCCACCGAGGTGCCGCTGGTCGGCGACTCGACCGAGACCCTGCAGGCACTGCTGCCCCTGCTCAGCGCCCGCCAAGACCGCGGCTTCCTGGTCGCGGCCCAGGAGGCCATGGTCGATTGGCGCCAGAAGATGGCGACACTCGAGGGCGACGACCGCGACCCCATCCAACCCCAGTACCTGATGCGGGTCGTCGACCGGCTGGCCGATGACGACGCCATCCTGTCGGCCGACTCGGGCACCATCGCCACCTGGGCCGCCCGCCACTTCGACATCCGCGGCGACCGCCAGTTCATGCTGTCGGGGAACCTGGCGTCCATGGCCCCCGGCCTGCCCTACACGATCGCCGCCCAGATCGCCTACCCCGGTCGCCAGTGCATCGCCTTCGTGGGCGACGGCGGGTTCGCCATGCTCATGGCCGAGTTCCTCACCGCGGCGCGCCATCGGCTGCCCATTAAGGTGATCATCAACAACAACGCCCTTCTGGGCCAGATCCTGTGGGAACAGATGGCCCTGGGCTTCCCCGAGTACGGGGTGCGCTGGGAGCAGGCCGCCAATTTCGCTCCCTGGGCCGAAGCCTGCGGCGGGAAGGGAATCCGCGTCGAGAGGCCCGGCGAGCTGGAGCCGGCCATCGCCGCCGCCCTGGCCCACCCCGGCCCCGCCCTGGTCGACGTGGTCGTGAACCCCGACGAACCCCCCATGCCGGCCAAGGTCACCTACGAACAGGCCAAGGGCTTTGCCTCGGCCTTCCTGCACGGGCAGGGGAGGCGGGCCGCCATTGCCTCGACGCTGTTCGGGGACAAGATCAGCCAGCTGAGGGGCTGAGGATGGACCGGCGAGGTGGGCGCGTCCATAGCTCTGCCTTGGGTGGCGCGATCCAGGGCATCGATCACCTGGTGCGCGACGTCGAGCACGGCCGTTTCGAACGTGCCCTGTCCGGTCTCACCGCCATCGCGGCCCTGATCACCGGCGGGGAGATCTTCCTCGAGCACGACGGGGCCAGCTTCGGGAACCGCATGATGTGGGTTCCCGTCGCCCTGAGCCCGGTGGTGGCCGCGGCCGGTCTCGGCGGGGTGTTCTCCCGGCGGCTGGCCAAGACGGCGTTGCCGGCCGTGTCCGCGGTCGTGGTGGCCAACGGGCTGCAGGGCACGTACCTGCACTTCCGGGGCATCGCCCAGAAGCCCGGCGGGTGGTCGATGGCCCGCTACAACGCCGAGATGGGGCCGCCCGCCTTCGCCCCGCTGCTGTTCACCATGGTCGGCGCCATGGGTCTGCTGGCGGCCGTCCTGCGCCGGGAGGAGGGCTGATGGCCGACCCTCAGCCCTGGCGGATCGGCCTGCCTCGGCTGGCCGGCGGCGTCGAGGACCGCTTTGCCGGCTACGACGTGCTCGACCAGCTCGATACCTGGGACGACGTCACCGCCGCGGTGGTTCTGGGCCGCCTGGCGCCTCCTGGGCCGTTGCGGTTCTTCACCACGAACGAGGAGCGCACCGGCCGGCCGCTGGTCGACCGGCTGCTGGCCCAGGACGAGGAGCCGCGCATTCCCGTGCTCGACATGATCGACACACGTCTGGCCGCGCACCAGACCGACGGATGGCATTACGACGATCTCCCGCCGGACCCCGAGGCGTGGCGGGCTTCGCTGGCCGCCCTGGACGACGACGCCCGTCCCCATTCCGCCAACGGCTTCGGCGATCTGGACATCGTCACCCAGAAGGAGATGCTGGAATCGGTACGCACCGAAGAAGGCGACTGGCATGGCCTGCCCGCGCCTCGTATCTGGAGCATGTGGATGCGCTACGCCTGTGCGGCCTTCTACTCCCATCCCTGGGCCTGGAACGAGATCGGCTTCGGTGGCCCCGCCTATCCGCGGGGGTACAAGAACGCCGGCCTCGACAGGCGCGAGCCATGGGAGGTGGCCGACCACCACGCCACCGACCCGGTGGCCTGGGGGGCGCGACTGGAAGCGGCCCGGCGGCGGCACCAGTGAGGGGCGGAGCGAGCGACCCATGAGTACGGCAGCCGCCGGGCGCGGCAACCCGATGGGCGCAGGGCCCCGGTGACTGTCCGTGACCGCAACGCCTCGGCCTGGTTGTTGCCCAACGACGGCACGCGGTTCAACCATCAGCTACGGGCCGACATGGCCCGCTTCGACGACAATGACGAGGTCGACGCCGTGGTCGTCGGGTGCGGCGCCGGCGGGGGAGTGCTCACCCAGCGTCTGGCCCGGGCCGGATGGAAGGTGGTGGCGTTCGACGCCGGGCCCTTCTGGGATCCCGACCGTGACTGGGTCTCCGACGAGGCCGGTTCCCATCGGCTCTACTGGACGGAGAACCGGGTCGTCGGCGGCCAGGACCCGGTCCCCCTGGGGGCCAACAACTCCGGGAGGGGAGTGGGTGGATCCATGGTCCACTTCGCCGGCTACGCCCCCCGATTCCATCCCTCCGACTTCCGCACCCGCTCCCTCGACGGGGTGGGGGCCGATTGGCCCATCCCCTACGGCGAGCTGCGTCCCTACTACGAGGCCATCGAGGCCGAGCTCCCGGTGGCTGGCCAGCACTGGCCCTGGGGCGATCCGCATTCCTATCCCCACTCGCCCCACCCGGTGGGCGGCGACGGCGAGCTGTTCATACGGGGATGCTCTCGCGCCGGGATCGAGGCACGCGTGGGGCCGGTCGCCATCGCCAACGGCCGGTTCGGCAACCGGCCCCACTGCAGCTACCGGGGGTTGTGCCTGCAGGGCTGCAAGGTCAACGCCAAGGCGTCGTCGCTCGTCACCC
>JBBSHU010000088.1:0-12358 GCA_038232455.1 Acidimicrobiales bacterium
CGGGGCCGAATGGGTTTGGGGCAGACGAGTCTGGCCCCTGGGGACCGCCTGGGCGCTGAGAAGTGGCCAGGGCCGAGCCGGCCGCCTCGGCCCGCAGGGCCAGGAGCGCCCGCCCGCCCGACCCGAGGGTCGGGTCCGACGTGGATGGGCTCACCCGCGTGAGCCGGGGCGGAACGTACGTCCCGACCGATGTCGTCGCCGTAACCGCCTGGGGCGCCTCCGTCGGCATCGTCATCCTGGTGGGTTCGGTGACGTTCGCCTTGGTCGAAGTCACCTTGCCGGCCCTCGTGCCAGTGGCCTTGTTGGTGGGGGTAGCCTTCGTGGCCTTCGTAGCCTTCGTGGCCTTCGTGGCCTTCGTGGCCTTCGTGGCCTTGGCCTTGGTGGCCTTGGTGGCCTTGGTGGCCTTGGTGGCCTTGGTGGCCTTGGTGGCCTTGGTGGCCTTCGTGGCCTTCGTGGCCTTGCTCGCGCTGGCTCGCGTCGTCGTGGTCGGCTTGGTCGCCGTCTTGGCTACCGCCCGGCTCGGCTTCACTGGCACCGGCGTGGTGGAGGGACGCCGCCGCGCCGGTGCCTTTTTCGCCGTCGCAGTCGTCGTCCGCTTGGCCGGGGCGCGTCGCGTTTGACTCGCTGGCGCCTTCGGCCGAGCCTCGTCTGTGGACATCCCTGTTCGCCCTTCCGGTGGATGCAACGCTTCGGTAAGACGGAGTCAATCGTTGTTCGTTCTGGTTTCCTGGTTCCTCGCCCATTGATTGTCGACCACGATCGCGCTGTACTTGACCCCGTTCTTCGATGCGTTGGCGAGTTTCCCCGAGGTGGCGAATGAACGGAGGGCAGAAGCCGTAGCCGCCCCACGCTTCACCCCACGCTTCACCCCGGCTTCGCCGGGTCCTCTCGGCTACATTCCGCGGGTGGAAGCAGGCCAGGCGGCAATCGTCGCCAAGGGGTTGACGGTCAAGTTCGGCGACCGGGCGGCAGTCGACGGGATGGATCTTTCGGTACCGGCGGGCGTGGTCTTCGGGTTCCTGGGTACCAACGGCGCCGGCAAGACCACGACGATTCGCCTCCTGCTCGGGCTCCTCGAACCCACGTCGGGCCGGGCGACCATCGCCGGGTTCGACACCCGGTCCCAGGGAGATCAGGTGCGCTCCAACTGCCGGGTCCTGCTCGATGAACCGGGCCTCTACGACCGCCTGTCCGCCGAGCAGAACCTGGAGTTCTACGCCCGGATCTGGAGGCTGTCTCCGGCTGACCGGGCGGCGCGCATCAAGGAGTTGCTCACCCACATCGGGCTGTGGGACCGGCGTAGGGAGACGGGTCGACACCTGGAGCCTGGGCATGCGCAAGAAGCTGGCCCTGGCCCGGGCCGTGCTCCACCGGCCACCCATACTGTTCCTCGACGAGCCGATGACCGGGCTCGACCCCCTCGCCCGGGCCGCCCTGAGGACCGACATCACCTCGCTGGCGGAGAAGGACGGCGCCACCGTGTTCCTCACGACCCACGACCTCGACGACCTCAACGCTCGGTACGTGTCGTCGGACGTGGAGATCCGGGGCCGGGACCTCGACGGTCCACTGGTCGACGCGATACGCCGTGACGAAGGCGTGGTCAGCGTCGACGGCGACGACGGTGGCGGCCAGCTGAGGATCGCCCTGCAGAGTGGCGTGTCGGTGGCTCCCCTCGTGCGGCTGGCGGTGCAGCAAGGGGCGCAGATCGAAGAGGTGCGCCCTGAGCACTCCAGCCTCGAGGACGCCTTCCTGGCCATAGTCAACAGGGGGGCGACGTGACCTCGGACGTGGGCACCGTGATCTGGAAGGAACTGCGAGAAGGCCTCGTCCACCGGGCCCAAGACGGCGGGGGTGGAGGCGGGATCCGTTCCATCGCGATCGGAGCGGTTGCCTTCGGGGTCTTCGTATCGTGGACGACGGGTCGGAATTGGACGGGTCTGCCCGCCATCGCCGTCGCTGCCCTCCTGGCGTGCCTGACCGTGACGACCATCGTCCCCGACGCCTTCGCCGGCGAGCGAGATCGCAAGACGCTGGAGACACTGCTCACCAGCCGCCTCTCCGACCGGGCCATTCTGTTCGGCAAGGTGGCGTCGGCGACCCTGATCGGGCTGGGCGCTGCCGTCATCGCGTTGCTCGCCGCCATCATCACCGTCAACCTGAGGAGCCACCCTGGCGGCATCATTCTCTACACGTCCCTCGAGCTCGTTGCCGCGCTGGGGGCCGCCGCGCTGGTCAGCGCCGTCATCGCCAACGTCGGGGTGCTCGCCTCACTGCGGGCACCCTCGGTGATGTCCGCTCAGAAAGCATGATGTTCGGCCTGGGCGGTGCCATCGGCGCAGTCGCCCTTGGTTTCACCGCTTTGCCCGCCGGCTGGCAGACCAGCCTCGAGCGCATGGCCGAGGAGGCCGGCACCGACAGCCCACTGCTGCTCGTGGCCATCGGCGCGGCGGTTCTCCTCCTCCTCAACTGGGCGGTGTTCTCGCTGACGGTGAGCATGTTCCGCCGGCCGAAGCTCATTCGGGCCTGAGCCGGCCAGCTCCCCTGTCGCTAGTCGGGGTGGGGCTACTGTTCCTGTTCTTGTAGAGCCCTCCGGGACGTATGAACACCGAAGCAGCGATCACCACGAACACTCCGATGTTGCCCCACTGGGGCCCATCGCCGGCGAGGTCGACGATGACGAGGGCGAACGTCGCCGCCACGAGGACGTAGTAGATGATTTCACGGGCGCTGTCCGGCTTCACGGGAGTCATGGTCGGCGCGTTGAGTGCACCGTCGCCGACCTGTCAACGAGGTCCGACCAAGAGGCCGAGGGACGGCTTAGGGTGGCCGCGTGGCGCTGACACCGACGGTCGACCTGGGCGCCGTCCGGGCGGCGATCACGAACGAGTCGGCTCGCGTGACCGCCCTGCTGCGGTCGGCTCGGCGCGCCGATGCGCCGGCGCTGGGCGAGTGGAACCTGGGCGACCTCGCCGTCCACGTGTCCCTCAGTCTCGACGCGGTGCTGGCCACGGCGCGGGGCAGCGGGGCGTTGCTCGACGACATCTGGGGCCTTTCCGGACTGAGCGGCGTGCTGGTCGGTGGCGAGACGACGCGCGCCCTCGGGGTCATGGCCGGGCGCATCGAGACAACCGCGGCCCAGCTGCTGGCCGTGCTGCCTGCCACCGGGGGCCAGGAATCAAGGCCGTGGTTGGTGCAGGGCATGGAGCTGCCGCTGTCGGCCCTCGCCTGCCAGGCGCTGAACGAGCTGGTCGTGCACGGGCGCGACCTGGCCCTGGCCGAGGGGGTGGCCTGGCCCGTCGATCGTCGCACTGCGGCACTCGTACTGGACGGCTTCTTGTTCCCCGCCCTCGACGTGCTCGGCCCGTCGATGGTGGACCAGGAGGTGGCGGCCGGACTAAGGGCCCGGTTCGAGGTGCGCCTCCGGGGCGGGGGCGGGGCCTACCTCACCATCGACGACGGCGACCTCTCGGTCAACCGATCGGCCCTCGGTCCCGTCGACTGCCACCTGTTGGTCGACCCTGCGGCCTTCCTCCTCGTGTCGTGGGGCCGGGTCAGCCAATGGCCGCCCATCGCCAGGGGCCAATTGCTGGCGTGGGGCCGCCGGCCATGGCTGGGGCCGCGGCTGCGCGCTCTTCTGCGTAATCCCTGAGGCGAGAACCCCTGGGCCAGGCCGAGAGCTACCCACCCACGCCCGGTCGTACTAGCCCCCCAGACAGACACCAGCCTCCACCCTCATGGGCACGATCCCGGAACGCGAAACTTCAATTGGCAACGAGGGAGGAGTCACGACTGAACCGCGAGCCGCCACCGGTCGCAGCGCCCGCCGAGTTTTCGCCGCGGTCCAGCGCTACCAGCCTGTCGCTGTACGTGTCCCCTGCTTTCCTCGACACGCCGATCGGCACTCAGGCTGTGGCCGCGCCCAGGGGTCACCCAGTTCGTGGCCGTGGGTCTCCGCCACGGCACACGCGACGCACCACCCTTCATCGCCGCCCTGGCCGTGACCTCGGCGTGGCGGCCCAACCGCAGATCCCTCTGCTGGTGCTCGCCGGCCTCTGTATGGGAGTGCTCGTGGTCGTCAATCTGGTGGCCGCCGGACCCGCCGTGGTGGCCGGACGTGTTGCCCCGCCTCCGTACTCCGCACCGAGTGACCCCCAGGCACGCCGAAAGTGCCCGGACCAACCCGGCGAGGGTAGTCAACCCTCGGCAGCGCCCTCACCGTCAGGCCGGCAGCGACGTCGCTCCCTTCAACCAGTCCCGACCGGGTCCGGGATGTGATCGACAACTTCAACGACGACGGGTTCGACCCGTTGTAGCCCCGCTACGCGGGCGGCCGGCCGCCGATCGAGAAAGTCATTCGGGACCCACCAGCCTCAGGGGAAGAACCGCAAAATGGCGTTGGGCGGGGGAAGGGGCACGTCACCTGAGATGCCGAACCCGGCAAAGGCGTCGGTGCCGGTGGAGCTCTGGCGCATGTACCAGCCTCCCGTGACGGGTCGGAAGACGCCGACGTCGGTCTTTCCGTCACCGTCGTAGTCGCCGGCCACGGGTATGTCGGTGACGATGCCGTAGGCCAACACGCTGTCGGTCCCCGAGGCTGAGTTGTGCATATACCAACCGCCCGTCAGGGGCCGGTACACGGCCATGTCGGTCTTCTTGTCCCCGTCATAGTCGCCGGGGACGGGGACGTCGCCGCCCTGGCCATAGGTCACGGCGCTGCTGGCCCCGGTGGCGGGGTTGAGAACGAACCACGTCCCCGAGCTGGGCCGGAACACCGCCAACTCCGAACGGCCCACCCCGTCGTAGTCGCCGGGGACGGGAATGTCGCCCGCCACCCCGAAGTTCACCACCCGGTCGGCGCCGGAGGTGAAGTTGTGGATGTACCAGGTCCCGGTCGATGGCCGGAACACCGCCGCCTCGGCCCCACCCGTCCCGTCGTAGTCGCCGGGCACGGCGATGTCGCTGCCCAGCCCATAGGCGAGCGAGGTGTCGGTGCCGTTGGCCGAGTTGCGTATGAACCAGGTGCCGGTAGAGGGGCGGAACACGGCCACATCGGTCCTGGCGTCGCCGTCGTAGTCGGCGGGCACGGCGAGATCGCCGACGACGCCGTAGTTGAGAGTCGCCCCTCCCGAGACGAACCACGTGGCCGGGCCGGGCCGGAACACCCCAATGTTGGTCTTCCCGTCGCCGGTGAAGTCGCCCACGGCGTGGCTGGTGGTCGGGGGCACGGTCGTGGTCGTCGGGGGGATGGTCGTCGGGGGGATGGTCGTCGAGGTGCTGGTCGAGGTCGTGGTCGTCGTGGTTACCTCGCTCGAGCCCCCGAACGCGCCGGCGCCGCGGGGGGTGCCCACTCCAGTCGGGCCGTCATATCCGGGCTGGGCCGAGCACAGGTAGGGAGGGGTGCAGGTGGCGGCGTTGGTGCCCGAGGTGACGTCCCAAACTGACGTGTCGTGGCTGTAGATCCCTGACGCGTTGCTGATGCTGGCGGTGTTGGCACCCAGGGCGTAGACGCCGGCGACGATCGGCGCGGCCACGCTGGTGCCCCCGAATACGAACCAGTTGGCCCCACCCGTTGACCCGAAGCTGTCGTAGACGGCGACACCGGTGCTGGGGTCGGCGACGGCCGAGACGTCGGCCACGGTGCGGCGAGGGCAGCCCGTGTCGGCCTGCCAGGCAGGCTTGGGCACGTACGCCGAACAGCCGCTGCCGGCTCCGCTCCACGCCGTCTCCCCCCAGCCCCGGGTGCTGCCGTCCCGCCTCAGAGAGGTTCCGCCCACGGCGGTCACGTACCGGGACGAGGCCGGGAACTGGACCCCGAAACCGTTGTCGCCGCTGCTGACGGTGATGGCCGCCGCGGGATGGTTGTAGTGGCCTCCCACCGACGCCGACGTCTCCGAGCTGAACTCGTCGCTGCCGTAGCTGTTGGAGATGGCGTCGGCGTGCAGGACGTCGGCGGCGGTGTCCACGGCCCTCCCCAGGTTGCCGACCGACGGGGTTGTCGCTTCCACCAGCCTGATGTTGCAGTTCGGGCAGACGGCCGACGCCATTTGCAGATCGAGGTCGATCTCCTGGCCCCACGCGACGTCGGTTGCCGGCAGCGGGCCGGTGGCCCCGGACTGGTTCACCTTGGCGAAGCATCCATTGGCCGTCGTGCACGACGGGAGTCCGTAGTGGGAGCGGTAGGCCGCCAGATCCGTTTCCGCCGCCGGGTTGTCGTAGGCGTCGACTATGGCGATCGTCATGCCGCTGCCGGCGCTGCCGATGGGGAGCTGGTAAGCGGAACGGAGGTCGGCAGGGCTGATGGCGCCTCCCGACGGGTTGGTCGAGGCCAGGGGCGTGACGCCGTCGTCGCTCGTCACCACCTGGGCGTGGCAGTGGGCCCGTTCCGCCGGAACCGGTCCGCAGGCCGCTCGATGACGGCGCGCTGCGCCCGTGGGGCTCTGGGCATCGGCCGGGACCGTGGTCAGGGCCGCGACCAGCCCGAGGACGGCGACGGCCGCCCGGCGGCGACGGTGACGGGGCACAGCGAACCTCCGGGTCGACAGCCGCGTAGGAGTGTCAGGAGTCATTGTCGGCACGCGGGGGCCGAGCCCAATAGTCCCACCGAACCCTTGTCTATAGTTCGCACGGACCAGCCGACGGAGTTTGTGGGTGCGGCGCGGTAGGGGTCGGCGCCCTCAGCCGTCGTCGCGGTCCTTGCGAGCCCGGCTGGGGGCCACCCGCCGGGGCTCACCTGGCATTTTCGGGTAGACGGGCGGCCATGGCGCGTCGGCGAGCCCGGCCGCCTGGTCGCTGCGGTGGAGGTCAAGCACCGGTTCGAGCGACTGCGGGTGGGCCACCATCGGCGCCCAGGGGTCACCGTGGCGGTCGACGCGTCCGGGGACAGTGGCCATCGTCAGGGCGTCGGGTTCGATGGTCTCGAGCTCGTCCCAGGCAAACGGCGTCGACACCTGTGCTCCCGGCCGGGCTCGCACCGACCACGCACCGAAGATGGTCTTGTGGGGCGCGTTCTGGTTGAAGTCGATGAACACGCGCTCGCCCCGCTCCTCCTTCCACCACGCCGCCGTCACCAGATCGGGACGCCGGCGCTCCAGCTCCCGAGCCACAGCCACGGCCGCGCTGCGCACGTCGTAGGACGTCCACCGGGGCTCCAGGCGTACGTAGACGTGGATACCCCGGTTGCCCGTGGTCTTGGGCATGGCGAGCACGCCCAGCTCGCCCAGCAGAGCCCGGACCTCACCGGCCGCCTCCCGCACCATGGGGAAGGTCACCCCCGGCCCGGGGTCGAGGTCGATGCGCAACTCGTCGGCGTGGTCGGGGTCGGCCGCCCGGGTGGGCCACACGTGGAAGCCGAGGCAGGCCAGGTTCACAGCCCACAGCACGTGGGCCAGGTCGGCGATCACCAAAGCCTGGGACGTCGTGCCGTTGGGGGTGCTCACCACCGCGGTCCGGAGCCACTCAGGACGACTGTCGGGCACCCGTTTCTGGAAGAACGACGACTTCCCGGCCCCGTTGGGGAAGCGTTGGAGCAGCACCGGGCGGCCGGCCATGGCGGCCATCAGCGGACCCTCGACCGCCTGGTAGAAGCGGGCCAGGTCGAGCTTGGTCTCCCCCCGCTCGGCGAAGAACACCTTCTCGGGATGAGTGATGATTACTTCGTGACCTGCAGCCTCCAGGGCAACGCCGTCGTCGGTCATCACGGCGACGGTAGCGGCCCCACATCCTGATGTCCTGGTGCGGTAGTGGGGGTGAACCACGCCGCAGCCGAAACGGCGCTCGTCCAGCAGTTCGCAGCTCTACGCGGACGTTCTCGTCGACAGACGCTCGCCACAACTAGTCGACGTCGATCGTCGCCCCCGGCGGTAGACCCGCACGGAGGTGCCCGACGGCGGCATCGACGGCCTCGTCGGCGCCTTCGACGGTGAGCAGCAGGACGACGGTGCCCCTGGGCCCGTCACCGCGCGCCGGCGGCTCGGAGGACGTGAGATCGATGCCCTCGAAGTCGGCGAGCATCGTGGCCGTCGCCACCGCCAGCGACGACGGCCCGGCGTAGGTGATCCGGCGCGCGGTCACGCCGAAGGGGCTTTGAACGACGCCTTGAAGGCGGCGAAGATCGGCTGCAGGCGATCCCAGTCGGATGCGGCCGCCTGGAAGTTGAGGGCGAAGCCGTGGCTGCCGGCGATGAAGCCCAGGTCGACGGCACGAAGGTCGCCACCTCCCCCCGAGTACGTGTACTCCCAGACGGCAGCGCGATAGCCCTCGTAGGTGGTCGGGGTGATCTGGACCCTTTTGTAGTTGGCGTTCTGGGCCGAGAACGAGGGTTCGAACTCGTACCATGCTCCCTCCGGTGACGGGCCGGGCGGCTCCCGGTGGTCGACTCTGAGGTAGGCCCCCGATGCCGGGTCGTGAAAGTCGGTGAGCGTTCCGTTCTTGGTCACCGACCATTGCGGGGGATGAGCGATGGAATATCCGGTGGCCGGGTCCCGGTACTCGACCCAGTCCTTGGGCACGGCGGCGTCGGTTGCGGTGGCGGGCCGTCCGGCTGCGGAGGGGGCGCTCGACGTGGGCGTGGGGGCGGAGGAACCAGGGGCGGCGGCCTTGGGACCGCCGCCGCCACGTCCGGCTACCACGGCGACCACGATCACCGCGACCAGGACGACGATGCCGAGCACCAGGGGCACAATCGGGAGGGAACGCGGGCGACTCGCGCGGGCTTCGTGGCCGATGATTGGGGCGGGATCGCCACGCTCCGCCGGAGGCCGCCCGACCGGCGCCGTATCCGCAGGGGAGGGGGCCGGGGCGGGTCGGGCCTCAGGCTCGATCCCGGTGGTCGGGGACGCCGTCGTCGGTGACGCGGGCATACCTCCGGGAGCCTTCGCGTCGGTTGCCGGTGAGCGGGTCGCAGCCCGCCGGTGCTCGGTCGTCGAACCCGCAGCCGGCGCCGCCGGCCGATAGTCCCAGTCGCCTCGCGGATCGAACTCGGCGGTCAAGTCGCGGGGCTCGGCCGGAGGAGCCCCTGAGACGATATCCGTGAGGCGGCGCCGGGCCTCGGCCGCGGTGGGCCGGCCGGCGGGATCCTTGGCCAGCAGGGCGTCGATCAGCGGCGCCAGCGCGCCCGCGCGCCGCAATGGACGGTGGGGAGCGTTGACCACAGAGGTGAGGGTGGCGATGGCACCCGACCCGGCGAACGGCGGCTCTGCCTCGACGGCGAAGTAGAGGGTGGCTCCCAGGCCCCAGAGATCGGTGGCTGCCGTCGGCGCCCGGTTCTCCGCCTGCTCGGGCGCCATGTAGGACGGTGAGCCGGCCAGGGTCCCGGAGTTGGTGAGCTTGGGATCGTCGATGACGGCGGCGATGCCGAAGTCGCCGAGCTGCACGTGGCCGGACTCCGACACCATCACGTTGGCCGGCTTCACGTCGCGGTGGATGATCCCCTGGCCATGGGCGGCACCGAGCGCGTCGAGTACGTCGCGCCCGATGGACGCCACCTGCTGCTCGGCCAGCGGCCCCGTCCGGGCGACGAGATCGGCCAGGGTCGGTGCCCGCACCAGCTCCATCACGATCAGGGGCCGGCCGTCCTCCTCGATCACGTCGAACACGGTGATCAGGCCGGGGTGGTTCAGGCGCGCCGCCGCCTGGGCCTCACGCAGAACCTTGGTACGAATGGCGGCCTGTTCGGCATCGTCGAGGATCGGGGGGAACTCGATGGCCTTCACCGCCACGTCACGCCGCAACAGGCTGTCGTGGGCCCGCCACACCACGCCGAACCCACCCCGGCCCACCTGCTCGCGCAAGACGTAACGTCCGCCGACCCGCTGCTCGGGCACAGGTCTGGTCACCACCCCCTGTGCCTACCCGGCGATCCGGTGGGCCATGCGTCGGGTCCAGTCCGGCTCGACGGGCCCCGGGCTCCGCTTCGAGAGCAGGGCACCCCGGGTAGACCGCCACCCGGGATAGACGCGGCCTCACAGGTAGAGTCGAAAGACCGAGTACAAGGACGGTGGCCGACATGAGCGGCCGAGGATTGGTCGATCAGCCGGCGGATGACACGGCACCGGACCGTGGTTTGGCGGCGATCGTCGACGAGTTGGGAAGTGCCGGGACGCGCACCACCGTGCTTCAGGCGTTCGCCCGGGCCGTCCTGCGTCGGGTGCCTGACGCCCTGCTCGAGGGTGCCGATCCGGTGGCCACGGCCGCGGCGCTGGCCGATGCGTTCGCGTTCGTCGGTCACCTTCGCCCCGGTGAGATCGGGGTGCGGGTGGTCGATCCCGGCACCACGTTCGACGGGCGTGTGCCGGCGGGCACCGTCGTCGACGTCATCTGCGAGGACCGCCAGTTCATCGTCGCCTCGGTCAACGAGGAGCTGCACCGGCTCGGACACGACGTGGTGCGCAACCACCACCCCGTGTTGGGGTGCGAGCGCGGCCCCGACGGCAGGCTGACCGCGGTGCAGGCTGTCCGGGGCGCGCCGCACCGCGAGTCGTTCCTCCGCGTCGAGCTCGGAGATCGGGTGCACCCGACCGACCGCTTGGCCCTGATCGAAGCCATCACCAGCGTGCTCAACGACGTCTTCGCGGTCACCGGTGACCACGACGCCATGCGCGACCGGATCGCCTCGGTGGCGGCCGAGACGAGGGCCAACGCCGGTGTGCGCTACGCCGCCGACGAGGTCGGCGAAGCGGCCGATCTCCTGGAGTGGATACTCGCCGGCAACTTCGTGCTGTCGGGGTGCTGCGACCTCCCGGCCCCGGCCCCGGCTCCCGATGTCGGAGCGGCCGATGTCGGAGCGGCCGATGGTCACCGCCCCGCCGTCGGCGCCCTCGGCATCCTGGCTCGCCCCGACGCTCCGCTCCTGCAACCAGGACCCGAAGTCGACAGCCGGCAACTGCTGCATTTCGCCGGCACCCCCGAGGTGAGCACGGTGTACCGGCAGGTGCCGATGCACCGCATCGACGTGGCCCGCGTGGAACCCTCCGGGGACGTGATCGGCAGCTTCCGGGTGGTCGGTGTGCTCAGTCACCGGGCCAACGCCGAGCCGGCGGCAACGACTCCGGTCGTCGGTTACAAACTGCACCGCATCCTGGAGTTGGAAGACATGCTGGAAGGGGGCCAGGACGAGGCGGCCCTCGTTTCGTTGTTCCAGGCCCTTCCCACCGACGAGTTGCTGCAGGCCGACGTGCCCACCTTGCGGAGGACGCTCGTCGAGCTCATGGCGGCCGAGCACGAGCACGACGTGCGGGCCCTGTTGCGGGTCGATCCCGGGAACCGGTTGGTGTCGGCGTTGATCTCCATGCCGACCGAGCTGTACTCATCGGCTCTCCGACGTCGTCTGGAGCGGTTCCTCTTGGTCCAGCTCGACGGGATCCGGGTCGATGTCGACGTCTCCCTCGCTGATCGACCGGAGGCGATCATCCGCCTCATCGTCCATGTTGCCGACTCCGTGCCCAGTCACCCCCTCGACGCGCTGGAACGGGAGGTACGTCTGCTGTGCCGGACCTGGGAACAGGAGCTGGCCGTCTCCCTCGACACGCGTGTCGGTGAGGAGCGCTCTGTGCAACTCACCCAGGCGTGGGCCGACTGGTTCACCGCCCCTTATCGGGAGGCCACCAAGCCCTATCAGGCCGTCGACGACCTGTTGCACCTCGATGCCATCCTGGCCGGTGATCCCAGCAGGACGGCGGACGGGATCCGCATCGTGCTGGCCCCTGATCTCGACGGACGGGCACAGGCACGCCTCAAGGTGTTCTCGGCGGGAACGGGTGTTGAGCTTTCGCAGTTCCTCCCGATCATCGAGAGCCTGGGCCTGTGGGCCGTGGAGGACGTGCCCTACGTGCTCGGCGGCGACCGGCTCCGGGCCCGGGCGGATTGTCGGGTCCATCTCCACGACTTCGGCGTGCGCGATCCCTCAGGAGCACCGCTCGACGTGGCGGTCGACGGGCCCCTGCTGGCCGAAGCGGCCGTGGCCCTCTGGCACGGCCGCGCCGACGTGGACCCACTCAACCGACTGGTGCTTCGGGCGGCGATGCCGTGGGCCGACGTGGCCGTGCTCCGCGCCTACCTGCGTTACCGCCGGCAGGTCGGCACGGCGTTCACGAACGACTACGTGGCCCAGGTGCTTACCGAGAACACGGCTGCGGCCAGGGCCATCATCGACCTGTTCGCGGCCCGTTTCGACCCGTCGATCGACGCCGGGCCCGAGACCATCTCCGAGCTGCGCAGTCAGATCGCCGACTGCTGCGATGCCGTCTCCCTCCTCGACCACGACCGGATCCTGCGAGGCTTCCTGTCGCTGGTCGATGCCACCGTGCGGACGAACCGCTACCTGGGCGACAGCGCCCACCTGGCCCTGAAGCTTCAGAGC
>JBBSHU010000089.1:0-12323 GCA_038232455.1 Acidimicrobiales bacterium
CGGGTGGGCCACGGCCGGGAGCGCCCGGCTTGCGATCCTGTCGTCAAGCTCGAATGCCAGCGCGGTAGCGTTCACCTGTCAGGTGCTCCTTTTGCCCGGGTTGATACGACTGTCGCAAGCCGCATCGTCCCAGGTGGTGGGGCATCTGTCGCGTCAATCCGCAGCGACAGCCCTATCGCTGTGAAATATCAGGGTCTGAGCAGCGCGTTCAAGGCACTCGACGGAAATGTCGATGCCCCCACCATGCAGCCCTTCTTCTTCACCGACTCCCCCCGGCGGATGACCCCGCGTACCTCGGCGATCGTCGTGCTCGTCGTGGCCGTGGCCCTGGTCAGCGGCTCGGCGACAAAGGCCTCGGCCCGCACGAGGCCAGCCAAGGCGGCACCGGCACCGTCGCCGACCCTGGATGCCGAAGAGGCGGCCTTATGCCGGACGATCAACGACTACCGGGCCCAGAACGGTCTCGGGTCGCTCCGGGTCTCGACCTCGCTGGCCAAGGCGGCCAAGTGGGACACCATCGACATGGCCCAGAAGAACTACTTCAGCCACACCGACAGCCTCGGCCGCGATCCCTTCCAGAGAATGGCGGCGTTCGGCTACAACTTCAGCACGACCAAGGGCGAGAACATTGCCGCCGGCAACGCCACGGCCGCCGCCACCTTCGCTCAGTGGAAGGCATCGGCTGGGCACAATCAGAACATGTTGAGCCCGGCCTACACGATCATGGCCATCAGCCGGTCGTACTCCGCAGCGGCGACCTACGGCTGGTACTGGACGACCGACTTCGGCGGCTACTCGGACACGTCGGTACCGTGCCCGAGCAGCTGACGAGCGGATCGGGTCACGAGCAGCCGCTGGTCGTGCCGCAGCTGGAGCACACGAAACAGGCGCCGGCCCGCTGCATGACCATGCCGCACTGGTAGCAGTAGGGCGCATCCGAGGAGGCTGGCTGGAAGGCCGGCTCGACCACCGGGGCCGGGGCGGGTACAGGTGCCAGCACGCGGGGGGGATCGGGTACCACGTCGGACCCGGTGGAGGTGAGCGTGGTGGTCTCCTCGACCCCGGGCAGGGTGGGCTGGGTGCGCTCACCGACGGTGAGGATGCCGAGCTCGGCGCGGTCGTCGAAGGGCAGGTACTCTACGGCCATACGCCGGAAGATGTAGTCGACGAGCGAGCTGGCGAAGCGGATGTCGGGGTCGTCGGTCATGCCCGCGGGCTCGAAGCGCATGTTGGTGTACATGTCGACGAAGGCCTTGAGGGGCACGCCGTACTGGAGGCCGTGGCTCACCGAGATGGCGAACGCGTCCATGATCCCGGCCAGGGTCGAGCCCTGCTTGGCCACCTTGAGGAAGATCTCCCCGGGGCGGCCGTCGTCGTACTCGCCCACGATGACGTACCCGTGGCAGTCGGCCACCCGGAACGACATCGTCTTGGAGTTGCGCCGGCGGGGCAGCTTGGCCCGTACCGGCTCGCGTACCACGACGGTCTCGACCAATGTCTCGACCGGGGCGGCCAACGCCGATGCTGTGGCCACGGCGGCCGTGGCCGCGGTGGTCTTCTTGGTGTTGGAGAGGGGCTGGGCCACCTTGCAGTTGTCGCGATAGATGGCGATCGCCTTGATGCCGAGCCGCCAGGCGTCGATGTGGAGCTGCTCCACATCTTCGACGGTGGCCTCTTCCGGAACATTCACGGTCTTTGAGATCGCGCCAGAAATCCACGGTTGGGCCGCCCCCATCATCCGCACGTGACCGCTGTAGTGGATGACGTTGTCGCCCATGGAGCAGGCGAACACGGGCAGGTGATCCTGGCTGAGGTGGGGAGCACCCAGGATCGACTTGTGCTCGTCGATGTAGGCGATGATGTCGGCCACCTGCACCGGCGTGTAGCCCAGTCGCCGCAACGCCCGGGGGACGGTCTGGTTGACGATCGACATCGTGCCCCCGCCCACCAGCTTCTTGGTCTTGCACAGGCCGAGGTCGGGCTCGATGCCGGTGGTGTCGCAGTCCATCATGAGGCCGATGGTGTTGTGGCTGACGAACCCGTTGGCCACGTAGGTGACGTTGTCGGGCACGGACAGGTCGAAGGTGAGCTCCTCGGCGCCCAGCTCGGCGTCGGCCACGGCGTCGTAGGAGAAGGACAGGAGGCGCTCGAGCTGGGCGTCGCCGGTACGGGCCCACAGGCGGGCGGCCAGCGAACGGCAGAGGCCGCCGGCGCCGGCCTCGGCCAGCACGGCCTGGCGCAGCCGGCCCCGGGCGGGCAACAGGCGCTCGACCAGGCCGACGGGCACGGGGATGAAGTCGTCCTGGCCGGTGCGGCGGTCGTGGCCGGCGAGCACCTGGGCCTGCTTGCGTCCACTGACGAAGCCGACCTCCTCCAACCACCGGCCGGTGGAGAAGGGATCGAGCAAAGTGACGTCGGCGGCCCCATCGGGTGCCGCCACCTCGGTGCGGTGGGCCGGGTAGCCCAGGGCGAGGAGCAGGGCCTGGACGTCGAGGGCGAGGTCGGCCGATGTGGTGGTGAGCTGCGGGCAGCCGTCGACGACCCGTCCGGATCCCTCGAACAGGCCCCGGAGGAAGGCGGTGTAGACCCAGCGGTCGTTGGTGGCCAGCAGGGTGTGGGGCAGGCGGGTCCCGCCGAGCTCGGCCGCCGTCCACCACGCCGCCAGCCGGGGTGAGGAAAAGGCCACTTCGACGGTTGCGCCGGGGCGAAGGGCCACGGCCGCGGGCAGCCCGAAGGCGGCCTTGCCCAGGCGCTCCAGGCGCTCGACCACCTCGAAGTCGGCCCGGGCGGCGGTGAACCGCAGTCCGCCGGCGTCGATCGAACCGGAGCCGACCGCATACCCGGCCAGCTCGGCCAGCTCGACGGTCATCTCCTCGGGAACGTGTACGAGATCGTCGTCGACAGCTGTGTTGTCGTGAACGGCCATGCCGAGGGCGGGGAGCGCGACCGAACGGGGATTGCCGACCATCTGGTCGAGGGCCAGGGGGACCAGGTCACCGGCGACCAGGTCGGCGAAGCGTCGCCATTCCCAGGCGCCCGTGGCCGGGTCGACCACCTTCACCCGGTGCTGGGGGGTGCCCTGGATGCGGTGACCCCGGGCCGTGGACACGGTGACGACCGGCTCCAGCCCGTTGACGTAGAACTGGCTGGCCGGCCGAGGGCCCTCGTCGGTGGCGACGGTGGTGTCGAGGCTCTGCCACTGGGGGCCGTCGGGGTCGCCGAGGGAGCCGAGGCGCACCAGGCCGCGGTCGGTGGCCACCAGGGAGCCGCCCACCAGGCACCCGGTGGGGGCGAGGACGGTGGCCTGGGAGTTGCGCACGCCGTAGCGGTCGGACAACTCGATAGCCAGGTCCCAGGCCTCCCGGGCGGCACCGAGGAGGTCGCCGGGGACTACGGACTCGTCGATCTTGGCAACCTCGTCGCGGTGCATGCCCAGCACCCGGGTCATGGGCTCACGGTTCTCGGTGTAACCGGCGAACGGCCCCATGCGGGCCGCGGTCCGGGCCGAGGTGGCGTAGGCCTCCCCGGTCATGAGGGCGGTGATGGCCCCGGCCCACGCCCGGCCGCCGTCGGAGTCGTAGGGCAGGCCCAGGGCCATGAGCATGGCGCCGAGGTTGGCGTAGCCCAGGCCGAGCTGGCGGAACCGGCGGGAGGTCTCGGCCACCGACTCGGTGGGGTAGTCGGCGTTGCCGACGAGGATCTCCTGGGCGGTGAACATCACCGACACCGCAGCCCGGAAGCCGTCGACGTCGAAGGAGCCGTCGTCGTTGAGGAACCGCAACAGGTTCAGGCTGGCCAGGTTGCACGCTGAGTTGTCGAGGTGCATGTACTCCGAGCAGTTACTAACAGTAAGTCCCTGCACGATGTATGAGTGGTTGCGGGGCTCGGTCAGGTTGTAGGTCAGCTCCACGCCGTCGTCGGCGCGCTCCACCAGCCGGACGGCAGCGCGCTTGGCCCCCGGCGGGCGGCCAGCCAGCAAGGCTGCCAGCTTCGCCTGCTTGGCGGGAAGAGCGAAGCCGATGCCGTCGGCGAACGTGGCGATCGAGTCGTTGGCGATCCGGAGGTCCCACATTGGCTTGCTCAAATACACCGCCACCGAACC
The DNA here is from genome assembly GCA_038232455.1 of Acidimicrobiales bacterium. Lineage (GTDB taxonomy): Bacteria > Actinomycetota > Acidimicrobiia > Acidimicrobiales > AC-14 > DATAQC01. The sequence continues at coordinate 4,103 of JBBSHU010000089.1, forward strand.
GTCCTTGCGGACGTGGGCGAACTTCTCCTGGTCCGTTCTCTGCGTCTGGTAGATGCGGCCGACGATCCCGAACGTCGACAGGAGCCGCTGTACGCCACGGAGGAGCTTCACCGACGAGGAGCCGAGACCCACGTATCGGTTGGTGCTTCCGTCGTAGACACATCCGTCGGCGTCGAACAACCCGCTTAGGAAGGCCGCCAAGGCCTCGGGTGGCGCCTGCTCGACGGACCACGGGACGACCTTCTCTGCCGCCTTCGAGTGCGTGATTCCCAATGCTTCGAGGAACCGGGCGATCACCCGACGGCTCTGGCGGAGCTGCATCGTTCCGTTGGCCTGCACCGACGGGGAGGGCTGGCGGTCGCCGTTCATCCACGACACAAGGTCGAGGTGCCGGGGAAGGATCTCCTCCTGGTCGCCGCCGCCGCCGTACACGGTCGTCACCACGTCACCGGCGATGCAGCCGTCGCCGACCAGCCATCCCAGATAGTGGGCGAGCTCCGGCGTCCACTTCTCGGGGAGTCGAAGCGAGCGAGACCAGTCACCCGTGACGGCGTAGTCCGCCACGTCGGTCGAGACCGGCAACCGGAGGTCGGCGCTGACCGCGGGTGCCGGTAGGTCGAGCGTCCGGACATGGTCCTCGGCCGTGAGCTCGCCAGCGGTGACGTAGCCACGGTTCACCGTGTGGATGCGGTGGTTCGGCGTGCAGCGCAGCTCCATGCCGTTACTGAAACGCAGACGGACTATCTCGTTGAGCCCGGTGATCATGAACGCTTCGGGCCTGGTGATCTGGACCTGCTCGGACGGAGCTTCCGGGTTGGTGGCGTCGTGGGTGTAGACACCGAAGGCCTCACCGGTCCGAGCCCGGTCGAACAACTCGTCGAAGCGGATGAGGCCCTTGTCGGTGTGGACGAGCTGGTCGCCCGGGAAGCACGGGTTCGAGGCATTGATGCGGCCGGTGTTGGAGGAGGTGTGCCAGCGGTTGATGGTGGTGTCGAACTGCATGCCCGGGTCGGCGCACTCCCAGGCGGCCTGGGCCATCTGGCGGTAGAGGTCACGGGCCTTCATGGATTGCACCACGTCGCCGGTGGTGACTGCCTTCAACTCCCAGTCGGCGTCTTCGAGGACGGCCTGCATGAACTCGTCGGTGACCCGGACCGAGTTGTTGGCGTTCTGGTACTGGGTGGAGTGGCTGTCCTTGCCGTCGAGGTCCATGTCGAAGCCGGCGTCGCGAAGGACCCTGGCCTTACGCTCCTCGATGGGCTTGCACCAAATGAAGTCCTCGATGTCGGGGTGGTCGACGTTGAGGATGACCATCTTGGCGGCGCGACGGGTGGTGCCTCCGGACTTGATGGTTCCGGCCGAGGCGTCGGCCCCGCGCATGAAGCTCACCGGACCCGACGCCGTACCCCCGCCACGGAGCTGCTCCTTGGAGGAACGGATCCCCGACAGGTTGATGCCTGCGCCCGAACCGCCCTGGAAGATGATGCCTTCCTCGACGTACCAGTTCAGGATCGACTTCATGGTGTCGTCGACGGCGAGGATGTAGCAGGCCGATGCCTGCTGGGGCCGACCGGCGACGCCGATGTTGAACCACACGGGCGAGTTGAAGGCGGCTTTCTGGTGGAGGATCAGGTGCTTGAGCTCGGCCCGGAAGGCCTCGGCCTCGGCGTCGTCGACGAAGTAGCCGTCCTTGGTGCCCCACTGGGTGACGGTGTCGGCTACCCGATCGATGACCTCGCGCAACGACGACTCGCGCTGGGGCGACCCGAGGGCTCCCCGGAAGTACTTCTGGGCGACGATGTTGGTGGCGTTCTGGGACCAGCCCACGGGGAACTCGACGTCGCGCTGCTCGAAGGCCACCGTGGCGTCGCGGTAGTTGGTGATCCGAGCGTCGCGCCGCTCCCAGACGACCTCTTCGTAGGGGTCGACACCCTCGGTGGTGAAGTGGCGGCGAATGCCGATGCCTGTCTGCTCCGGGGCCATGGCCATGCGGGGCGCCTCCCTCAGCTGTCGTGAGTTCTGTCGCATCCGTCGTCAACCACAACATCTTGTGGTGGGTGCCGCCCGGCTACGGGATACAGATACAAATTACAGCACCGTAACTACAGCCGCAAGGGTTCGCATCTGCGAAGGTGCACGTCAGGGGCTGTGGACGAAAAAAAGGCGCGCTATGAACCCGTCCCAGGCGGAGGCTCGTGCTTGCAGAGCAGGCCCATCTCGCGCTCGAAGTCGCCAGGTCCCTCGAATCCCTTGTACACGCTGGCGAAGCGGAGGTACGCGACCTGGTCAAGGGCACGGAGCCGTTCGAGGACGGTGAGACCGATACGGGCGCTGGTGAGCTCGGGTCCCTCGAGTCGCAACGACTCCTCGACCTCGCCCACCAGGGCGTCGACGTCTTCGGGGGTCACTGGGCGGTTCTTTGCCGCGGCCAGCACGCCTGCGGCCACTTTCGCCCGCGAGAACGGCTCGCGCTCGCCTGATCGCTTGAGCACCACGACGGGCGCCTCTTCGACGCGCTCGTAGGTGGTGAACCGCCGCCCGCATTCGAGACACTCGCGCCGACGGCGGATGGCCGCCCCCTCGTCGGCCGTCCGTGAGTCCACGACCTTGTCCTCGAGGCTCGAACACCCCGGGCAGCGCACGACCCGACCGTACCTGCTGCCGGGCGCCGTCGGTAGCTCCCAGTTGCGGGCCACTCCGTCGTTCTGGACACGAAACGCGTTGCTGGTCATGGCCAGCCCCCATCCGGTATCCGCCTCCGCCCCATCGTGGCAGTTGCGGCGGCGGCACGCCGATGCAACAGTCCGCCGGTGCGAGTGCTCTTTTGCGGGGTGAGAGGTTCGACGCCGGCCCCCGGTGCCGAGTTCGTCCGCTACGGCGGGAACACCTCCTGTGTCGCCCTGGCCCACGACGGCCAGGATCCCTCCCTCGTCCTTGACGGCGGCACGGGACTGGCGCGACTGGCCCGCCATCTCGACGGCCGGCCGTTCCGGGGGACGATCCTGCTCGGCCATCTCCACTGGGACCACACCCACGGCCTGCCCTTCTTTCCCGCCGGCGACCACCCTGACAGCGAAGTCACCCTCGTCATCCCCGCTCAGGGCGACCCCGAGAGGGTGCTCGAACGGGCCATCTCCCCGCCCCACTTCCCCATCACCCCGACCCAGCTGCGAGGGCGGTGGCGCTTCGACGGCCTGGAGCCGGGAACGCACCAGATCGAGGGCTTCGACGTGGTGGCCGCCGAGATCCCCCACAAGGGGGGTCGGACCTTCGGCTTCCGGGTCGCCGATGGCACTGCGAGTGTCGCCTACCTGTCCGACCACTGGCCGGTGTCACTCGGCGACGGCCCGCGCGGCGACGGTGTCTATCACAACGCGGCGATGAAGCTCGCCGCGGGCGTCGACGTTCTCGTCCACGACGCCCAGTACACGGCTGAAGAGTTCACAGCCCGCCGCGACTTCGGGCACTCGACGGTCGACTATGCCGTTGGCCTGGCCGAGGCGGCTGGGGCCCGTCGGCTGGTGCTGTTCCACCACGATCCATCACGCACCGACGACGAGCTCGACGAGATCCTCCGCTCCCACCAGGGTTCCACGGTCGAGGTGGTGACGGCGGCGGAGGGCATGACCGTCGACCTCTGAAATCGTCAGGTCGGCTGATGGAACTGGAAGTACATGCTTCTCGAGGCGGCTGGGTGAAGCGTCCGACGGTCAGTTCAGGCGGCGGAGGGCGGCCTGAGCGGCCCACCATCCGCACATGCCGTGCACGCCGGCGCCGGGGGGTGTCGACGACGAGCACAGATAGGCCGCCATTCCGTCGGTGGGCAGCACATAGGGATTGGCGGCCAGCACCGGGCGGGAGACCAACCGCAGGCCCGCCAGCGAGCCGCCGGCCACGTCGCCACCGATCTGGTTGGCGTTGTGGGCCTCGAGGTCGGCCGGGAACATCACGTGGCGGGCCAGCACCCGGTCGCGGAATCCGGGGGCGAACCGCTCGATCTGGGACTCGATGGCCGTCGTCATGTCCACCGTCGACCCGTGGGGGACATGGCAGTAGGCCCAGAAGGTGTGCTTGCCGGCGGGCGCCCGGCCGGCGTCGAAGAGGCTGGGCTGGGCGCAGATGACGTAGGGCCGCTCCGGGTGGCGGCCACGGGCCACGTCGTGCTCGGCCCCGGCCACCTCGTCGAGCGTGCCCCCGAGATGCACCGCAGCGGCCCGGGCGCACCCGGGCGCTTTCCATGGCACGGGCCCGTCGAGGGCGTAGTCGAGCTTGAACGACCCCGGCCCGTAGCGGAAGCGCTCGAGGCGGCGGCGGTACCCGGGCGGTAGGCGATCGCCGACGATGGCCACCACCTGCCGGGGGCTGAGGTCGAACAGAACGGCGCGCGCCGGCGGCAGGTCGGCCAGTGACGACACCCGGTGGCCGGTGACCACCTCGCCGCCCATGGTGGCCAGGTAGGAAACGAGGGCGTCGGCGATGCGCTGGGACCCGCCCTGGGCCGCCGGCCAGCCCACGGCATGGCCGCTGGCGGCGAAGGTGAGCCCGAACGACGAGGTGAGCGGCGAACCCAGGTCGAGGATGGCGTGCGCCGCCAGCCCGGCGAACAGGCCGCGGGCGGCATCACCGCTGAACAGCGTCCGGGCGAGGGTGGCGGCGGGCAGCACGGCCCGTGCCCCGAAGCTGGTGAGCACGAGCGGGTGGCGGGGCAGGCGGAGCAGCGGGGCCAGCAGGGTGGCGTCGAGTGCATCCCAGTGTTCGACCAGCGGACCGATGAGGCGACGCCAGGTTCGGGCGTCGCTCCCCCCGAGGCCGTGGGCAGTGGCATCCAGCGACCGTTCCAACATGGCCGCCGACCCGTCGGGTAGGGGGTGGGCGGCGGGTGCCTGGGGGTGGGCCCAGGCCAAGCCGTGGTCACCGAGGGGGAGACCGGCGAAAAACGGAGAGGCCACGCCGAGGGGGTGGATGGCGGAGCACACGTCGTGGAGAAAGCCGGGGAGGGTCAGTTCCTCCGAGCGGGTACCGCCGCCGGCCACGTCGGCCGCCTCGAGCACCACCACGGACAACCCGGCCCGGGCCAGGGTGACGGCCGCCGCCAGCCCGTTGGGACCGGCACCCACCACCACGGCGTCCATGTCGACCATGCCTACTTGCTGCGCCCGTCTTCCCGGCGATGGCCCGTGCTCAGCTCGGCCAGGGCTTCCAGGTCGATCTGATCGGCCGCAGCCACGGCCACCTTGGCGGCAGTCACGGCCCGCAGGGTGGCCGTGCGGGTGCCCCCCTCGAGGACGGCCCGCTCGCCGAGCACCGCTCCCGGGCCCACCTCGGCGAGGGCCTCGCCGCCGACCTCCACCGCCATCACGCCGTCGAGGAGCACGAACAACGAGTCACCGGCCTCGCCCTGCTCGACGAGCGTGGCGCCGGCGTTCAACTGCCTCACCATCGGCTTGGCCCCGGCGGCCATGATCGTGGCCGACAGCTCACGCTCCAGCGCCGTCTCGGCCACCGTCACCAGAGCCGGCGAGTCCTCGTCGCCCCATGGCGTGTGCTTGCCGAAGGCGGTGCGGTACCACTCCGTGAAGTCGATCATGCCGGTCTTGGCCGCCAGCGCCCCGGTGTGGTCGTAGATCCAGTGGCGGGGGAAGGGGCTGGCCCCGAGCATCTCCCACTCCGACGTCCCGTCGACGTGGATGGTGAGAGCCAGCGTCGACCAGGCCAGGGGAGCGACGATCTGCACGAACGGCGGGCGCTTGACCCGGCGGGGCGCGGGCACCCCGGTGCGCCCTCCGGCGGTTTGCACGAAACGGACGCTGTTCTCGGACACCTCGACCTCGGGTTGGAGGTCGGGAAAGGCCACGGCCGCGAAGTCGACGGCTTTGGGCCCCACCTGCAGGGTGGTGGAGCTGATGTGGCCGCGTCCGGCGTGACCCCAGCCCGCGACCCGGCCACCGTCGTCGACGTCGATCCACGCCCGTAGGTCGTTGGCGAAGCGGAAGCGGCCGGCCCGACGGAGCGAGTCGAGGTCGTCGACCGCGTCGGGCGGCGGAGGGTCGTAATGGCTGATCCCCATCTCGAAGGGGAGCTTGGTCATCCCAGCGATGGCTTCGGACGGGATCCACGAGATGGCGGTGACCGCGGACTCGATGCGCATACCGCACTGTACGAAGGTTGGGCGCCGATTCCCAGCGTGCCGCCATCCCTTGGGGGGTGGGGCAGGCCCTCCCTCCGCCAGGGGGGCCGGCGCCCTTGCGTTGCGTCCCATTGTGGGGCCTAATGCCCACATGGTCGGCCCTCAGATCTCCGTGTTCCTGGCCGACGACAACCTGCTCGTGCGCGAGGGTGTGCGGGCCCTGCTTTCGCTCGAGGCCGACCTCCACGTAGTGGGTGTCGCCGCCGACTACGACAGCCTGTTGGCGGGTGCCGAAGCCGCCGCTCCCCAGGTGCTGGTCACCGACATCCGTATGCCGCCGGCGTTCCAGCGCGAGGGCATCGACGCGGCCAAAGAACTGCGCAAGCGTCACCCGGGCACCGGCGTCGTCGTGCTCTCCCAGTACGACGACCCCGAGTACGCCATCTCCCTGCTGGCCGAGGGATCGGCAGGCTACGCCTATCTCCTCAAGGACCGGGTGGCCGAGGGCGACCAACTGGCGCGGGCGGTCCGCGAAGTCGCCACCGGCGGCTCCATGCTCGATCCCTCGATCGTCGCCGCCATGGTGAACCCGGTCACCAGGGCCGGTGAGCTGTCGACGGCCGCCGACGACCTCCTGCGCCTGGTGGCCGAAGGCAAGCCCATCAAGGCCATCGCCGCCGCCCAGGGCACTACCGCCGAGGCCGTGTCCGACGCCATCGAGGCGCTGTTTCTTGAGCTGGCCCAGCAGGCGAGCGCGGGTACGGCCAGCGCCCTGCGCAGGCTCCGCATGCTTCACACCGCCATCGTCGACCGCGAGGAGCAGGGCGAGAGCCTCAGCCGGCTGCTGCCGGGCGGTATTGCCGAGAAGCTGCGGCGGGAGGGTCGGCGTATCGGCGAGACCGAGACCCTCGACGTCACCGTCCTCATGTCCGACATCCGCGGCTACTCCACCATCGCCGAGCACGCCGACCCCAGCGTCTTGGCCGGCCAGCTCAACGAGCACCGGGCGGAGATGAACGGGGCGATCCTCGACGTCGGCGGCACGGTGATGCAGTTCGTGGGCGATGCGGTGATGGCCGTGTTCGGGGCGCCGATCGCCCAGGCCGACCATGCCGGGCGCGCGGTTGTCGCCGCCGAGGCCATGCACGAGCGCCAGGCTGCGGTCAACCACGGCTGGGTCGGCCGGGGCCTGCCACCGTTCGGCCTCGGCATCGGCCTGTCGACGGGCGAGGTGGCTGCCGCCCTTCTGGGGTCGGACGAGCGGCTGGAGTACACCCTGGTTGGCGACACCGTGAACCTCACCCAGCGCCTGCAGCAGTGGGCCGCGGCGGGCCAGACGGTGGCCAGCGAGGCAACCGCAGCGGCCCTCGACGGCCAGGTAGCGCTCGAGGCCCTCGAGCCGGCCACGGTCAAAGGACGGGACACACCGGTGCGGGCCTTCCGCATCGGGAGACCGCAGACAATACGGGAGGGGACATGAACGTGCTGGAGACCGCGGGTCTGCGCAAGACCTACGAGTCCGAGGGGGTGCCGGTGCGCGCCCTTCGGGGCGTCGACATGGCCATGACCGAGGGCGAGTTCATCGCCGTCATGGGCCCGTCGGGCTGCGGCAAGTCGACGCTGCTCAACCTGGCTGCCGGTCTCGACAGCCCGAGCGACGGAGAGATCGCGGTGGCCGGTGAGTCGCTGGTGGGCAAGGACGAGAACGAGCTGGCCCGCATGCGCCGGGCCCACATCGGCATCGTCTTCCAGTTCTTCAACCTGCTCGAGGGTATGAGCGTGCTGGAGAACGTGGCCCTGCCGGCCATCATCGCCGGATCGTCGCGCAAGCAGGCCGAGACCCGCGCCCGCGACCTGCTCGACCTGCTGGGACTGGCCGACAAGTCCCGTAGCGCCCCGGGGGTGCTCTCCGGCGGCCAGCGCCAGCGGCTGGCGATCGCCCGGGCCCTGGCCAACAAGCCCACGCTCGTGCTGGCCGACGAACCCACGGGCGCCCTCGACACCGCCGGTGGAGCCGAGGTGCTGGAGCTGTTCCGTCGCCTCCATGCCGACGGCCAGGCGATCCTGATGGTCACCCACGACCAGGAGGTGGCC
>JBBSHU010000090.1:0-12239 GCA_038232455.1 Acidimicrobiales bacterium
GACGTCGTGGTCTGGTAGTTCTTCTTCACAGCGGTCCCCTTCCTTGTCGGTGTTCTTGCGGAACGCCCGACACCTACCAGACGGCAGGTCTCAGGCGGGGGACCGCTACCTCAAACTTCCACGCTGGACGGGACAACCCCCAGCAAGCGGACCCCGGGCGTCGAGATGATGGCGCCGCCGACCCCGAAAGCTCCCGACAGCACCCCAGTCACCGCCCCCAGGACGAGGGTGAGAACATCACGCAGCTCCGGGCCTGGAACGATCTCAGCCAACACGACGTCCCCAACCGCGCTTGTGAACATCGTCGGGATCACCACGCATCGAGCGTGCCCGGTACGGCTCGGCACAGGCTCGCAGATTGGTGCGTAACGAACCGGAGGCGTGGCGTATTTCCGGCCCGGGCGTCCACCGCCGCATCGTCGACGCCTTTGGGCGACACTGTCCTATGGATGGCGTCGACCTCATGGCAGCGGGCCCGTGACGCAGGCCGTGTGCCCCGTGCTGATCGGGCGTGACCGCGAGCGGCAGCGCTTGGTCTCCGACGTCACCGCCGCAGGGCGCGGGCAGGGATCCCTCGTGTTCCTCTCCGGCGAAGCCGGCGTGGGCAAGTCACGCCTGGCCGCCGAGGTTGGCGACGTGGCCTTGGCCGAAGGATTCGCCGTGGTCGCCGGTCGCGCCGTCGACGCTGCCACTCCGGTTCCGTTCCGGCCCCTCTCGGAGGCCCTGTTCTCGGCGTTCCGCAGTGCGGGGCCACCTCGGGTTTCCGCGCTTCGGCCCCTGTGGGGGGCGCTCGGGAGGCTGGTTCCCGAGTGGCGGGACGACGCTCTGGCGAGCGCGGACGCCTCGTTGGTCGTCGTCGGCGAGGCGATGCTTCGTCTGTTGCGCGTGCTCGCCAAAGGTCGCGGCTGCCTGCTCCTCCTCGAGGATCTCCACTGGGCCGACCCCGAAACGCTGGCGGTCGTCGAGTACCTGGCTGACAATCTCTCCTCCGAGCCCGTGCTGTGCCTCTGCACCCTGCGATCGGAGGAGTCCTCCCCCGCTCGATCACTGGCGCAGTCGCTCGACGCCCGCCGATCGGCGGTCCTGTTGGAGCTGGGCCACCTGAACCCTGCCGATACCGAGCGCATGGCCGCCGCGTGCCTTGGCGCCGTCAGTCTTCCCGCGGAACTGGTTGAGCCGGTGGCGAACTGGACCGATGGGCTGCCCTTCTTGGTCGAGGAGCTTCTGGCCGCCTGGATGGAGTCGGGAGCCGTCACCTCCCAGCCCGACGGGTGGACGGTCCGGCTGCCGGTCGGCCCCTCGGTCCCGGCCACCTTCGCCGAATCAATCGGTCGCCGCCTGACGGTACTGGGGCCCGAGGGTCGACGCGTACTTGCCGCAGCCGCGGTGCTCGGGCGACATTTCGAGTGGTCGCTGCTTGCCCCGATCACCGGGCTGGATTCCCCAACGGTCATGGCGGAGCTCCGACGATGCCTGGGCGCGCAGCTGATCGTCGAAGTGCGAGTCGACGTGGGCGGTGGATTCAGCTTCCGACATGCTCTGACCCGCGACGCCGTGTTGGCTCACCTGCTCGGGCCGGAACGGGTCGAGCTGGCGGGCACCGCCCTGCGGGCGATCGAGCGCGCCCACCCGACCTTGCCGGGCAAGTGGTCGGACCTGGCCGCGGACCTGGCCGAAGGCTCGCTCGACTTCGATCGGGCTGGACGGCTGCTTCTCGTCGCCGGTCGCCGGCGCCTGGCCCAGGGCGCCTTGGCCACCGCCGAGGCCACGCTGGAGCGGGCGCGGCGCCTCGTCGCCGACGACGTGGCTCTGACGACCAGCGTGGACGAGCTCCTCACCCAGGTGCTGTCACTGGCGGGGAAGATGGAGCTGGCCCTGGAGGCTGGTGAGCGCCTGCTGGCCTCCCTCCGGAGGCAGTCAGCGACTTCAGAGCGTCAGGCGGAGGTTCATCTGCTCGTGGCCCGAGGCCTGCTTGTCAGCGGCCGGTGGGCCTCCGCCGGCGCGCAGCTCGACGTCGCCCGGGACCTGGTCGCCTCGGTGCCGGCCACCGCGCTTGTCGCCCACATCGATGCCCTGGCCGCTCATATCGCGCTTGGGGAGGCTCGCATCGACGACGCCGCGGCACTGGCCACGTCAGCCCTTCGGGCCGCGGAGTCCGCCAATCTGCCCGAAGTGGCGTGCGAGGCGCTCGAGGTCCTCGGTCGCCGTGCCCGTCTATCCGATCTGGCCGAGGCCGAGGCCGTGTTCGAGCGAGCCCGCGACCTTGCCGACAAACACGGTCTTGCCGTTTGGCGCATCCGGTCCATGCACGAGCTGGCCTCCATCGACGTCGTGACCACCCGGCGCCTCGATCGCCTGAATGAGACCCGCGACGTTGCCGATCAGGCCGGCGCCCTCAGCATCGTCGCGGTTGTCGACCTGCAGCTGGCTACCGTCTTCGCCTTCCGGTTCGAGGTGGACGAGGGACTGCACGCAGCTCGCCGATGCGCGGAAGCAGCCCGCCGTTTTCACCTGGGGGGACTGCTCCTGCCGATGGCGCAGGTGCGGCAGGCGCTCCTGCCCATGGCCCTCCTGCGTCAAGCCCAGTGTCATGCCATTGCTGAGAACGCGAGCGACATGGAGGCCTGTATCGGCGAGGCGCTCGGGCTGGCGGCCGGCGACCCAGAGGTGTCGGCGGGAGCGTGGGGACAGTGCCGGGCGATGTTGTCGCTTCTCCGCGAGAACCGGGCGTCAGCCATGCGCGAGCTCGCGTCCGCCGACGGGTTCCTGCATGGCCGACCGGAGGCCCAGCTGTGGGTGTTCCGGGGGCTTTGGATCCTCCTCAGTGCGGTGGAGGACCCAGCGGGGCAGGCGAACACCGACGCGGCGATGCCCGGCCTGGCGACGCTCCCGCATCACCGTGCCTTCCTCGGGTATGCCGAGGCGGTTCGGCTGGGACGAGGAACACGTCCGGAGGAGGCGGCCGCGGCCTTTGCCGCGGCCCGGTCGGCGATGGCCGACGCCGGAGGAGGCTACGGCGCCGGGCACCTTGCCTTGCGCTTGGTGGCCGAGGCGGCCCTCAGCGATGGCTGGGGAGATCCGGTGACGTGGCTCCGCGAGGCTGAGGCCTTCTTCGAGCGCACGGGCCACCTTCGCGTGGCGGCAGCTTGCCGATCGTTCCTGGCCGACGCCGGCGCCCCGATGCGCCGTCGGCCACGGGACCAGGCCGAGATGCCAGCCGGGCTGTCATCGCTCGGTGTGAGTCGCCGCGAGCAGGAAGTCCTCGACCTCGTCGTCGAGCGCCTCACGAACCAGGAGATAGCGGCACGGCTGTACCTTTCGCCGCGGACGGTCGCCAAGCACGTCCAGCATCTCCTGGCCAAGACCGGGCACAGGGATCGCTCCGGCCTGCGGGACTGGGCTGCGCAACTCCGACCTTGATTGCGGTCGGACTGCCGGTGAATCCTCCGAATACGCATCCGCCGGCGCTGAATACGTAGCTTCGACCAGATAGGCCGGCCCTGCCTGGGGCCATGCTGCGAACGCAGCGATTCCCCTGATCAACAGGTGAGCCGCTCCTGCGCCACGGTCGTCGTGGCGCGCGGCGACGCTCCCGGAGAAAGGACCGTTTCATGCGAACGACGAATCAACCCGCAGACAGCGTTGGTGGCGAGCGGCCCGCCGGAAGGCGCCCCCTTCACCCGGCGGTCAATCACATGCCGATCGGTGGCATCGTTGCCGCCGCTATCTTCGACGTGGTCTCCACGATTGCCGGCGGCGAGCATGCGTTCTCCCGCGACCTCTACCGGGCCGGCACCTTCGTGCTCATGGTGGCGAATGGATTCATGCTGGTCGTCATCGTCACTGGCCTGCTGGACAGAGGACGGGCCACCACGAAGGGGACAACGACAAGGGCCAGGGTCAACCAGCACGCATGGACGATGGCGGCAGTCGTCCCGGTACTGGCCCTCGACATCATCCTGCGCCGTCAGAAGTACCCGAGCGCTCTCCACACCCCGACTGCGCCGTTGCTCCTGACGGTTCTCGCGCTCGTGGTGGTGATCGTCGGCGCCGAGTTCGGCGGTCGGCTGACGTACGGAGACGGCCTCAACGTCGCCGCTCGAACCTCGACTCCCGACGACGCTCGCCGCGGAAGCCCGTGACGATGCCGGGACGAGTGTCGATGGACGACCCACCGGGCCGCCTGGAGGCCGTCGAGGCCATCCATGCCCTCCGCCGTGCGGTCATCACCGAGAACCCACTCGACGCGAAGATCCAGCTCCTCGTGCACTTCGGCCAGCTGGTGGTGCTCGGCCACGCTGAGCTCGCCATCTGCCGTGCAACCGCCGCTCGACAGGCAGGAGCCACCCCGAGCGAACTCATCGGTGTGGTCGAAACCGCATTGTTCGTGTCGGGCATGCCGGCGTACAGCCTTGGGATCAGGATTCTCTCGAACCTGTTCGCGGAGGACGCATCTCCCGAGGGCGGAACAGCAGCGGTCGATCCTTCCACTCATCGAACAAGGAGTCAGCCATGAGCGACCGAACGACCGTTGATCAGATCGTCGAGTTTCACGGGCACATGTGCCCGGGTCTGGCCATGGGAATCAGGGCGGCCGAGGTCGCCCTTTCGGAGATCGGCCCGCACTCCGGCGACGAAGAGGTCGTGGCCATCGTCGAGACCGACATGTGCAGCGTCGACGCAATTCAGTACATGACGGGGTGCACCTTCGGCAAAGGCAATCTCATCCACCGCGACTTCGGCAAGAACGCGTACACCTTCGTCCGTCGCTCCGACGGCCGGGCGGTGCGGATCAGCACGCCGGCCGGTGGCTGGAACTCCCACGCCCTCGGTCCCGACTGGGGCGAGTTGCTGGGCCGTATCCGAGCCGGCATTTCCACCCCGGTCGAGCGCGACCGCTTCGCGGCCCTCCAGGCCGAGCGCTCCGAGGCCATCCTGACCGCACCTATCGGCGACCTCTATGACATCCAAGAGGTCTCCATGGAGGCGCCGCACCTGGCGCGGATCCTCGCTTCGCTCGACTGCGAGCGCTGTGGCGAGCCGACGATGGAGAGCCGCCTGGGGCGACTGGACGGACGGCTGCTCTGCCCCCCGTGCTTCCAGTACTCAGCCGCGGGTGCGGTTCCTGTTCCGTCGCCATCCGGACGGGTGCGGGCGAACGACGCGATATGAGGCCGCGAGGGCCAGGCCGGCGAGCCGCTCAGGTGGTCGGGCTCTACCTCCTGACCCTCCTGGCCATGGTCACTGTCGTCTTCGGCCTTCCCCGCGCCCTACCCGGCGATCCGCTCGTGGCGCTGCAGGACCGCGCCGGGTCCAGTGCGATCAGCGCGGAAACGACGGCGCATCTGCGCTCCTACTACGCCCTTGACCGGCCGCTGGAGTACCAGTACCGGCACTACCTGTCCCGGCTGGGCCGCGGGGACCTGGGCTGGTCCATCTCCCGCAACGTTCGGGTGACCAGGCTGATTGGCGGCCACCTCCCCTGGACCCTCTTGCTCCTGGGCACCGCCTTCACCATTGCCGCAGTGCTGAGCTTCCTCACCGGCGTCGCTGCGGCCTGGCGGCGGGGTCGCCCGCTGGACCGGGCCCTGTTGGTGGCCATGACCGGCCTGCGAGCCCTTCCGCCGTACGTGCTGGCCGCGCTCCTGCTCATCGTCCTGGCTGTCCTGGTGCCCGCCTTCCCGTTGGCCGGCGCCCGGACACCGTTCGCCGCCTACTCCTCGCCGCTGGGCGTGGTCGGAGATGTGGGGGGCCACCTCGTCCTCCCGGCGACCGCTCTCAGCCTGTCGTTGCTCAGCACCAAGTTCCTCATTGTGCGCAACGCCATGATCTCTTCCCTCGGCCAGGACTACATGGTCCTCGGGCGGGCCAAGGGCCTGCCCGTCCGGGTGCTCAAGTACCGCCATGGAGGGCGCAACGCGCTGCTCCCGTTCGTGGCCGCCATGGGAGCCGAGGTCGGCTTCGCGGTCGGATTCTCGATCTTCGTCGAGTCGGTCTTCGCCTACCCCGGCATGGGCGCCCTGATCCTGCGCGGCGTCGAGACACGCGACTACCCGGTCCTCGAGGGTGCCTTTCTGGTGTTGGGAGCCCTGGTTCTGATCCTCAACCTGGGTGCTGAACTGGTCATGTCACGCCTTGATCCCAGGGTGGCAGGGCGATGACGGTCGCCACCGCCGGCGTCGCCCGCCCCGCTCGGTCCCATGAGTTCCGGCTGCCGCGGATCGGCTGGGTAGGAGTCGCCATTCTCCTTGGGTTCGCAACCGTGGCCCTCGTCGCCCCGGCGCTCGCCCCCTATCGGGTCGGGGCGCTCTCCGGGCCGCCCCTCGAAGGGCCTGGCTCTGCCCACCTGCTGGGAACCAACTCGGTGGGCCACGACCTCCTCAGCCAGCTGCTCTCCGGCGTGCGCGTCGCGATGTTCGGCGCGTTCGTGGCCGGCACCGGTACCGCACTCGTGGGAGGGGCCATCGGTCTGTTGGCCGGCTGGTGGGGCGGGATCGTCGACCTCGTCCTCATGCGGATTGCGGACGTGCTCCTCGTCATCCCCCGGCTCCCCTTGCTGATCGTGGTCATCACCTACGCCGGGACGGGACGAGGCATGGTGGCCCTGACGATTGCCCTCACATTCTGGCCGGAGGCGGCCAAGGTCCTGCGGGTCCAGGTGCTCACATTGCGGCACCGAACGCACGTGACGGCGGCCATGGGTTTCGGCGCCGGCGCGTGGCACTCGATGCGCCGCCATGTCCTCCCCGAGGTCGGCCTGGTCCTGGTTGCCGCGCTCGTCGCCGCCGCCGGCCGGGCCGTGATGCTGCAGGTGGGGCTGGCCTTCCTTGGCCTGGACGACGCCAACCGAGCCAGCTGGGGCTCGGTCATGCGTGGTGCCCTCAAGTTCCAGGGGCTGTTCTTCACCCGGGCCTGGGTCTGGTGGCTGCTCCCGCCGCTGGTGGCCATCGGCCTGCTGCTGGCGGGACTCACCTTCGTCGGTACCGCGGTCGAGGAGTGGGTCAACCCGCGCCTGGCCCGCCACAGCATCGTGGGCCGATCGTGAGCGCCCTGAGCGAGCGGTCGGGCACCCGGCTGGAGGTGGCCGATCTGCGGGTCACCTACCCCGGCCCGCCGCCGGTCCGGGCGGTCGACGGCGTTTCCTTCGTCGCCGCAGCCGGCGAGTGCCTCGGGATCCTCGGCGAATCCGGCTCGGGAAAGTCCACCCTCGGCCGGGCCATGCTCGGCGTTGTGGCCGAGGGCCAGGTTGAGGGCCGGGTACAGCTCGGCGACCTTGACCTCCTCCAACTCGACGAGAGAGCGTTGGCGCGGGTCCGGTGGCGGCGGATCGCGCTGGCGTTCCAGTCCACCGCCGCCCTCAACCCGGTGCTGCGGGTCGGCCTGCAGCTGAGCGAGCCGGCGCAGGTACACCTGGGGCTCAACGCCCCCGAGGCCGAGGCCCGCGCCGACGCTCTGCTCGACAACGTCGGCCTCGGGCCGTGGGCCGCCAGGCGTTACCCGAGTGAGCTCTCCGGAGGCCAACGCCGCCTCGTGCTGCTTGCCATGGCTCTTGTCTGTGACCCGGAGGTCCTCATCCTCGACGAGCCGACCGCCGGGCTCGATCCCGTCACCCGCCAGCGGGTGATGGCCCTCCTCGCCCGTTTGGCCGCATCAGGGTCGACGACCCTGATCATCATCAGCCACGATGCCGACGCACTGGAGGCCCTGGCCCAGCGCGTACTCGTGCTCTACCGGGGATGGGTCGCCGAAGTCGGCCCGGCGCGGCAGGTGTTGGGCGACCCCCGGAGCCCCTACGCCTGGGCCTTGCTCAACGCCAGGCCCACCCTGGCGTCGGTCAAGGACCTCCGCGGCATTCGCGGGGACCCGCCCGATCCCACGGAGGTCACGCCTGGCTGCCCCTTCTTCGGTCGATGCCACCAGGGCGCGCCCGAGCTCTGTGGTGGCGCTCGGCCGCCTCTCGTCCAGCCTCAGGGCGAGAACGGGCGGCGTGAGGTGGCCTGTGTGCGGGGCGGCGTCATGACGCTGCTTTGCGCCGACGAGCTCCGCAAGTCCTACCGCGGCGGGATCGTGGCCGTCGACAGCGTCAGCCTCGCGGTTCGCACAGGCGAAGTGCTCGGCCTGGTGGGCGCCACCGGCGCAGGCAAGTCGACGCTCGGGATGCTGCTCCTTCGCCTCGTCGAGCCCGACGGCGGATCGGTGCAGTTCGATGGCCACGACCTAACCGCGGCGCGGGGTTCGGAGCTCAAGGCCATCCGGGGCCGGGCCCAGCTGTTGTTCCAGGATCCCTACGAAGCCCTCTCGGCCCGCCTCACCGTGGCCGAGGCCGTACGGGAGCCCCTCGATGTGCAGGACGTCGGCGACGCCTGCGCCCGGAGTGAGCTGGTCCGCTCCACCCTGGCGGCCTGCCGGCTCCCCCACGACGACGCCTTCTTGAGCCGTCACACGCACCAGCTCTCGGGCGGCCAGTTGCAGCGAGTGGCACTGGCCCGGGCCCTGGTGCTGGACCCCAAGCTCCTGGTGGCCGACGAGGCCCTGGCCATGCTCGATCCCAGCGAGCAGGCCAAGATGCTCCAGCTGCTCAAGCACCTGCAGGTCGAGCGGGGGATGGCCATGGTCTTCATCTCCCACGACCTGTCAGTCGTCCTGCGCATCGCCGACCGGGTGATGATCCTCGACCAGGGCCGAGCGGTGGAGGAAGGCCCCGGAAGCCGGATCCTCGTCGACCCTCGGCATCCAGCCACGCGCGCCCTCCTTGCCGCCGCTGGCAGGGATCTGCTCTTCCCGCCATCCGGCGCCTCACATCCCGAGCTCCGGGCTCGGTCAAACGCCGACCCACATCCTTTCCGACAAATGAGGAGCACCCAGACATGATGTTCAAGAGCAGTACGTCCGCTCGGCGCCAGAGGGGTTGCCGCCTCGTCGCCTCAGTGCTGGCGCTCGGTGCGCTGGCGGCGTGCGCCGGCTCAACCACCAAGGGCCCATCGGGGTCGACGGGTCCCGTCGAGGGCGCCACGGTGGAACGGCTGCGCACGGCCGGCGGGCCATGGGGCTACCCCTCACCGTTCGCCTACTCGAAGGGCCCGGGGCTGGTCCATGACCTGTTGCTTTTCGACACCCTGCTGTGGAAGGACTCCACCGGCAAGCCCATTCCCTGGCTGGCCACATCCTGGGAACGCTCCGCCGACGCGAAGGAGTGGCGCTTCACGCTGCGAGACGGCGTCAGGTGGCACGACGGCCAAGCCCTGACCGCCGACGACGTGGCCTTCACCTTCGAATACATGACCAAAGGGCCGGGCAAGGCCGCCCCCGGCATCGTGAGGCTGCCGGAGATCACCGAGGTGGTGGCCGAGAGCCCGACTGTCGTTGTCGTCCGGCTGCCGCGTCCGTTCACTCCCTTCGAGGCCCTGGCCGGACGGGTGCCGATCATCCCCAGACATGTCTGGGCTGACGTCGCCGAACCCGCCAGGTTTCAAGGGCCTCCTGCCGTCATGGGCTCCGGCCCTTACAGGCTGGACTCCTACGACGAGGCCACCAACAGCTACCGCTACACCGCCAACCGGGACTACTTCCTGGGAACCCCTTCCGTCACGCACCTCGAGTTCGTGCCTGCGCCCGACGAGCTGCTGGCCCTCCAACGAGGAGAGCTGGACGCCGCCACCCTCGGCCTCGAGGAGCGCGCCGTGCCCGAGGAGCAGCTCAAGGCCTTCGACGACGCCCGGTACGGAAGGATCACAGCTCCCGGCGAACTGAACCGGGCACTGCACTTCAACCTGACCAAGGGATATCCGTTCGACGACAAGCGGTTTCGTCAGGCCATGGCCTACGCAATCGACCGCAAGGACCTGGTGAGCCGGGTGCTCTTCGGGCGGGGAGAGCCGGGCAGCATGGGAGGTCTGGCGCCCTCCAACGACTTCCTGGCCAAGGACCTGCCGGCATATGACCGTGACCTCGCCCGAGCGAAGGGGCTCATGGACGAGATCGGGCTCAAAGACGCCAACGGGGACGGTACGCGCGACCGCCCCGACGGCTCGCCGTTCGTCGCCGAGCTCCTGACCGACTCGCGCTTTTCACCGCAGACGCCGGAGCTGATCAAGGAGTACCTGCGCCAGGTGGGCGTCAACGTCACCATCAAGGTCCTCGACCCCACTGCGGCCGACGGCGCAGCCGCCCAGGGCAACTACCAGATGGTGCTCCTGGGCTACAGCGGCCTGGGCGGTGACCCGGACGTGTTGCGGACGAGGCTGTCCTCGACCCTGAAGGGGGACTTCAGTCGGGTGTATGGCTACAACAACCCCAGGTTCGAGCAGCTCGCGGTTCAGCAGTTGACCGCGGTCGACGACGACCAGCGGCGAGCAGCCGTGCAGGAGATGCAACGCATCGTGGCCGACGACGTCCCGCTGATCTCCCTCTACCTGCCGACCCGGACCACCATCTTCGCGAAGGCATCCTTCGACGCCTGGTACTTCACCCCCGGCGGCGTCTTCGGTGCGTATCCCGGGCCGTTGAACAAGCACGCGTTCGTGACCGGCAAGAAGACGGGTTTCCGTAACCCATGACCACGCTTGCGCCGCAACTGGAGCGGGCCGCGCTCTTGCCCGTCGACGAGGTGGACGTGACGATCCTGGTGGACAACGTCGTGGACATCAACCTCCCGGGAACCGACGTGGCCCGACGCCCGCCCCGCCACTATGACTGGGCCGAGCGGGCCCAACTGCGGGCCGAGCACGGCTATGCCCTGCTGCTCACCGTGCGGCGGGGCCAGACCAGCCAGTCGCTGCTCTACGACTCGGGCCTGGGGCGCGACACCCTTGTGCACAACATGGACGTGTTGGAGGTCCGACCCGGCGGGCTGCGGGCCATCGTTCTCTCCCACGGACATGCCGATCACCACGGGGGACTCGAGGGCGTGCTCCGGCGGCTGGGGCGGGGCGGGACCCCCCTGGTGCTCCATCCCGACGCATGGCGGGAACGCCGGCTGGTCTTTCCCACCGGGACCGAGGTCCGCATGCCGCCGCCGAGTCGGGCCGACCTGGAAGTCGAAGGCGTTCATGTCGTGGAGGAGCGAGGCCCGTCGCTGCTCCTCGACGACACCGTGTTGGTCAGCGGCCAGACCGAGCGGATCACCGAGTTCGAAATGGGCGTCCCGTCACAGCAGGCCCGCACCGGCGGCGGCTGGGAGCCCGATCCATGGGTCTGGGACGACCAGTCGGTGATCGTTAATCTGGCGGGCAAGGGCTTGGTGGTGCTGTCGGGTTGCAGCCATTCCGGGGCCGTCAACGTGCTGCGAAACGCCCAGCGGGTCACCGGCATCCGGGAGGTCCACGCGTTCATCGGGGGCCTGCACCTGAGCGGCGCCGCCTTCGAATCGATCATCCCCCGGACCGTGGGCGCGGTGGCGGCCATCAACCCGGCCGTCGTTGTGCCCGGGCACTGCACGGGGTGGCGCGCAACCCACGAGCTGGCCCGCGCACTGCCCGCGGCCTACGTGCAGACAAGTCTCGGCACCCGACTCCACTTCGGTGCCGATGACCGATAGCGCCTGCTCTGATGCCCAGCTCCGCAAGCAGATTGGCCATGGACCTTGCCGAGGCGGTCCAGTGCGAATACGACACCGGTGATCGTGGGTTGGCGGGGCGGGCGTCTCAGCGCCTCCAGCTCGGAAACGGTGTCTTGGTCGCCGACCACCAAGAGGCGCTCCAGGCGGCGGCTCTGCTCGGCGCTGAGCTGTCGGGCGAGGAGCCGCCAGACTCGACGCTCGGCACGGTCGCGGGCACTGGCGCACAATCGCTGGAGGATGGTGAATCCCGGGAGGAGCACCTGGTGCTCCTTCCAACCAACCGGTGGCGAGGTCGACCAGCTGCGCCGGGGGGTCATCGGCGGGCGACACGGGGGTCCCGCAGGAGGAACGACGACCGGGTGCCGCAGGAGGACGGTGACCGGGAGGTCCCGCAGGAGGAACGACTACCGGCGCGTTGGCGACACGGATCTGAAGTCGCGGCTCTGCCGGCGCCCTCCCGGATGACGATCGGATTCCGGTCCACCGACAACCTGATCGCGCTTTGCCTCCTCGACCGAGGAGGTCACTACCCGCCTCTACGCGGCCGTCAGGCTGCTGCATGACCCACCGAAGCGACCGGAGCCGGCAAAGAAGGTGTGGCGAGTGTCAGTCCAGCGGTCGGCGCCCGACCGTCTGGGTACCGGGACCCCATGTGCCCGGCGGGAAGCTGCGAACGTTCATA
>JBBSHU010000091.1:0-12117 GCA_038232455.1 Acidimicrobiales bacterium
CCCCACATGGAGAAGTCCGACCAGGGGGGCAAGGGCCGGGTGGTGCTGGCCACGGTGAAGGGCGACGTCCACGACATCGGCAAGAACCTGGTCGACATCATCCTCACCAACAACGGCTACGAGGTCCACAACCTGGGCATCAAGGTGGCGGTCAACGAGATGGTGGCCCGGGCAACCGAGGTGGGCGCCGACGCCATCGGCATGAGCGGCCTGTTGGTGAAGAGCACGCTCATCATGCGGGAGAACCTGGAGGAGTTGAACCAGCGAGGACTGGCCGACATCCCCGTGCTGCTCGGTGGTGCCGCCCTCACTCGGCGCTATGTGGAGCGCGATCTGCGCGAGGTCTACGACGGGCGCCTGTTCTACGGCAAGGACGCCTTCGAAGGGCTGCGCACCCTCGACCAGCTGATGGACAACAAGCGCAACGGCACCGACGACCCGTCGTTCGGGCGGGAGCTCACGGGCCGGGCGGGCCCGTCCCGTTCCCGATCGGTGGCGCCCGCCGGCGGGGGCGAGGGCATCCCGTCGCGTTCGCCCGAGGTGGAGACCGACAACACCATCTTCGTCGCGCCGTTCCTCGGCTCCCGGGTGGTCAAGGGTCTTCCCATCGACGAGATCTCCGGCTGGCTCAACGAGACCGCCCTGTTCCGCCACCAGTGGCAGTTCCGGCCGGTCAAGGGTGAGGACGGGAAAACCGAGTCTGACGCCGACTTCAAGGCCCGCATGCGCCCGACGCTGCGCGAGGAGCTGGCCAAGGCGAAGGAGAGCGGTGCCCTGGTGCCTCAGGTGGCATACGGCTACTACGCGGCCAACGGCGACGGAAACGACCTTGTGATCTGGAAGGACGACACCCGTACGTCGGAGTGGCTGCGGTTCTCCTTCCCCCGCCAGGGCCAGGAACCGTACTTGTGCATCGCCGACTTCTTCCGGCCTATCGACTCCGGTGAGGTCGACTACACCGCTTTCCACGTGGTCACCATGGGCCAAGCGGTGTCGGAGGCCACGGCCCGCCTGTTCGCCGAGGACCGCTACCAGGAATACCTGCTCCTCCATGGCCTGGGGGTGGAGATGGCCGAGGCCCTGGCCGAGTACTGGCACCGCCGCATCCGTGAGGAGTGGGGCTTCGCCGACGACGATGGCAAGTTGGTCGACATGCTGCTCCGCCAGCATTACCGGGGTGGGCGCTACTCGTGGGGCTACCCGGCGTGTCCCGACCTGGAGGACAACGCCAAGGTGGCCGAGCTGCTCGACGTGGAGCGTATCGGCGTGGTCGTGAGCGAGGATTTCCAGTTTCATCCGGAACAGACCACCTCGGCCATCATCTGCCACCACCCCAGGGCCAAGTACTTCATCGCCCGGTAGGCCGGCCAGAAAAAGTTCAAGCCCAGGCTAAAGGTCGGCGGCCGAGGTGCCGATGACCGCGCTGATGCCCGCGCTGTCGACCTCCGCTGCCACCCGGAACGCGTGGACGTGCCCCACGTGCCGGCACGGGTCGCCCGACCCGCGGGACGAGCTGGCCCACCTCGACGCCCACCGCCAGCTCGGTCAGTTCCTCAAGGAATGGGATGCCGCGGTGGAGTCGGACCGCAAGGAGGAGCGGGGGCGGCGCCCGGTGATCGTGGCGCTGGTCGGGCTACTTGTGGTTGCCGTCGTCGTGGCCGGCACCGTGTTCCTGGGCGTGGGTCGGCCCGGGAGATCGTCGGGACACGTCGCCGGGCTCGTTCCTGGCTCGATCGTCCCCAGCCCGCCACCGGCGCTGGCGCCGGGACCGGCGCCGACGCCGCCTTCACCGGAGGCACCGGTGCCTGCGCAGGTGACCCCCCCGGAGACGCCGGCCGACGTGCCGCCGTCGGCCCCCCAGAGCCCGGCAAGCGTCTCCGCCACAGCTACCGCGGTTGCCGCTCCCTCCGCCGCGCCGGCTGACGCGCCGGTCACTGCCGTTCCTGCGCCGCCGACGCCTGCTCCGGCCAGCACCACCACCCTCAAGTCACTTCGTTCCGGCCCTCCGGCCCCAGCGCCCGCCTACCTCCTCGAGGTCTGCCTTCTCGGCAGCTGCCTGACCATTCCGTAGGTGCCGGCGAGCTGTTCAAGCGTTCGGCTGCGAAGCGGTCGATCCATAGATCAGCACGCTTCCAATGGTGCGCCGCGCGATAGGTGCGCAGATCATCTATTGACCCTGACCTTCATGTGCCGGAGAATTTGCCCCTACACGGGTGGCGGAAGTCGCCGGGGGAGGACGGTCGTCGGAGCGTGTCATGGTGGGCAGTGAGTTCACTGGCCGGCATACACCGATGATCGCCCTACCCGGGCAGACCAGTGCGGGGTTACAGCCGGCGGCCGCGGCGGCCGCGGTAGAACACGCCGCCTCCGCCGAACAGCAGTAGAACGATCAGGATTATCAGCAGGAGTTCCATACCATTGATGGTGCCCTGCAGCGTGAGCGTCAAACCTCCTTCTGTGGCCGGTGATCCGGTCGGCTGCGGCGTGGCGCCGGCGGACAAAAGCGGTTCGACGAATCCCGTCTTGTCGCGCAGCCGACGAAGCCCAAGAGGTTGCAAGGCCCAGGGCACCCCATCGCCGCCGGACTGCTGGCCTTCGCCGGCGGCTTCTTCGCCGCCGCCTTGCTGCCCCCCACCGAGAAGGAGAAGGAGCTCACCGACAAGGCCAAGGAGAAGCTCGAGTCGCTCGCCCAGAGCGTGGCCGAAGCCGGCAAGTCCATGGCCGGCGCCCGGCGCCCGGCGTATCACGCCAGAGTGCGCCGCGCCCGGTCGTGGCCCGGGCGGCGTCGACGCCTCGACGGAGCACGAGGACGGGCGCTACCGCCCGCTGACGCCGTCGTCGACCCGAGATTCCTCCCCTGGTCCGTCCGTCGGATCAGGGGTGGAACTGCTGGTAGAGGCATTCGGCCCCCAAACCCCCACAGCTCGCGCGACCGACTCGGCCGCCCGATGACCCGATCGCACCGCGCCCTCCATGTGGCCCCCGCCGACGTCAGCGGTCTCGGTGCCGGCCAGGACGACACGGCCGCAGAGCAGCGTCTGGGCGAGTGTGGGGTGGCCGTAGTCGACAGGTTCTCCTTCGACCGAGTACCACTCGTCGTCGATCGTGTTGGGGTCGGCCGACCAGTCCCGCTCGAAGTACTGCACGGGATCCCCGGCCCTGGGTCCGAAGAGCCGCTCCAGTTGGGCTAAGACCAACCGAGCCCGGTCACCCGGCTCGATCGTGCGGAAGTCGTCGTGGCCTGCGACGAAACCCCATAGGGCGGCAATCGAGCCGTCGTGGGTGCAGGCATCGTGGACCTCCCGCAGGGGCCCGGCGTGGCTGAAGGCGAAGCCGGACCAACCATCCTCCCGCCAGAACGGCGTGTCGTAAACGGCGACGCACTTGACGGCCCGGGCCATCCAGGTGGTGGTGGCTTTCATCACCCTGACGATTTCGTCGGGCAGCGACGGTGTGAAGGCGATCCGCTCCACCGCCAGACGGGGAGGCACGGCCAGGACGGCGAACGAGGCCCTCACCGGGCCGGAATCGCCACCCGGGCCGATCGCGGTCGCGGTGACGCCCGTTTCGTCGGCGGCCAGGGCGGTGACCGACGTGGCCAGGACGATCGAGTCGGGAGCCAGGCGATCGGCCAGGCGCTGGCACAACTGCTGGGCACCGCCGACGAAGCGAAGCTCGGCCGGGTCGGCGGCGGGCACATCGACGGGTGCCGGCTTGGTCGTCGGCGTCTCCTCGACCAGACCCCGTCCCTCGGCGAACTGGGCGAAGGACGCGACTCCCAGTTCGGTGGCCAGGGCGGCGATCCCGGGCTGGTTGCTCCAGTGCCACGTGGCTCCCAGGTCGAACCACGCTCCCTCGCCGAGGCCGTCGGGCGAGAGCGTGAGCAGCCGTCCCCCCACCCGCTCGCGGGCATCGATGACCGTGACCGAAATGCCGGCGTGGTGGAGGTCGACCGCCGCCGTCAGCCCGGCCAGTCCGGCGCCCACGACGACGACGTCGCTCACGGGAGGGCCTTAGTCAGCCTGCCGCGGTGTTCCGGGCGAGCCCATCGACGTGCTCGGGCGGGTCCTGCGGGAGATCGGATTTTCCGGGTAGAGCAGCCCCGCCTCCTGATGGCTGTGGGGCGAGAACAGGTCGGTGGCCACGAATCGAGAGCGGATGTCGGCCAGCGTCTGCGGATCGGGCCGGTGGCGGACGTTGAAGTAGACCTCCTCGTGGACGAGGGTGCGGTCGACGCCGAGGTCGGAGAGGGCGAAGACCAGCTCGTTGATCATGGCCCCGTTGCCGACCAGGTAGAACCGCTTGCCACCCAGCGTCCCGAGTAGCGGTGGCACCGACCTTGTGAGCCTCCCCCGTAGCCCGTCCCACTCCGGGGGAGGCTCGGAGAGCGTGATCTGGTAGCTGAACGACGGGTACCGGCGCGCCAGGTCGTCGAGCTCGTCGAGCAGGCAGATGTCGGCGGTGAGGCGCAGGCCCCAGTAGAGGGTGACCTTCTTCTCGATGCCGTTGGCGTGGAAGTGGTCGACGAGGGCCAGGAGCGGCCCGATGCCGACCCCAGTGGCCAGGAACACCAGCTCTTCGTCGCCGTCGCGGGGGACCATCGACCGCCCGCTCGGGCCCCGGAAGTTGATGACGTCGCCGGTGGCCAGGCCGGTGAGGTGATACGACATCGGCGCTTCCACGACCTCACGGACGAGGAGGCGGAAGGTCCGATCCTCGGTCAGTGGCGACGCGATGCAATAAGGGCTGCGGCGCAGGCCGATCCCGTCGACCTCGGCCTGAATGCCCACGAAATGGCCGGGCCGGAACACGAACGGCTGGTCGTCGATGACCCGGAAGTCGAGGGCCACGGTGCCCGTCGAGGTCAGCCGGTGGATGCCGGTGACCTCGGCGTGACGCGGATAGTGGTCGACGCGGCGCAGAGCCCGCTCGGCCGCTCCCCGGGAAAGGGGTATCGGCCCCTGGGGGGGCTCTACTTCGATGTCCGGCACAGAACCGTTTCGGTCTGCGCCCGAGTGACGGGCCAGCGTCGCCTCCGATCTCCGTTGCCGACCCAGTCTACGGCCGGACCGCCGAAGAAACCGAACAGAGTTACGCCGGCGGGCACCGGACCGATCTTCAGATGATGCGGCGTTCGGCGGCCCAACGGGTGAGCTCGTTGCGATTGGACAGCTGGAGCTTGCGCAGTACCGACGACACATGGGTCTCGACCGTGCGCGTGCCGATCGTCAGCTCTTTGGCCACCGCCTTGTACGCGTAGCCCCGGGCGATGAGACGCAGCACCTCTTTCTCCCGGGTCGTCAACTGGTCGAGGTCGGCGTCACCGGTGGGCTCGGGGCTGTCGGCGAAGGCGTCAAGGACGAAGCCGGCCAAGCGGGGCGAGAACACGGCATCGCCGCCCGCGACCCGGCGGATGGCGTCGGCCAGCTCCGGTCCGGAGATGGTCTTGGTGACGTAGCCCCGAGCCCCGGCCCGGATCACCCCGATGACGTCGGTGGCCGCATCCGACACCGAGAGGGCGAGAAAGCGAACGGCCGGCGCCACCGGCGCGACGCCCTCGATCACCGCCCGCCCGCCGCCGCCGGGCAGGTGCACGTCGAGCAGGACGACATCGGGATGGCGCTCGGTGATCATCTCGATCGCCGGCACCACCTCGGATGCCTCACCCACGATGTCGACGGCGTCGCCCAGCTCGCCTCGGACTCCGGAGCGGAACAGGTGGTGGTCGTCGACGAGGAAGATGCGTGGTCGCGGGGAGTGGGTTGGCGCCATGGGCTTGGTCATGGGCGCTCCGTCACCGACCGCCGACCGGCATGCGCAATTGGACTTCGGTGCCTTCGCCGAGGGTCGACCGGACGACGGCCGTGCCGCCGTGACGGGTCATCCGCCCGGCGATCGACTCCCTCACGCCATGGCGATCGGCGGCCACCGCGGCAGGGTCGAATCCCGATCCCCAGTCCCGCACGAACACGGTGGCCTCGGCCTCCTTCACCTCGGTGAAGACGGAGATGGTGCTGACGCCCGACCAGGTGGCGGCGTTGACCATGGCCTCCCGGGCGGCGGCGACCATCGCCTGCAGCGGGTCGCCGAGAGGGCAGTCGCCGACAGTCACCACCTCGATACTCACACCGTGGCTGCCTTCGATCTCCTCGGCCACCCGGATGATCTCCGCGGCCAGGGTGTCGCCACCGGGCGGCCGGCGGCCCGTCTCCCACAGCCAGCCCCTGAGCTCGCGTTCCTGGCGACGGGCCATGGTGACGACGGTCCGGGGATCGCCGGCGTTGCGCTGGATGAGGGCAAGGGTCTGGAGGACCGAATCGTGGAGGTGAGCGGCCACCTCGGCCCGTTCCTCGGAGCGGATGCGCTGGCGGCGCTCCTCGGACAGGTCGCGTCCGAGGCGGAGCCACCAGGGCCCGGAGATGAGGGCCAGCCCGGCGACGATGACCATGCTGGCCACCAGGGCCTGGCGCACGGCGGAGAAGGCGTTGCTCGCGGCCAGGAAGCCGACGACCCCGGCGACCACCAGGGCCACGCCGCCGACGACGCGGGCCAGGGCCGCTCGTCGTGACCGAACGCTCAGCGCGGTGCCGGCTCCGTGCCCGAACGGAGTGCCGGCTCCGTGCCCGAACGGAGTGCCGGCCGGGCGACCGGCGGCTCGGACGGTCGCCTGTCGCCTGTCGCCCGCCGCCTGTCGCCAGATTACGGCCAAACCGACGCCGGCCAGCAGTAAGGGCCACACGAGGGTGTCGTTGAACCAGAAGCCGGTGTTCCGCACCACGAGCAGGACTCCCAGGATCACCGAGCCGGCGGCCATCACCTGGGCCAGGTTCCACCGTCGGTCGTGGATCACTGCCTGGGCCACCGAGCGATCGTGTCCGTCACAGGGAAGGAGCAGCCATGCCGCCACGTAGGCGACCGCCCCCGTCCCGCCGGCGAGGGTGAGCACGACGAAGGCGACCCGCACGACGATCGGGTCGACACCCAGGGAGCGGGCCAGGCCCGCGCACACTCCGGCGACCATCCGGCCGCTGCAGCTTCGGCTCAGCCGGGGCGGGCCCGGCTGCTCACCGGGTCCGCCGACCGTGGCCGGCCCCGCTGGATCGTGCGCCGACGCGTCGCTCGTCACCAGAGCCGATGATCCCATGAAGGGCGGCGTCCGACCACGGGGCGGGCTACGGAGGCCACGTCCGGGAAGGTCCGGGTCGGGTCCGGGTGAGCCCGGATGGACGAGAGCGGCGATCGGGCGCACGCTGAGGCCATGAACGCTACCGACGAGAACGACACCACGGCAGGCGCCTCCCGCTCCGGCGCCGGGCCCCTCCCGCCAACCCCCCCCCGCCTCACCCGATCGACCGACGACAAGATCGTCTCCGGTCTCTGTGGTGGCCTCGGGCGCCATTTCGGCGTTGATCCGGTGATGTTCCGCATCGCCTTCGTCGTCCTGGCCCTGGCCGGCGGTTCGGGCGTATTGCTCTACCTGGTGGGCTGGCTGCTCGTGCCCGACGACCGATCGGGTGCCACGATTCTCGACCGGGCCCGCCAGGGCCACAGGTCGCAGGTCCTGGCCGCAGTACTTCTCGGTGCGGGTGCCATCGTAACGCTCGACCGCCTCGGCGACCACGGCGGCGGTGGCCGGTTCGGGGGCCTTGTCCTGCTGGGTGTAGGCGCCGCCGTGCTCTGGTCCCGCCGGGGTCAGGCGACATCGCTGCCCCCATCACCGCCGGCTCCGCCGTCGCCGCCTGCGCCCCCGCCGCCTGCGCCCCCGCCGCCACCACCCCCCTGGGCTCCGCCGTCGCCCCTGCCGCTCTCTGCCCCCGGCGGCACCACTGCGTCGGCGGCCTCCGAGGTATTCACCACCGACGTACCGACCACCGACGTACCGACGTCGGAGGTTCCGACCTCACCCACGCCGACGCCCCCGTTGACGGATCCGGGGGACACCGCCACAGCGCCCGGGCTCCCGCCCGGCACGGCGACCACCGGTCAGCCGATGGGGCCCCCGGCTCCGTCGACCTGTCGCGCCCGCCGCCCGCCGTCGGTGCTCGTGGCCGTCACCCTCAGCGTGCTGGCCATCCTCGCCGGAGTCCTGGCCCTGCTCGTCGCTACCGGCACGGCGGACGTTCCCGTGGCCGTCGGCCTGGCCCTGGCGCTGCTGGTCGTGGGGGTGGCTCTCTGCGTGGGCGCGCGGCGGGGAAGGGCCCGCTGGCTCGTTCCCGTCGGCGCAGTCATCGGCGTGGCCCTGCTCGGCGCATCGGCGGTGGACGTCCCCCTCCGGGGGGGCGTCGGCGACCGCACCTACCGGCCCCGGGCCGTGAGCGAGCTGCAATCGCCGTACCGGTTGGCTGCGGGCGATCTTCTGGTCGACCTGAGCGGCCTCGACCTGTCGGCGACCACCGAGACGGTGACAGCCACCATCGGGGTCGGCGACCTCCAAGTGGTCGTCCCCGACGGGGCAGAGGTGATCGTCGAGGCCCATGTCGGGACGGGCGACATGACGGTGTTCGGCCGCCACTCCGACGGTATGGACACCGGACGTCATCTGGTGGAGCCGGGTCGGGAAGGCGGAGGCCGCCTGGTGCTCACGGTCCGGGCCGGATTCGGGGACCTGGAGGTGCGCCATGCCTCGTCATGAGCTCGACGCCTTCTCGCTCGTGGCCGGGATCGTGTGCACGGGGGTGGCCCTGGTGGCCCTGCTCGACCACGGGCTCGATCTACCCCCTCACTGGGCTCTGCCGGTGCTGTTGATCGCCGGGGGCCTCGGCGGCCTGTTCGCCACCGCCGCCCGTCACCGCGACTGACACTCGGTCCGAATAGCCCACTGGGTCGGGGCGGACGCGGGTAGACCATCGGCAAGGCACTGCGTCGTCCCGCCAGCAACCCACCCCGGAGGTCATGTCGTGCGCGTGCAATTCGTGGCCAGCTTCTCGCCGAACCGCGGAACCAGGTGACGCCTCGCCTGATGAGTCCCGAGGGCCTGCTGGTGGCCGCGGGCTACACACCCTGGTTCCACGACGACCCGGTCCGCGTCGTCGGCGACGACGCTGGGTGACGCCCCGCCGGGCGCACACGCCTCCGACCCAGCTGCGCTACGCAGGCGCAGCCGCGGTGGCCACACTGTGGGCATGCGTGGGCATCGGCATGTACCGGGCCGGGCTCGACTTCTTCGGCGACCGTCCCGTCAGCTATCTGGGCACGGACCCGCGATCGGCGGCGGTGTTCCGGGACGGGCTGATCCTGGCGGCCGGGCTGATGGCGGGGTTCTCGTGGTTCGTCTTCGGCTGGTTCTGCGCTCGCCGTAGCTTCCTGGCCGTCTTCCTCATCGGCCTGGTCGGGCAAGTGGTGGCGGCCGTCGTGCTGCTGTCCGGCCCCGGGTCGTCGCACGCCGTCCATACCGCCGGGGGCCTGGTCCTCGGTGCCTCGCTGCCGATCCTCATGTGGCGCTTCGCCGCGGGTATCCCGTCCGGGAACCGGCACTTCGTTCTGGCACGGAGCCGGCACTCCGTTCGGGCACGGAGCCGGCGCCGGATCGAGAGCTACGCGCTGTGCTGGCTGGAAGTTGCCGCTTGCACCGCGGGTGTGGCGTTGTCCGCCTCAATGCGGGCACCCGTCGCCGAGATCGTTCCCGCCCTGGCGTTCCACGTGTGGGTGGCCGTCGTCACCGTCTGGTCGACGACACCGGTTCCCGGCCCGGACGGCGGAAAAGACACAGCCGGCGCCGTTTGACGGCGCCGGCTGCGGCGGGAGCGACCGGGTATGACCGGGTCGGTGGGGGGAGGACTGGCGGCCACCCCGGTTGCTCTCGACAAAGACAGTGTGCAGCCTCAAGCTGGCAAGAGCCTCCAATGAGCCTGTGAAGTGTCTGAGAATCCTCCCGAGCTCAGGCGGGGTGGCGAAAGCGGAGCGGGAGGCGGTCGGTGACCCGGGAGCCGAGCAGGGTCGGGGTGCCCGTGGCGACGGCCACCACGGCGTAGCGGCCCGCCCCCGGCGGAGGGGCCTTGTCGACCTCACCCGGGCGATAGTTGGACTCGTAAGCCACCAGGCACACCGGGTCGTGTCCCTTGACCGTGGCCTCGGGCATCTGGGTGGCGAACTTGTGAGCGCTCACCCGACGAACCCCGACCAGCTTCCCCTTGTGGTGCACGGCGCCGCTGGCGACGGCCAGCGAGCGGAAGCACACGCTGGCATCGGTGTTCAACGAGTTCCGGGGCCCGCCGCAGGCGGCCACGGCAGCCATCGCCGCCACGGCCACCGCCACCCCCACGGCCACCGTGACCCGGCCCCGGTGCCTAGTTGGCGTCACGGCCGGACCCCCTGCGCCGGTGGGGTGACCCGGCCCGGTTCGGTAGCGTGGCCGCGGCGGGCCCGGGCCGTGAGGACCGCCCACGCTGTCCAGCCCAGCGGGAGCATGGCCCAGAAGCTCACCACGCGGTACAGCAGGACGGCCGCCACCGTAGACGCCTCGCTATTGCCGTAGGCCACCAGGGCTATGGCCAGGCTGCCCTCCACCACCCCGAGGCCCCCGGGCGTGATGGGCAGGTTGGCGGCGAGTTGCCCGGCGCCATAGGCGAGGAGCAGTCCCTGCCAGGGCACCGGCGCCCCCACGGCCAGGAAGCGATGGCCAGGCAGGCGCAGTCGGCCAGCCAGTTGACCGCCGACCAGCCCAGGCCGATCAGCCAATCGCGCCGGGTGGGAGTGACGGCCACAAGCCGCTGCCAGCCCCGAACGGCCACGTCGTGGGCATCGCCGGGAGGCCGGTGGGCCGCCCGCTGGGCCACCCGGATCACCCAGGAACCGACGGTGATGGCCACATGGCCGCCGCGGCGGCGCACGACGGCCACGACTGTCAGTGCCGCCACCGCCACTACGGCGATCGTCCCACCCAGGTTCAGGTCGGTCGCCGTGTCACCGGCCAGGGCCACTCCGACACCGGCGAGGATGGCCAGGGACGCAACCGAGAGGATTTCCACAGCCACCATGGTCCAGGCGGCCAGCACGTCGTCGGCCCCCCGGGAGCGGGAACTGACGGTAGGCGAAGACGCTGGCCCAGGCCACACCTCCCGGGAGGGAGTTCTGGATGGAGTTGCCGGCCAGGGCGATGCCGCTGAGGGGCCACAGTCCCATCCGCAGGCCCCCGGCGCCCAGCATTCGCCGCTCCACCTCGGCGAAGGCCACGACCGACGTCAGCTCGATGATTGTCGCCAGCACCACCCACTCCCACCGGATGTCGGCGAGGATGGCGCCGGCCCCTTCGAGCTCGTCGCGCCGGCCCGCCACCAGGTTGACCGCGACCAACGCCAAGGCGACGAGGACAACCAGGCGCACGATCGGCCACACCCTCGACCGCCTTTTGGGCCCGTGAGGCTCGATGATCACCACCGAGCCGTCGGCCGTTCCGGCCGGCCCGGATGTCACCTCGGTGGGTGGCCGCCAGTTGTCAGCAGGATCGTGGATTCCGCAGGTCTCAGACGGGCAGGGACGTGTCGGGTTTGGCCGCGCCCTCGCAGGTGCACTCCTCGGTGGGCACCTTGCAGTCCTGGCAGGCCACCCTGCCCTCGTCGGTCATGAAGACCTTCGCTCCGCACTGGGAGCAACTGCTCCGGCTCAACAGGTCGCCAAGTTGGCTCATGATCTCTCCCGGGCTGAGCGGCGGTGAGCGGTGTTCGGGATCGGTCTCGGTCTCGGTGCTCGAATTGAAAGGGTAGACGTGATCCCGACCGCATGCCGGCAGTACGAACGCAGGACTCCGACGGCCGACCATCACCCCAAGAAGCGAAGGGGACGGGGATCGGCCGACCTGATGACTCGCGCTGAGTCAACGATCCGGCGTTGAACGACCGTAGGGTACGCTCGACGATGAACTCGACCCCTACTGTACGGCTGGGCTAGGCGGCGGAGGAGCACTGCAGTGACGACCGGTGCGGTGTCGGCACACAGGGACGGGAACGAATTCGACCGTCCAATCGATTGACGGGTAGAGTCCTAGCGGGAGTTTCCGGGCTATCCCGATGAGCTGATCTCCAGCCCGCTCGGAACGTTCTTCCAAAGAAGCCCCTGACCAGCGCGTTTGTGCTGGTCAAAGGCTCGCGTTCTGTCGCTGGTTGGTGTATTACCTATATA
>JBBSHU010000092.1:0-11969 GCA_038232455.1 Acidimicrobiales bacterium
AGTGTGCAGGGCCACCGACCCGTTTGCCTGGGGCACGAGGCGCAGGTCGGGGGCCTGGTTGAGCCGCCAGTCATAGCCCAGGGCGGCCGAGTAGTTCTCACTCGAGCCCGTCGCCGCGGCCAGGCTGTTGTAGACGTGGCCGACGGGCATCGAGCCGCCCGCGGCGGGCAGGACCAGGTCGGTGACGGCCACCTCGAGGTTGCCGGTACCCACGTTGACCTTGGCCGTCATGTGGTCGGTGAGCCCGAAGCTCTGCTGGGTGAAGAAGGACCGCTCCCCCGCTCCCGCCATCGGGTCGGTGGCCGCCGGGGTGATGGCATTGGCCACCGACGCGGTGCCGTAGGTGCCGGCGCCGTTGTGGGCGAAGACGTAGATGTAGTAGAGGGTGCCGTTGACCAGCCCGGCGGTGTAGGAGGTGGAGGTGCAGGTGCCGCACACGGCCATGGACGAGTGCAGGCCGACGCTGTCGTAGGCGGCCACCAGGTAGCCGTCGATGGACAACCCGCCGTTGGACGCCGGAGGGGCCCAGCGCACGTGGGCGGAGGCGTCGCCGGCGCTGGCCACCGCCGCCTGGGCCGGCCCCGGCGGGGCCGCCGGGGTGAAGAACGTGTTAGTGCCACCGCCGAAGCCGACGGAGTTGTGGCTGAAGACGATGCCCCAGTAGTTCCACCCGTTCCACAGCCCGGTGAGCACCGTCGAGCGCTGGGTGGAGGCCAGTCCCACCGCGTTGACGTAGGACCAGGCCGACCCCGTCCACACGTAGTAGAAGATCCAGTAGCTGTCGACGGGGGGCTGGCCCAGGTTGGCCGGGGCCGACCAGGTCACCGTGGCCTGGGCGTTGCCGGGGTAGGAGACGACGTTCTGGGGCGCCGAGGGGACCCCGGGGGCGGTGTAGGTGACCGAGATGTACGGCGGCGTCGAGGTGTTGACCGAAGCGAACTTCTTCCACTGGGAGTTGTCGGACTCGTTGGGCGCCAGCATGGCCAGGGTGTCGGGCCCTGAGCCGCCGCTCGACGACCAGGTCTGGGCCAGGCCGGTGATGTCGATGGGCTTGTAGCCGGCGGTGCCCGGACACCCGCTCCAGCCCCCCGAGAACGCGGCGTTGCCCCAGTGGCGACCGTCGACGCCGGGCTGGGCGTTCCACGTCGCTCCCGGCTGCAGGCCCCCGGCGCCGTCGACCCACATCCAGGCGTCGTTGCACGAGTACGCCCACGTCTCGTAGGCGTTGAGGGTGGCCGACTGGACACTGGCGCCCTTGATGGCCGAGTCGTTGAAGCGGACGAAGGAGCGGTTGACGCTGCCCCCGCCGTTCCAGGTGCCCACCTTGAGCTGGGTGTCGCCGTCGTAGGGCTGGCCCGGCCAGTCGCTGGCCACGAAGGTGGACAGGTTGGCGCCCAGGGTGCCGGCGGGGTCGATGGTGACTGGGTAGACGGTGGCGGGATCGGCCAGGAACCCGGCGTCGGGACGCAGGACCAGCTCGGAGCCGGTCTTTCCGGCCTCCACGGCGGTGGGGATCACCCGGGTCTGGGTGGCCTCGTCGGCCCGGCCATCCCGGGCGGCCGAGGTCATGACCGGCGTCGGAGACGACGCCACCTCTTTGCCCGCAGCGTCGCTCAGGGCCAACCGGCCCGAGGGCTCCTGGGCCAGGCGCAGGCCGTCGAGGGCCAGCGGCAGCCGGATCACGGTGGGGGGGGTGGGGCGCTCTCGCAGCACGAGGGACACCTCGTAGCCCGTGGTCAGGGCCTTGACCACCAGATCGCCGCCCGCCACGACATCGTGGTAGGTGGCGGTGTCGCCCGACAGCGTCGGCGTCGGCAATGCCGCCGGCCAGCGCACGCCCAGGCGGCCGCCCGCCGGGCCCAGCGAGGCCAGGTCGGCCGAGGTCCCGCCGCCGGAGAGAACGACGTTGCCGGTGGTGGCCTTGGGGGCCACGATCCCGTTCCTGGCCACCAGGGTGGGGTCGATGGCAGCGAAGCCAGCCCCCCGGCGTACCCGCACCGGGCCGGCGGATACGTCAGTGGTCACGGTGCCGTCGGGATTCGCCCAGGTGGTGTCGGTCTCGGTCTCGCGGGCCGTCACCTCGACGCGCTTCGCGGTGCGCTGCGCCTGAGCCAGGGCTACCGCCAGCGGGTTGGTCGGATCGGTGGGCGGGAGAACCGACGCAGGCCGGGCGGGGGCCTTGTCGGCGGGGGGATGGCCGGGGGGATCACCAGCGGGGAACACCGGGGGGTCGGCGGGCAGCACGGGGGCCACCGGCGGAGGGCCAGGAACCTGGAACGGTCCCGCCGTGGTGGGCGGGGTCGGCTTGGTCGGTGCTGTCGCCCCCGGTGTGGCGGCGGCCACCGGTCCCGCGGTCAGGGCGACCTGAGCGCCCATGAGGGCGACGGCAACGGCAATGACCGCGACACCTCGGCCGTGGTGCTTGCGTCGGGTCTGATTCCGGTCGTCAGTGCGCAAGACGATCGCCACCGTTGGTCCCTTCAACTGGCCAAGCCGCGTCGCCTGACGCACCCATCATCCGCCCTGCGAGCACGATCATCGCGGGCCATTTTGAAAATGGCCCATTGGGGCCATGCTGTCGTGGCCCGGACGGGCCATGCCGTCGTGGCCCGGTCCCCAGTCCCTAGGCTGGGCTCCATGTCCCGGCGGGCGGCCCAGTCGATCGAGATCCTTGTTGCCGATGACGACGAGCGGTTCCGGCGTGTCGTGGGCGCCATCGTGGCCGCCGAAGACGACCTAGTCGTCGTGGGCGAAGCCGCCAACGGTGCCGAGGCGGTGGACCAGGCAACGGTCCTGGCTCCCGACGTGGTCCTGTTGGACGTGGCCATGCCCGGCACTGGCGGCGTCGAGGCAACCCGGGCCATCAAGGACTGGGTGCCCACGACGAAGGTCGTCATGCTCACCGCCAGTGACGACGAGGAGGACCTCTACAAGGCGCTGCGGGCCGGAGCCAGTGGGTACCTCCTCAAGGACAGTGCACTGGTCGAGGTCTGTACGTTGGTGCGGGCCGCGGCATCCGGCCATTTCGTTGTGACGCCGTCGATGGCGGCCAAGCTCGTCGTCGAGTTCGCCCGTCCCTTCTCGGAGCCGACCGCCGGCCTCAGCGAACGCGAGCTTCAGATCCTTCAGCTGGTGGCCGAGGGCCAGACCAACCGGCACATCGCCGATGGCTTGGACCTGTCACCGCACACCGTCAAGCGCCACATGGCCAACATCCTGGCCAAGCTGCATCTGCGCACCCGCCTGGAGGCTGTCATCTATGCGCAGCGCCACAACTTGCTCGAATGACGCTCGGCCCGATGGGCCCACCGAGGGCGTGCTGCCCTGACTCGGGCCCCCGAGAGCACGTCTTGTCCGAGGCGGGCCGCTACGAGCCGATCCCGATGACGAGCCAGGTACGCCGGCGACCTCCTCGACGCGGTGCCGACTTCCCGGCTGTCCAGCAGCTGTTCGGTCACGCGTCGCGGGCCACGACGTCGCGCTAGTGCTAATGGTGCGTCGCGGATTTGACTCGGGTAAGCGTTGCCCGGCCTCGACGCACCTTCTCGATGATCTCCGACGCCGTCTTGTGCCAGACGAAGGGCTTGGGGTCGTCGTTCCAGTGCTCGGCCCACGTCTCGATGGCGTCGACAAGGTCGGTAACGCTACTGAACACGCCACGTCGCAGGCGACGGTCGGTGATCTCTTTGAACCAGCGCTCGACGAGGTTCAGCCACGACGAACTCGTGGGCGTGAAGTGCAGGTGCCAGCGGGCTCGCTTGGGATGATCGAGCCAGCGGGTGACCTCGGGGCCCATGTGGGCGGAGAGATTGTCCAACACGACATGGACGGCGAGGTCGCGGGGAACGTGCAGGTCGATGAGCTTGAAGAACGCGAGGACGTCTTTGCCGGTGTGGCGCTTTCGGCAGTCGTAGAGCACCTCACCGGTGACCACGTTGAGGGCGGCGAACAGGTCGGTCGTCCCGTTGCGCTTGTAGTCATGGGTCATCGTGCCGGCCCGGCCGGGGGTGAGGGGCAGGCTGGGCTGGGTGCGGTCGAGGGCCTGGCACTGCGTCTTCTCGTCGAAACAGAACACCGCGGCGCGCTCCGGCGGGTTCATGTACAGCCCGACGATGTCGACGAGCTTCTCCTCGAAGCGGGGGTCGTTGGACAACTTGAACGTCTCGACCTTCCACGGCTTGAGCTTGTGGGCTTGCCAGATCCGGGCGACGGAGTCCTTGCCGATCCCGAGGTGATCGGCAAGCGAGCGCGTCGTCCAATGCGTGGAGGTGTCGTCGGGCTTGTCCTCGAGGGTGGCTCGCACCACCTCGGCGACGGTTCCCTCGGGCAGCCAGGACTTGCGGCCTCGACCGGGGGCGATGCGGCCGACGCCGTCGACGCCTTCGGCCTCGAATCGGCGCCGCCAGCCGCGAACGCTGTCGTTGGTCGTCCCGCAGCGCCGAGCGACCTCGTTGGTGGCCACGCCGTCGGCCGCCAACAGCAGCGCCTTGGCCTGGACCACGGTGCGATGGGGCGACGACGTCGAGCGGGTCAGGCGCTCCAACGACCGTCGCTGTTCGTCCGACACCGCCAAAGGTGGAGCAGTCATCACGGGCATGCTGCCACCCTAGCCGTCCTGGCTATTTCAGCGACGGACCACTAGGACCGCCGAGGCCGGTCCACTGCCTACTGTCATCCGCCTGACGCTGCCACTGTCAATCTCCTGACACTTCACAGCGAAATGTAAAACGACGCTCAGATGTCAGCGGAAACGACAAGGCTGTGTCAGTGGCGGCGACACGGCGACGTCAGTGGCGGCGACAGTGCGTTGTCAGTACTCGTGCTCAAGCCGCAGGCTGAACACCACGTCCTCCGACGGGTCGAAGTCGGCCCGTTCCTGTTCGACCAGGCCCATCGAGAGGTGTAGGCAGCGCGCTGGGTGCCGGCGGCGTCGATGAGGGCGGGTGGGCACGCCCAGGCGTGTAAGGGCTGGCCGCAGCAACGAGGCCGACGGGCCCCGCCCCACCACCAGCACCGGAGTCGTCATACCAACTCCTCTTCCCTGTCCAGCCGAGCTCCGGGTCACTCATGACGCAGAGCCTCGCCGAGGGCGCGGCCCCCGGCAAACGCAAGGATGCCGTGCGACCGGTTCGGCTGCGGCGGCACGAGGGAACTCGGTCCCTCCCAGCCGAGGTTCGATGTCCTGGTGCATTCTTCGCACCGATCATCGCTCGACCCCACGCCACCGCCCGATTCGACTGGCCGGGAGAGCGGCGGCAACTTCGCTCGATCCTCGATGTCGGAAACCTGCCAGACGAGGCGACTCCGGTGGGTGATGCTGGAAGACATGCACGACGACCGCGAACGCTGTCTACGGGCCGTGCAGGCCAACGACGCCCGCTTTGACGGGTGGTTCTTCACTGCGGTCGTCACGACGGGCATCTACTGCCGGCCTAGTTGCCCGGTTCGGCCTCCTAAAGCGTCGAACATGCAGTTCTATCCTTCGGCGGCAGCCGCTCAACATGCGGGATACCGGGCCTGCAAACGGTGCCGACCCGACGCCAGCCCCGGTTCGCCGCAATGGAACGAACGTGCCGATGTGGTGGCCCGCGCCATGCGCCTGATCAGCGATGGGGTGGTCGAACGCGAAGGCGTCAACGGGTTGGCTCGGCGCCTGGGTTACAGCACCCGACAGATCGAGCGTCACGTGCGGGCTGAGCTCGGTGCCGGCCCGTTGGCGATCGCTCGGGCCCAACGGGCCCAGACGGCCCGGGTGCTCATCGAGACCACCTCGTTGTCGATGGCCGAGACCGCATTCGCCGCCGGCTTCGCCAGTGTC
The DNA here is from genome assembly GCA_038232455.1 of Acidimicrobiales bacterium. Lineage (GTDB taxonomy): Bacteria > Actinomycetota > Acidimicrobiia > Acidimicrobiales > AC-14 > DATAQC01. Next base: position 5,819 of record JBBSHU010000092.1, read on the forward strand.
CGGTCCTTCAACGACTCCGTTCGCCAGGTCTTCGCCGCGTCGCCCACCGACCTGCGACACCGAGCCATCCACGGCCAATCATCGGCGACACCGGGCACCCTCAGCCTGCGCTTGCCGTTCCGCCGGCCCTTGGACCCGTACAACCTGTTCGGGCATCTGGCAGCCACTGCCGTCCCGGGAGTCGAGGAATGGCGCGATGGCTGGTATCGCCGAACGCTCCGGTTGCCTCACGGTAGGGGCATCGTCGCTCTTGCTCCCCGGGCTGATCACATCGATTGCCGATTGACCCTCGACGATCTGCGGGATCTGGCCGTTGCCGTCAGCCGCTGTCGCTGGATGATGGACCTCGACGCCGATCCGGTCGCCATCGACGACCAGCTGGGAACCGATCCGCGACTGGCTGCGCTGGTGGCGAAGCACCCGGGCGCCAGGGTGCCGCGCACAGTTGACCCGGCTGAGCTCGCGCTACGGGCCGTGCTCGGCCAGCAGGTGTCGACGGCGGCGGCGCGAACCCACGCCGGGCGCTTGGCGGCCGCTCACGGGGAGGTCGTCAGCGATCCCGGCGGTGGCCTTACCCACCTGTTTCCCGACCCGGCAACCCTTGCCGGCCTCGACCCGGCGAGCCTCGCCCTACCGAATTCACGTCGGGCCACCCTGACCGCCCTGGTGTCGGCATTGGCCTCCGGGCAGATCGACCTCGGTCCGGCCACCGCTCGGGACCAGGCCCGCGATGAGCTGACGGCGATCACCGGACTCGGTCCGTGGACCGTCGAGATCATCGCCATGCGGGCCCTCGGCGACCCCGACGCATTTCCGGTCGCCGACCACGGTGTCGTCAGGGCCGCCCGCCATCTCGGTCTGCCCGCTACCCCGGCGGCGCTCACTGTCGTCTCCGAAACGTGGCGGCCATGGCGGGCCTACGCGGTTCAGCACCTCTGGGCCACCGGTGATCACGCCGTGAACCGGCTCCCCGCATGACTCGCTCAACGAGAGGACCCATCGTGGCCAAGCGCTTGCATACGTTCATGGACAGCCCGATCGGTGACCTGACACTCGTCGCGACAGACGGGGTACTGAGCGGGGTGTTCATGGCCGACCAACGCCATCGTCCGCCGACCGAGGTGTTCGGCGAACGCGATCCGAGGCCGTTCCCCGAGGTCATCGACCAACTGGAGACGTACTTCGCCGGCGAGCGCACCACGTTCGACCTGGAGCTGGCGGAGCTGGGAACTCCGTTCCAGCGTGCCGTGTGGGCGGCCCTGCGCCGGATCCCGTACGGCGAGACAGCCTCGTACGGACGGATTGCTCAGCGCGTCGGAAGGCCGGGAGCGTCACGAGCGGTCGGCTTGGCGAATGGCCTCAACCCGATCTGCATCATCGTGCCCTGCCATCGTGTGGTGGGTTCCGACGGGAGCCTGACCGGATACGGCGGCGGCCTCCCGCGCAAGCAGTTTCTTCTAGACCTGGAGAAGCGCCGGCACTCGCCGGCAACAGCGACGACTGGCTAGGGGTCTGGCCGAGGCGAGATCGGGAAAGGACGGCTTGCACGGCCGACGCGGTGACGATGACGACGCGCAGGGCATCACTCGGGTGCCTCTCACCGGACCTCAACCAGGCCGACGGGCAACGAGAACCGGCGTCGTCGTCGACAGAACCTGGGGTCTTCGTGCGAACGGCCGACTGTTCCGCGCCTTCCCGCTATCCGCACCTGGATGGTGACTGCGGGCCATTTTGTCGGGTCGGGTCAAGGTTCCGGCGCCATCTACCGATGGTGGCTGGGATGGGAGGGACGGCCAAGCTCGCTGGTTACCTCGGATCCGCGTTGTTCCTCACCGCGACCAGCCTGATTCTTCCCCTGCCGACGGCGAGGGCATCCGCCATCCCTTTGAAGCCCGGAAGCACCTGCCGAGCGGTCATGGGCGGCTCCTTCCTGCAACCGTCGTTCCCGGTGTTCGGGTGGAGCGCCGCCCGCTACGACCAGGAGCTGCGCGACATGCGAGCCGTCGGCATCACGTCGGTCATCGACCAGTGGACGGTCGACATGGACGCGAACTCGTCCTACTACGTGTCTCGCGCCGGCCTGTACCCGACCGGCACCGACATGGTCGGATCGCTGATGGCGTCAGCCGGACGGCAGCGCGCCAGCGTGTGGCTCGGGCTGGGCAAAGTGTACGACTGGCAGTCCCACGCCACGGATGCGGCGTGGCTCCAGAACCAGCTCGTCGTCGACAAGCGCATCGCCGACGAGCTGTGGGTGCTGTACCCCGGAAAGATCGCCGGCTGGTACATCAGCAATGAGGTAGACGACGTACTGCTGTCGACAACTGCCGCCACCGGGCCCATGACCTCGTTCTTCACGTCCCTGGCCGACTACCTGCACAGCCACGACGGCAACCTCGACGTGATGGCGTCGCCCACGTACTCCGGCCTGCACCAGTCCGTCACCCAGTTCGCCCAGAGCACCAGGTCGGTGCTCGGCTCCCTCGACGTGCTGAACGTGCAGGACGGCGGCGGCTCGGGCTACATCGGCCCGTCGGACATCACCAACTGGTTCTCCGCCTTGTCGGCGGCCCTGGCCGGTACGCAAACCGCCCTCTGGCAGGACGCCGACATGTACGCCAGTCCGAGTGGACCCATGCCCCCCGCCCGCCTACAGGCCGACCTGAAAGCCACCTGTGGCTACGCAGTCGCCCGAACCGGCTTCTCCTTCACCACCCAGATGGGTCCTGCCGACCTGGGTATCCGTGTCTACTACGACGCCTACAAGACCTACGCGTCCGCCGCCTGACACCGACGCCGTCATGGCTGATCGCCGTGATCGGGCCGGTGGTGATCGGGGCCGTCGTGATCAGAGCGAAAGCGTGCCTCGTAGCGGCGAGCGTCGAGAAGCCCGAGGCCCGGTATGTAGCGCAGCTCGAGGGTGAGAACGACCACCGCTGTCGTGAGCGCCCCGATGACCAGGTGGCCGGTCCCGACCACTACCCCGATACCGGCCACGGCGAAGATGCCGGCTGCGGTAGTGAGCCCTTTGACCAGGTCGTCCCGGCCGTGGAAGACGATGCCTGCGCCGATGAAGCCGATGCCGGTTATGGCCCCCGCCACGGCCTGGGGCGAGGTTTTGAACGTCACGGCGGTGAGCGCCGCCGTGCCGGTGCCGACCAGGGCAAAGGTCCGGTCCCCGGCCGGAGAGCCCCTCAGCCTCCGCTCGAAGCCGACGACGAAGGCCAAGGCGAACCCGGCCATGACCCGAGCGATCAGGGCCGCTTCGCTCGTCACGGACCCTGGCCGGGTGATTCGTCGGGGATCATGCAAGCTCCATGATGGCGGCAGCAGTGACGATGCGTCGACGAAGGGGCTTCGAACGAAGCCCCCACTCGTGCGCGGTGAACGCCGATGGCCTACCGTCGGGCGCGATGAAGAGGAAGCAGTTCGAAGCGGAACTGGCCACCCAACAGATCGAGTTGGTGCGGATGCTGGAGTGGGTCCGCCACACCGGCCACAAGCTGGTGGTGCTGTTCGAGGGCCGCGACGCCGCCGGCAAGGGGGGCACGATCAAGCGGATCACCGACCCGCTCAACCCACGCGCCTGTCGGGTGGTCGCCCTGCCGAAGCCCACTGAGAGACAGCGGACCCAGTGGTACTTCCAGCGCTACGTGCCCGATCTCCCCGCCGCCGGCGAGATGGTGGTGTTCGACCGCTCCTGGTACAACCGGGCCGGCGTCGAGCGGGTGATGGGATTCTGCACCGACGACGAGTACTGGGACTTCCTCCGCTCGGTCCCGGAGTTCGAGCGGATGCTCATGCGATCAGGCATTCAGGTCGTGAAGTACTGGTTCTCGGTGTCAGACGACGAACAGGAGCGCCGCTTCCAGGCCCGCCTCGACGACCCCACAAAGCAGTGGAAGCTGTCCGATATGGACATGTACGCGCGCACGCGATGGGTCGAGTACTCGAAAGCCAAGGACGTCATGATGGAGTGGACGTCGACCTCGGAGTCGCCTTGGTGGGAGGTCGATGCCGACGACAAGCGCACGGCCCGCCTGAACTGCATCCACCACCTGCTCAGTCTGGTGCCCTATTCCGAGGTGCCCACCAACTCGACCATCCTGCCGGCCCGCCAACCCGACCCCGGCTACCAGCGCCCGCCGAAGGAGACTCTCAACTGGATCCCCTCGGTCTACTGAGACCCCATGGCCTTGGCCGCCGCGACGGAGGAGAATCGTGTCGGGCTCCAGGTCGAGGAGGACCCGACCAACCCTCTCCAGTCCGGAGAACGCCAGCACCACGTGCTGACCGGCCGCGTGCACGTCCCTGCGGTAACGCTGCATGGCACAGATCCCTGATTGCGATGCGTGATCACCGCCAGACGAACGAGCGCCCGGCACAGGCTGATGTCGTCGCTGCCTTCGGCGCACCTCGACACGTCATCGAGGGCTTCCCGAAGCAAGGTGCGTGCCGACCGGACCCCGTACCGGCATGCCCGTTTACCCCCCGTCCTAGTCGACGGCGCTGCACCCGCCCGGGCGGAAGCGCTTGAACCACCAGTGGCGCCCTCGGTGAAACCCGTTCTCGCAGGGTCGCGTGGCGGCGAGGTAGATGCCTCCGGCGACCATCGCCATGGCGACGACGATGCCAATGAAGATGAGGATCGCCATGCTCTCCTCCCGGGCCGCTGTGGCCAACCAGAACGACGACATTACGCCTGCACAGGGCCGTGCCTAGCCGTGTGGCCCGCGCTCACCCCGCCTGCGAGCACAAGAAGCCCGCAGGGACGCCGGACGTCACCGGACTGGGTGTGGCCGTGGGGCCCGATGGCACGCAGCTGGTCACCGTCGACGGCCAGCCCGTCTACGCCTTTACCGAAGACAAGGAGGCCGATGACGCCTACGGCGAGGGCATCTCGAGCTTCGGTGGCACCTGGCACTGGTGAAGGCTCTCGGGCCAGCCGCGCCGTCGTCGGCGCCCAGGGCGGCGGCGGCCACCACCGGTCGGTGCGGCGGCGGCTACTGAGCGCCGCTGCGCGACGACCTGGCCCAGCGCGTGCTCGGGGCCTGACCGGACACGAAGTGGGGTGGGACGACAGGGCCGCCAGCGATCCGGTGCGACGTGGCAGGATCTCGCAGGTGACCAGCAGTCCCGCCGCGACGCAGCACCTGCGCGACTGCGCCGTCCGCGATCCCGCGGGCAACCTGATCCGTATCTAGGAGCTGTGCTGAGCCGTCCGGCGACCGCAGCCAGGCGACGCGCAGGAGACAGCGGAGGCGGGCCTGCCCAACAGATGGAGACACGATGAGCAAGGCCACGAGGAGGGACACGCAGTCGCCTGCGCTGCACGTAGCCGACATTCACGATCTGATCCGCGTGCACGGCGCGCGCGTGAACAACCTCAAAGACGTCAGCGTCGAGATCCCGAAGCGCCGGCTGACGGTATTCACCGGCGTTTCCGGCTCCGGCAAGAGCTCGCTGGTGTTCGGCACGATCGCCGCGGAGTCGCAGCGGCTGATCAACGAGACCTACAGCGCCTTCGTGCAGGGCTTCATGCCGACGATGGCTCGGCCCGAGGTCGACGTCCTCGAAGGGCTGACGACCGCGATCCTCGTCGACCAGCAGCGGATGGGTGCCGACGCCCGCTCCACGGTCGGCACGGTCACCGACGCCAACGCGATGCTGCGCATCCTCTTCAGCCGGCTCGGCAGACCGCACATCGGGGCGCCCAGCGCGTTCGCCTTCAACGTCCCCTCGGTCCGGGCGAGCGGTGCGATCACGGTCGAACGCGGCAACCGCAAGGCTGTGAGAGCCACCTTCAACCGTCTCGGCGGCATGTGCCCGCGCTGCGAAGGCATGGGCTCGGTCACCGACTTCGACCTGTCCCAGCTGTACGACGACCGCAAGTCGCTCAACGAGGGGGCGCTCACGGTCCCCGGCTTCAGCATGGACGGCTGGTACGGCCGCATCTTCACCGGCTGCGGCTTCTTCGACCCGGACAAACCGATCCGCAAGTACACGAAGAAGGAGCTGCAGGACCTGCTCTACAAGGAGCCGACCAAGATCAAGGTGGACGGGGTCAACCTGACGTACGAGGGCCTCGTCCCACGCATCCAGAAGTCCATGCTCTCCAAGGACGTCGACGGGCTGCAGCCACACATCCGCG
>JBBSHU010000093.1:0-11942 GCA_038232455.1 Acidimicrobiales bacterium
CGGGACTACGTCCCTGGTCTCGCCTCCGGCTCGCTCGGGACTACGTCCCTGGTCTCGCCTCCGGCTCGCTCGGGACTACGTCCCTGGTCTCGCCTCCGGCTCGCTCGGGACTACGTCCCTGGTCTCGCCTCCGGCTCGCTCGGGACTACGTCCGTAGGACCCGGGTGCCCGCCACCCAGTAACTCAGCCCCCAGACACGTCCTGGGGTCGGGTCGAGCCGGCAGAGATCCAGGGCATCATCGAGCGCAACTCGGCGCCGACTTTCTCGATCGGGTGCTCCTGGCCCTTCTGGTGCAGTTCGTTGAACCGGGGGCGCCCGGCCTTGTTCTCGGCGATCCATTCCTCGGCGAAGCTGCCGTCGCGGATCTCGGTGAGGATGCGGGCCATTTCCGCCCTGGTCTCGGAGGTGATGATCCTCGGGCCCCGCGTGAGGTCGCCATACTCGGCGGTGTCGGAGATGGAGAAGCGCATGCCCGAGATGCCGTTCTCGTACATGAGGTCGACGATGAGCTTCAGCTCGTGGAGACACTCGAAGTACGCCGATTCGGGCTGGTAGCCGGCGTTCACGAGCGTCTCGTAGCCGGCCATGACGAGCTCGGTAATGCCGCCGCAGAGCACGACCTGCTCGCCGAACAGGTCGGTCTCGGTCTCCTCTTCGAAGGTGGTCTCGAGCACGCCGGCCCGGGTTGCGCCGATGCCGTGGGCGTACGACAGCGCCAGGGCCTTGGCCTTGCCCGAGGCGTCCTGGGCCACAGCGATGAGGGCGGGCACGCCCCCACCGGCCTCGAACGTGCGCCGTACCAGGTGGCCGGGCCCCTTGGGGGCGACCATGCCCACGTCGACGCCCTTGGGGGGGCGGATCTGGCCGTAGCGGATGTTGAAGCCGTGGGCGAAAAAGATGGCGTCGCCGTCGGAGAGATTGGGCTCGATCTCGGCCTCGTATACCGATTTCTGCTCGGTGTCGGGCAGCAGGATCATCACGAGGTCGGCTTCGGACGTGGCCTGGGCGATGGGGGCCACCGCCAGCCCCGCCGCCTCTGCCTTGGCCTTCGAGCCCGACCCGTCACGCAGGCCGACGCGCACGTCGACCCCCGAGTCGCGCAGGTTGAGGGCGTGAGCGTGGCCCTGCGAGCCATACCCGATCACCGCGACCTTGCGCGCTCCCACCAGTCCGGCGTCGGCATCCTTTTCGTAATAGATACTGGCCATTTCCGCTCTCCTTGAATTAGTTGTCAGCTGACTTTGCGAAGCCGGGTGCCGGCGCGATCCAGCTTGGGAAGCGCCACCCGGCCGGTGCGCTGGAGCTCGATGATGCCGAACGCTCGCATGAGGTCTTCGAAGTCGTCGAGCTTCGACGGGGGGCCGGCAAGCTCCACGGTGAGGGCCTCGGCGCCCACGTCGACGATGCGGCCCTGGAACACGTCGACCAGCTCGATGACCTGGCCGCGGGTGCCGGCCTCGGCCCGCACGGTGGTGATCATGAGCTCGCGCTCCACCGACTGGGCGGGGTCGAGCTCGGAGATCTTCACCACGTGGATGAGCTTGAAGAGCTGTTTGGTGATCTGCTCGAGAGGCGCCGACTCCACGTCGACCACCACGGTGATGCGGCTGAAGCGCTCGTCGTCGGTGGGGGCCACGGCCAGGGAGTAGATGTTGTACCCCCGCCGGGCGAACAGACCCGAGACGCGGGCCAGGACTCCGGCCTTGTTCTCGACCAGCACCGAAAGCGTGTGGTGACGGAACGGCAGGTTGGAGGCGGCCATCAGTGACCCCCCTCACCCTGCTCGGGTCCGAGGATGATCTGGGAGTTGGACGTGCCAGCCGCCACCATCGGGTAGACCTTCTCGTCCCAGTCGACCCGGAAGTCGATCACCACCGGGCGATCGTCGACGGAGTTGGCCTTCTCGATGGCAGGGACGACCTCTTCGGGCGACTCCACCCTCAGGCCGACACAACCCATGGCCTCGGCCCACATCTTGTAGTCGGGCAGGTCGGGCGACAGGTAGACCTCGCTGTATCGCTCCTCGTAGAACAGCTCCTGCCACTGGCGGACCATGCCCAGGTAGGCGTTGTTCAGGATGGCCACCTTCACGGGGATGCGCTCGGATGCGGCGGTCACCAGCTCCTGAGCGGTCATCTGGAAGCAGCCGTCACCGTCGATGGCCCACACCGTCTTCTCCGGGCAGCCCACCTTGGCGCCGACGGCCGCGGGAACGGCGAAGCCCATGGTGCCCAGGCCCCCGGAGTTGACCCAGGTGTAGGGGTGCTCGAAGTGCCAGAACTGGCTCGTCCACATCTGGTGCTGGCCCACCCCGGACACGACGATGGTGTCGGCGGTGTTGTTGTCGCGCAGGGCCTCGATGCAGAACTGGGGCTTGAGGCGGTCGCCCTCCTCCCAACCCTGCTCGTAGCGCAGGGGGAACTCGGCCCGCCAGGCGTCGATCTGCGTGTCCCAGGTCGAGCGGGCCCCGGCGGCGTGCCCGAACGCCATGCCGGCGGCCCCCAGGTCGCGCACCGCCTTGATCATCTCCTCGATGACCAGGCGGCAGTCGCCCACGATGGGCACATCGGGACGGCGCACCTTGTTGAGCTCGGCCGGGTCGATGTCGACGTGGATGATCTTGGCGTCGGGAGCGAAGGCCGACACCTTGCCCGTCACCCGGTCGTCGAAGCGCGAACCCAGGGCGATGAGCAGGTCGGCCTCCTGCATGGCCGTGACCGCGGTGAAGTTGCCGTGCATGCCGGGCATGCCGAGACACAGGGGGTGCGAGTCGGGGAACGCCCCTCGGGCCATCAGGGTGGTGACCACGTGGATACCGGTCATTTCGGCCAGTTCCCGCAGGGCCTCGGCCGCCCGGGCCTTCAGGATGCCCCCGCCGGCGTAGATCACCGGCCGCTGGGCCTCGCCGATGAGACGGGCCGCCTCCTTGATCTGGAGGGGATGGCCCTTCATGTTGGGCTTGTAGCCGGGCAGATCGACCGAATCGGGCCAGTACCACTCCATGGCCGACCGGGGGTTGTTGGGGTCGACGATGTCTTTGGGGATGTCGACCAGCACCGGGCCGGGACGGCCGGTGGTGGCGATGTGGAAGGCCTCCCGGATGATCCGGGGGATGTCGGCCGCTTCGGTGACCAACTCGTTGTGCTTGGTGACCGAACGGGTGATACCGATCGTGTCGCACTCCTGAAAGGCATCGGTGCCGATCGCCATGCTGGGCACCTGGCCGGTGATGACGACGATGGGGGTCGAGTCCATCATGGCGTTGGCCAGGGGGGTGACGATGTTGGTGGCTCCCGGTCCACTGGTGACCATGGCTACGCCCGGGCGCCCGGTGACCTGGGCGTAGCCCTCGGCCATGTGGCCGGCGCCCTGCTCGTGGCGCACCAGGATGTGACGGATCGGCGAGTCGATAATGGGGTCGTACACGGGCAGGATGGCACCGCCGGGGAGGCCGAACATGACCTCCACCCCTTCCATCTCCAGGCTCTTGATGAGGGCTTGTCCCCCGTTCATCTGCATGTGAACTCCGTTTTCATGTGGACTTCGGTCGTGCGGTCAACGCTTGGCCTTGAACGCAAAACGACCTCCCGCTGGGGAGGTCGAAGGCGCACGCGTGTCGGGTGACGGCGTGCGCTAGGCGAGTACTACCTGAAGCTCGGGGATCCGGGAACGAGACATCTACGCCAGTGTGACATGCGCGCCGAAGGCCCGGCAACTCTGCCGGGCCTTCGGTCGCTGCGGTGATTCTCAGATGCAACGTGGATATCAGCTGCCCGAGGCAACCAGGTGCACGGTGCCGAGGGGCAGGCCCTCGGTGAAGGCCGTGACACCGAAGGTGGTGTTCAGGGCTGCCGCGCCGGGCCCGGTCAGCTTGGCGACCGTCCCGTCGAGGACCACGTCGGAGCCGTCCTTGGACACCTTGACGTTGGTGCCGTCCAGAGCCAGCAGGGGGATTCCCGACTTGCCGCCGGCGGTGACCGTCAGCGTGGAGTTCCCGGGGTCGACCACGAAGTCATCGACCTCGATGGCCGTGTCACCCTTGGAGAACTTGAGGCCGCTGCCCTGGTGGATCACCACACCGGCGATGTAGCCCGGCTTGTAGTTGTGGTCGGAGTGGATGGCGGCGAAGCCTCCGGTGATCGGGAAGCCGACTGTCGAGGTCTTGGCGTCGAAGGTGCCCGATCCGGTCGGGGCCACAGCCACGCCCAGGTCGGCGAGGGCCTTGGCCGTACCGGCGTCGAGCTTCACCGACGTCGACTTACCGGTCAGTCGGCTGATCTCGGTCGTCTTGTCGGTGACGGCGTCGTACTTGGTGGCGCCATCAGCCTTGGCCACCAGGTGGACGACACCGAGCGGCGTGCCGGCCTTGAGGGCGGTGGTGTTGAAGGCCTTGTTCAGGGCACCGACGGCGGTGTCGGTGAGCTTGGCCACGGTGCCGTCGAGGACGACGTTGCCGGAGTCCATGCTGACCTTGACGGCGGTTCCGTCGAGCGAGAGCAACGGGATCTTGGGTGCGCCGCCGACGGAGCCGTAGAGCATCGAGTTGCCGGGGTCGACCACGAAGTCGGTCAGGGTCACCTGCGTCGGGCCGGCCGTGAGGGTGAAGCCGCTGCCGAAGTGCTGGATCGAGCCGGCGATGTAACCGGGCTTGAAGCCCAGGTCGGAGTGGATCTCGGCGTAGCCCGAGGTGATGGGAAAGGTGATCGTGGAGGTTCCTGCATCGAAGGTGGCGTTGCCCGAGGGGGCGACGGCCACGCCGAGACCGGTCAGGGCCTTGGCCGTTCCGGCGTCGAGCTTCACCGAGGTCCCGACGCCCGAGAGGTTCGGGATGGCGGTGACGGTGTCGGGCGCACCGGACGCTGCGAAGCTGGATACGCTGCCGGCGCCGGCGAGGGCGAGGGCCCCGACCAGCACACTGACTGCTGACTTTGACTTGAGGCGCATGATAGGGCTCCCTTTCTGGGGTTTAGCCTGTTTACGGCGCTGCCCGACGATCGGGATTTGTTTTAATCCGCATCACATTCACAACGAATTGAATGACGCGTCTCTAAGAAGTCGAGGTCATACGTAAGGCGTTACAGCCTCGTACACCCCGGATTCCGCCGACGGAGGACCCTCAGCGGCGAGGGGTGCCGGGGGCGCCCGGCAGTGCCGGAGCGGTGAGGGGCTTGGCCTTGTCCGGGGGAGGGACCGGCCGCTTGTCCCAGTCGATGTTCTCGGCCATCCGGGCCGCTTCGACCTGGGCCAGGCGCAGGGCGCTACCGGCCGGGTTGACCGACGACGCCCACAGCAGGGGCTCGACCGGAGCCTGGACCCGCTGGTCGACGTTGGTCAGGTCGAAGCGGCGGGTGAGCCCGGTGGACTGGATCACCGCGGGCTGGTCGACCACCGTCGCGCCCACCAGCTTGGGGATGGCCGCCAGGGCCTCGGTCAGCCACCCGTCCAGAATGGGTTTCGGGTTGACGGCAGCGCCGCCGGCGGGGTGGATCTCGAAATGGAGGTGGGGCGATCCCCCCTTTGCGTCGCCGGAGTCGCCCACCAGGCCGATGATCCGGCCCTGGGTGACGGTGCTGCCGCTGGGCACATCGGGGGCGTAGGCGTTGAGATGGCAGCCGTAGAAGTAGGTACCGTCGGGCTGGGTCAGGTAGAAGGCCATCCCGCCGAGGGGATCTTCCCCGAACCGCACCGTCCCGTCGAACGGAGCCCGGACCGGCGTATTGAAGGCGGCGAAAATGTCGTTTCCCTGGTGGCTGTGCACCGGAGGCCCGGCTCGGAAGTTTCCGAAGTCGTCGGTGAACGTGGCCAAGCCGGCCACGGGAAAGTGTCCGAAGCCGATCTTGATGGCCTCGTCGTGCGGGAAGCCGAGGGTTTCGAGGGTCTTGACGGCGTCCAGAAGGGCGGTGGTGCTGTTGCTTCCCGAGCGGACCCGCAGGGAATCCACGTAGGCCTGGGCCGCCGCCTCGCTCACGCTCGTCGGCGGGATAGTGGTGGTCGAGGTGCTCGTCGAGGGGGAGGCGTCGACCCCAGGTGTTGCCGGTGGGGGCGGGAGAGGCGCTGTCGTCACCGGAGGCAACGTCGTCGGCACCTGGGTGGTGGGTACCGAGGTGGTTGTTGGTTCGGTGGTGGTGGTGGTGTCGTCGGCCGCGGCGACGCCGAACCGGACCATGGACAACACGGCGAGCGCGGCCACAAATGCTGAAGTCCGCCTGGTCACGGGGTCCGACGTTACCGGCTTTCCCGTCGCCGCGGATGCCGGCGCCCCCGTATCGGCTCCCGGCGCGCCCGCTCGGCGCCGCCGGCAACCTCAGCAGCGACGCCCATCTGGCTGCCATCGCGATCGAACACGGCGCCGAAGTGAATTCCTGCGACACCAACTTCGCTCGGTTCCCGGGGCTGCGCTGGAAAGACCCTCTGGCCTGAACGTGCGACGCGGGAGGGTGGGCGTCAGGCCTCGGTGACGGCGCCCTTTTCCGCGCCCGTCACCAGACGGGCGAACTTGGCCAGCACGCCGGTGGTGTAGCGGGGCGGCGGCAGTTTCCAGTCGGCCCGGCGAAGAGCCAGAGTGGCCTCGTCGACGAGCAGGTCGACGGTACGGTCCACGGCGTCGATGACGATGGTGTCGCCATCGGCCACCAACGAGATGGGCCCGCCGTCGACCGCTTCGGGGGCCACATGGCCGACACAGAGGCCGTGGGTGCCACCCGAGAATCGCCCGTCGGTGAGCAGGGCGGCGTCGGCGCCACGCCCCGCCCCCTTCATGGCTCCGGTGACGGCCAGCATCTCCTTCATGCCGGGGCCCCCCTTGGGCCCCTCGTAGCGGATCACGACCACGTCGCCGGGCTGGATCTGCCCGGCCAGGATGGACTCCATGGCCCCCTCCTCGGAATCGAAGACCCGGGCCGTCCCCTCGAAGCGAAGCACGTCGATCCCCGCGATCTTGATGACTGCGCCCTTGGGGGCCAGCGAACCCCGGAGGACGGCGATCCCCCCTTCGGCGTGCACGGGCCGGTCGAGGGGGCGGATCACCTCGCCGTCGGGCGCCGGGGGGTCGAGGGCGGCGAGGTTCTCGGCCACCGTCCGGCCCGTGACGGTGAGACAGTCGCCGTGGAGGAGCCCGGCCTCGAGCAACTGGCGCATCACCATGGGGACACCGCCGACCCTGTCGAGATCGGTCATGTGGTAGCGACCGTGAGGTCTCATGTCGGCCACATGCGCCACCCGCCGGCCGATCCGGTTGAAGTCGTCGATTTCGAGATCGACCCGCGCCTCGTAGGCGATGGCCAGCAGGTGGAGGACGGCGTTGGTCGACCCTCCCAGGGCGTTGACGATGGCGATGGCGTTCTCGAACGCCTCCTTGGTCATGATCTGGCGGGGTCGGATGCCTGCCTCCACCAGGCCCATGACGGCCTGGCCGCTGGCGAAGGCGAAATCGTCACGCCGGCGGTCGACGGCGGGGGCCGATGAGGAGCCGGGCAGGGCCATCCCCATGGCTTCGGCGGCCGCCGCCATGGTGTTGGCGGTGAACATGCCCGCGCACGAGCCGATCGTGGGGCAGGCATTGCGCTCGATGAGCGACAGCTCCTCGGCGGAGAGCTGGCCGGTGGCATTGGCCCCGACGGCCTCGAACACGCTGACGATGTCGAGGGCCTCCCCTCGCTGGCCCCGGCCGGGAAGTATCGACCCGCCGTACAGGAAAACACTGGGCAGGTTGACCCGTGCCGCGGCCATCAACATGCCCGGTAGCGACTTGTCACAGCCGGCGAAGGTGACCAGGGCGTCGAAGCGCTCGGCATGCATCATTGTCTCGATGGAGTCGGCGATGACCTCCCGGCTCACCAGCGACGCCCGCATGCCCTCGTGGCCCATGGAGATGCCGTCGGACACGGCAATGGTGACGAACTCGATCGGAAAGCCACCGGCGGCCCGCACGCCTGACTTGGCCCGTTTGGCCAGCCGATCGAGCGACATGTTGCAGGGGGTGACCTCGTTCCAGCTGCTGGCCACTCCGACCTGCGACTTGTCCCAGTCGTCGTCGGTCATGCCGATCGCCCGCAACATGGCCCGGGCCGGAGCCCTGGTGGATCCCTCGGTGACCTCTTTCGACAGCCTCTCCATGAACGTTGAGCTTACGACCACGCCTCGAAGGGCTGCGCGCTATTTCTCCGGTGGTCAGGCTCTACGGCGCCGACGCTTTTCTGGCTGCCGATCACGAGGATGCGGTCCACGCCCACGATCGAGCCCGCCGCCCTTGTGATGTGCTCGAGCTGGTCGCGTTTCACCCCGCGACCCCGCTCAAGGGGCCGCTCGGGCCCGCGACCCGCTCAAAGGGCCGCTCGGGCCCGCGACCCTCAGCCTCTCGGCCGTGGCAAAGCAGCGGTAGACGGCCCACCGTCCCCGTGGCGTCAACAGTCCGGCGAAGGGAGCGGTCTGGCGGAGCTGGCTGGCGTAGGTAGTCGTGGAGCACAGCGCCGCCAACAGCGAATCGAGTGGTCCGCCGAGCAGTGCCTCCCAGGCTTGTCGCCAGGTCTCAGCCCGGCCCGCCTCGTCGGCCCGGCGCCTGGGAGAGATTCTCCCTCGCAACGAGCAAGGCGCGCTCCGGCTCGGCCTGGATCCTCGCGGCGATGGCCCGATGGAGCCACAGGCTGCGCCTCTCCTGCTGGGTGAGGAGCTCGACCGGGCGTTCCTCGTGCTCGTCCCCGGCGGGGGGGACGAACTCGACGCTGAGAGTCGTGCCCATGGCCCCGGCGAGGCGAGCCAGGGTGGCGAGGTTGGGCGACTTTCTCCCCTTCTCGTACGCGGTGACGGCCGTCTGTGAAGTCCGGGCCCCGACGGCGACTTCCAGTTGGGTGAGACCGGCCCGGTGTCGGGCGAGGCGTATCTCAACTCCAACGTTCATGACCTTGGCCGGTATATCAAAAGGTAGCTATTTCGCCAGGGGGCAGGGCGTGTTTCGTGCGCCGGTTCTACGATGCGCGGTGGCCCTATCTCCCGGAGCGACCGATCCCACGGGTTCGGACCGGCCTGCCCGACGCTGGCGGGAGGTCCTTCGCCGGGCATCGGCCGATCTGGGTTCGCCGCAGGAGGCCCGGTGGGTGGTGGAGCGAGCGTCGGGATGGAACGGCGTCGAGCTGTTGGGTCATCTCGACGATGTGGGCCCCGAGCGAGCCGTGCTCCACGCCCGGGACATGGTCGCCCGACGAGTCGCCGGTGAGCCCCTCCAGTACGTGCTCGGCCGTTGGCAGTTTCGCGGCCTCGAGCTTCTCGTCGATCGCCGGGTGCTGATTCCCCGGCCCGAGACCGAGATGGTGGCCGAGGCCGCCCTGGCCGAGTTGGCCCGATCAGGCCGGAGTGATCCCCTGGTGGTCGACCTGGGGACCGGTTCGGGCGCCATCGGGCTGTCGCTCGCCGCCGAGGTGCCCGGCGCCCGGGTCTGGGCCACCGATGTGTCGACGGCGGCGCTGGCCGTTGCCCGAGCCAACCTGACCGGGCTCGGCACCCGGGCAGCCACCAGGGTTCGCCTGGTCGAGGGCGACTGGTGGCAGGCCCTTCCCGACGAGCTGCTGGGTGCGGTCGACGTGGTGGTGTCCAACCCTCCATACGTGGCCGCCGACGAGGCCCTGCCTACCGAGGTGGCCGACTGGGAGCCGGTTTCGGCTCTGAGGGCAGGGTCCACGGGGTTGGAGGCGCTCGAGGTCGTGGTCGGTGGAGCGCCACGGTGGCTGCGGCGCCCCGGGGCACTCGTGGCCGAGGTTGCGCCCCATCAGGCGGAGGCGGCGGTGGCCATCGCCATCGGCGCCGGCTTCGACCAGGTGGAAGTGCGTCCCGACCTGAGCGGCCGACCCCGCGCCCTGGTCGCCCGTGGCCGAGCGGACGAGTCCTCGCTGCAGCTCTGACCCTGAGTCGTCGCCGCCGTGGACGTCGGCACCTTCTTGACGGCTACACTTTCGGTAACCGTTCCACGCGGGGTGGATAGGAGATCGCCGGCGTGTCCCCTGCTCCCGAACATATTTCCGGATCGACGAGTGGCGATTGCCCTGCCGGTCGTCACGGATGACCGAGGCTATGAGCTCGTCCAACCCCGACAGCGAGTTCTGGGACACCGACGCGTCCGATGACTCCGAGGCGGCCGAGGCTCGCCCCGGGCCGGCCCCGCTGATCCTCGACCTTCCTGACGCTCCCGACCGGCGAGGCCTCGGGTTCCCCGGACCGACGCTCGATCAACCGGAGCCCGTCGTAAAGCCGTCCGAGGCCGACGTCGACCTGGCTGGCCTGTGGGGGGATCACAACCTCGAAGTCGCGGATGCGCCCCCTTCTCTCCCCGATGCGGAACCGGTCCGAGATCCCGATCCGCCCGTGCCGACGGTCGACCTCGGTCGGCCGGTGGCCGATACGGGCCCCCAACGCTCCGGCCCGCTGGTCGTCGATCTGCCCCCGGCCCCTCCCTCTGTCTCCGACGTCGCCGATCGCTCCGCCCCGCTGGTCCTCGATCTGCCGTCGGCCCGCTCCGGTGCCGTCGCCGATCGCTCCGCCCCGATGGTTATGGACCTGCCTCCCTCTGTCTCCGACGCCGCCGGTCGCTCCGCCCCGATGGTCCTCGATCTGCCGCCGACCCGCTCCGCCTCGGCCGCCGGCAACCCTGGCTTCGACCCGATGGTTCTCGACCTTCCCCGCACTCGCTCCGACACCGGCGTGGACGCGTCCGCACCGGTCATCCTCGACCTGCCTCCCATCAACTCCGACACCGCGCCGGACCCGTCGCCGATCCCGCAGCCGATCGTTTTCGACTCGCCTGAGGTAGCCGTCGACCCGCCCGGGCTTTCGGCCGACTCGGTGGAGGTGGCCGACTCGGCCGACGAGGAAATTGCTGACTCCGCACCCGAGCCCGTCAACACCACCCCTCCCGAACCGCCGTCGGACTCGCCTTCGGCGCCGCTCGATCTAAATCGCCCTGAGCGAGGATCGGAGGCGCTCAAGCCCGGGTTCGACCGAGTCCAACGCAGGCGGTCGGAGAAGCCGGTCGCAGTCGCAGCCGCCGCGGCGGCCGCCATGGCCGAGCGCCGGTCGTCAGCGGCACTGACCGAGGCCGGGACCCGCACTGCTCCACCTTCGCGGACCCGTCGATCGTCGGGGATCGGTCCGATCGTTCCCGCCGACCCCTGGTGGACGCGAGCGCGTGAAGGCCGTGCGCCGAAGTTCGTGGCTGCGGGCGTCGCGGCGGCCGCGGTGGTCGTCGGCGGCGTCTTCGTCATTCGAGCGGGGAGCGGTAGTCCGGGCGGCGACAGCTCCCGCCTCGTATCCGCTCCTCCGGCCGCAGCACCAGCGCCGAAATCGACCGCCAAGATTCCGGGCGCCATCTCGTCGCCTCCCGCCCCTCCCGCCTCGCCGGCACCCAACGCCGGCCCCGCGGGCCCGCTGGTACCGGGCAAGCCGACCGGTATCGCAACAGCGGTCCGACCTCCGTCGAGCCCGGCCGGTACCACCTCGTCCGCCGGGCGGGGGGAGAGCCAGACCCCTGCCGCTTCCGAACCCGACCAGGTGGTCGACGACGGGTCGTCGGTTCCGGCCGATGGCCAAGCGTCGACCGGGCGGCCTCCGGTCGACCTGTCGACCATCTTCCCGCCGGCTCCGTCGCCACCCCCGCCGGTCCCCACGCAACCGCCTCACGCCGAGCCGCCGCCGTCGGTCACCCCACCGCCTCTACCGCCGCCGCATTCGGACGTGTGCCGCAACGTGCCCCCGGCGGCTCTGGCCGACTGTCTCGCCGCCATCGGTTAGCCGACGAGCGTTCAGCCGGTGCCCCCGAGGACTGATGTGGAACGGCTTGTCAAGTAGGGCAGCGCGAAGCTCCCTCACTGGCTTTGGGACGCGCCGAACCAGAGGGTTCGGGGCCTGCATGACATCTGAGCAGGCGACGGGGCCCTGGGGTCAAGGTGGAGCGCCC
>JBBSHU010000094.1:0-11434 GCA_038232455.1 Acidimicrobiales bacterium
CGCACCACACCTCGTCGCCCTCGTGCGGGCCGGCACCAAGTTCGAGAAGGGGGTGATGATCGAGCGCTCCAGCGAGCAGGATCAGGAAGCCGCCGCGTGATCAGCGGGAGGATCCGATCCACAGGTCTTGACTATTTCTCGACGGGTCACCCCACGCCTGGCTGCCGGATTCGTAGCGATAATGGTCACAGAGGAGGAGCAGTCCGGCGCTCGCCCCCAACTCGAGTAGTCGGACCGGTAGGCGTCTCGGCCGCGACCGTCAGGAGGCCGCCCACGATGGCCGGGCAGCGCCCGACGGCGTTGGTCTGCGGGGGGTGGTCGAGGGCCTTCTTCAGCTCGTCGCTGTTTCTCACCACCACGTCGAGAAAGGGAGCCCATGCGGCGCCGGCGTCTTCGTCGCCACCGGCCGACGGGTAGTGGGTGACGAGAGCGGGTGCATGGCCGGAGAGCACGCGGCGGTGGACGGCATCGAGCATTCGGATCGCAGGGAGCTCGGTCCTGGGATGGCCGGCGTGCGATGACAGAACCGTCCACGTCGGGCCACCGGCCTCCACGTCGTCGGCGACGCGCTCGGTGAGCACCCCGTAGAACGGCGAACCCTCGGCCTTGCACTGCGAGCCGTTGGACCTCAGGGACTCGATGAGCGGCCCGCGGAGATCGTCCACAGCCGGTGACTCTAGGGCACACCGTGTGTGCGTTTCCGTGTGAGGGTCGGGGGTGAGACTCGAGGGACCCCCTGTCGGGCAGTGCTGCAGGCTCACGGTCGCGCCCAGTTCAGGCCTCCGTCGCGGCTGACCCAGACCTGCACCTTGTCACCGTCTTGCACTCCGGTGTAGAGGATCTTCGTGTCGGTCGGGTCGGCTTCGACGAGCGTGGCTCCGCTCGGAAGGGCGAGGCTCTGCCAGGTCTTTCCGTCGTCGACGGAGCGCGCCCCTCCCTGACGTCCGGAGCTGTAGAGGGTGGTGCCGCCGCGGCTCACCCACACCGCGCTCGACGGGCCACCGAGGCCATGCCAGGTACGCCCGCCATCCGTGCTCCCTACTGCACCAGTCCGGGCATCGGCGGCGACAAGGTGCTGGTCGTCGTTCGGGCCCACAAGGATCTGGCCGAAGAACGACTGTCCGGCCTGGCTCGCCCGAGTCTCCCAGGTCTTCCCGCCGTTGGTGGACCCAATCACGCCATTGGCCGGGCCGGCCGCGTACAGGGTCGAGCCGGAGGAGCCGAAGGCGTGGACGTCGGTGTCGGGGAGTCCGTCGTTGGCCTTTCGAAACGATGCCCCGCCGTCGGTCGAGCGGTTGATACCGGGGTGGCCGGTCACGTAGGCGGTGTTGCCGGCAAACGACCACCCCATGGCATCGGCACCTTCCAGTGATTTCACGGCTGACCAGGTGCGACCACCGTCGGCCGAGACCGAGACCGCCTGGTGACCCCCGACAAACAGGCGCCCCGGTGTCGCCGGATCGGCGACAAGCGAGTGGAAGTCGCCACCGACGAGACCCGCTCCCTCCTTGGCCGGGGATGATCGGCTCTTCCCTGCCCCACCGTTGGACACGACCACGGCCACGACGACCACCGCGACCAGCGCGAGCGCACCGGCTCCGAGCCAGACCCCGTTGCGTTGCAGCCAGGTCTTTGGTGGGCGCCGAGGTGCGGGACGACGGCCTTTGGTTTGTGTCGCCCGCCGGGACTTACTCATTCCCGGGCTCCGCGGGCGCAGCGCGTTCGGCGCTCAGGCGGGCCACCTCGGCCCGTAGCGCGGCCACCTCGTCGGTGACTCCGGGCTCGGGGTGGCCGATGCCGCGCCTGCCACGCGCCGTCATGGCCATGCACACCGCCATGGCGAGCACGCAGCCCAACGGCCCGAGCAGCAGGTACACCAGGTTGTTCATTGGCTCTCCTTGTTGTTGTCGACGATCGGGGATCCTTTGCCCGGGCCAGCAGGTCTTCGAGGTCGGCGGTATGGACACCGCCGACGACCTTCGACACCACCGTGCCGTTCGGGCTGATCAGGAACGACTCGCACACCGGCCACACCGAAGTCGAGGGCTATCCGTCCGCCCGGGTCGGCCACCATTGGCCAGTCCCCGCCTTCGTCGGCACGGAACTGCCGGACGGCATCGATCGAGTCGCTGTAGATCACGCCCAGTACCTCGGCGTCGCCGATGGCCCGGTGGCGCTCCCGGAACGTGATGAGGTGAGATGCTCCTGGCGGCACGGGACACACCAGGTGGCGAAGAAGTTCACCGGCACCCAGCGCCCCCGGTAGTCGGCCAACCGGATTCGGGCCCCCTCGATCGTCGGGCCCGATATCTCCGGAGCGGCCTTTCCGAAGAGCTGAGATCGCAGGGTGCGCGTCGCTGCCGGGGGCCGGGAGGCAAGGACAACGACGAGGCCAAGAGCAGGAACCACGGCCAGGAGAGCGAGCCATCGGATCGGTCGCCGCCGACCGGGCGGGATGGGGTCGACGGGCGCCGGGGTCGTCTCTGGGACAAGGTCGGCGCTCATATCGGCGGCCATCCGAGCTGGGCGAACCAGCGTTGCAGGGGCCGGAACATCGGCTGCCACCGACCGGAGACGAAGAGCACCCCCACCACGACGAGCATGGCGCCCCCCACGATCTCGATGTACATGCCGTTGCGGCGCAGCCAGTCCAGTGAGCGCTGGGCCCGGGCAAATCCCACGGCTAGGAGCACGAAGGGGATGCCCAACCCCACCGAGTACAGCATCAGCAGCGCGGCGCCCCACGCGACAGTGCCGGTGGCCGCCGCCGTGGCCAGGATGGTGGCCAGCACGGGGCCGATACACGGCGCCCACCCGGCGGCAAAGGCCATGCCCATGGGGAAGGCGAAGGCCGGTCCCCGCGGCACTCGCGCCAAGTCGACGCGGCGCTCGCGCATCAGGGCCGGTACCCGGATCGCCCCCATGGTCACGAGGCCCATGACGATGATGGCGACGCCGAAGAAGCGCACCACCGTGGCCTGGTTACGCAGGAACAGCGAGCCCGCCAAGCTGGCGCCCACGCCAAGGAGGGTGAACACCACGCTGAACCCGGCTACGAACAGCAGCGACGCTCGAACGGTCGCCCATCGGGCGTCTTTGTCGCAGAGGTCCGAGACGGGCAGAGCGGAGACGTAGGAGAGATAGCCGGGCACCAGAGGAAGACAGCACGGCGAGCTGAAGGACACGAAGCCGGCCGCGACGGCCAGAATCGGCAGCGTGATGACGTCCAACGTCGTTACCCCGTCACGGGGTCGGCATCGTGGCCGAGCCCAGTGATGGCCGCGACGTTGATCGGCTCGGGACTCAGGGCAAGCAGGTCGGCGAAACGTAGACGCTGGGTCGCCGTACCTGCAGCGTCGTCAGCGAACGACCTTGTGGGTTGCACCTCGCTCAACCTCATGGCACAAGCCCGATGGCCCTGCGGAGCTGGGACGGACCATCCAGAAGCTTCCTCGACACGGGGACTCCTCACACGACAGCGGACGCGTCGCGTCCGGCTCTTGACGGGAACTGTGCAACGCGCCCATCCCATGGGCGCGGCAGCGCGTCAGGCCAGCCGAGGAGGTCGTTCGAGGAGAAAGCTGTGGAGAAGCAGCCGAAGGACATCGCCGCGCCTTCGCACCGGCTGGGTGAGCAGCGCGAGAGCGCCGACACCGATGGCGAGGGCCGCCATGGCGCACATCGATCCCGCCGAGACGGCTGGTCCGCAGTCGGGGCAGGTGGCCATGCCGGACATACTCACCAAGACAGGGATTCCGGTGAGCAGGACCACGACCACCAGCACGACGAACAGAGCTTTCTTCACGACACCTTTACCGTAACGGCTGAGCTCGGCTTTCGGAAGTCGACGCCAGGACCAACGGAATCGGGCCGTCGGTGGTCTCGGGCCAGTGGGTCGAGGCGTGACGGTTCCTCCCGCGGCGAGGTGGCCGGAGTCGCCGATTTGGGTGCTCAGTCGACGGGCGCTCGCTGAGGACGGCGCCTACCTTGGACGGTAGGTGTGGCGATGCCCATGGCCTGGCTGTGTTCGATCACGGCGCAGTAACAGGAGGGGGCGGCCGGGAGCCGATCTGCCTGCTTCTTCAGCGCGATCAGCTCCTGGCGCAGCTGCGCCATCTCGGCCATGCGACGGTCCAGGTCAGCGACCTGGCGGTCGAGCACCCCGAGGACGTATTCGCAGGGCCGCTCCTTTCGCTCGCGAAAGGCGAGGATCTCCGAGATCTCCGACAGCTTCAGACCAAGGCGCTGAGCCGTCTTGATGAAGCTGAGGCGGTCGACGTCGTCGTCGGTGTACTCCCGATAGCCCGACGGGAGCCGCTCAGGGTCGGGGAGCAGCCCGATGCCCTCGTAGTAACGGATGGTCTTGGTGTTGACACCCACCTTGTCCGCAACCTCGCCGATACGCATGTCGTCTCCTCTCGCCGGTGGCCTGTGCTGGGCGCCGATCAGCCGACGGGTTCGAACCCGGCATCGCCGAGTGCCACTCGGAGCTGGTCCTCCGCCACCTTGGTGTCGTCGAAGCTGACCTTGACGTCGTTGTGCTCGGCCGACGGGATCACGACGGCCACTCCGGGAAGATGGGACAGGGCGGCGCGAATGGTGTTCTCGCAGCTGGCGCAGTGGATCTCGTTGACCTTGAACGTCCTGGTGATCATGAAGCGCTCCTGAGCGATTCTGTCGGGATACTAGACCTTCCACCCGAGTAGAAGGTCAACCGCTACGTCGGGGCCGGACGGTACTTGACCTTCCATCGACTGGAAGCTGTTAGATCGCGGTGTCGTATCAGGCCAAGCATGGAGGCACACATGAGCTACGCACCCGCACCTCCCGACGACCAGGCGGGGGCGCCGGCTTGGCTCGACGAGAAGGTCGGCCCCGACGGCCTCGCCCGGTTCCGGGCCCGCATCGGTGGCCTGCACTGCTCGTTGTGCACCGGCACCCTCGAAAAGGCCCTCGGCCGGCAACCCGGCGTGGCCAAGGTGGCTGTCAGCCTCACCCACGAGCAGGCGCTGGTGGAGTACGACCCGACCCAGGTGCGCCCCCAGGACCTGGTCGACACCCTGCGCGACATCGGCTACAGCGCCCGGGACCCGGCCAAGGTCCGCCCCTACGACGAGGAAGAGGCGGAGTTGGTCAACGAGGGCCGGCGCCTGCTGTGGGGCATCGCCTTCAGCCTGGAGACCATCTCGGTGCTCATGTCGGTTGCCGGGCTCTGGTACGTGTGCGTCGTCGTGGGGCTCAGCTTTCTGGCCATCGCCTACCTGCTCCTGCGTCCCAAGGGCGTGGCGACGGCCGTGACCGGCACGGTCGGCCTGGCCGCCTTGACTGCGGGCACGCTGGCCCTGGAGATCAGCGGCGCCATCGACGCCGCCGTGCCCTGGATCGTCGCCTCGTTCGCTGTGTGCATGGTCTTCGGGCTGTCCCGGCGCATCCTGGTGATGTCCGTGCAGTCGATCCGCCGGCGCATCCTCAACCAGCACGTCATGCTCGAAGCCGCCGCCTTCGCCGGCCTGGTCGGCGGGGTGATCGGCCTCGTCTTCCGGCCGGACAACTACCCGACGGGGCCCTTTTTCGGGGTGGCGGTGCTGGTCACGACCTACCACCTGTTCTCCGAATGGCTGTCGCTGCTGGTTAAGACCCGCAGCTCCCAGGCCATCAAGCGACTCCTCGATCTCCAGCCCGACGTGGCCCGGGTCGTGCGCGGAGGGGTCGAGCGCGAGATCCCCATCGCCGAGGTGGTGGTGGGCGATCACGTTCGCATCCGCCCCGGTGAGCGGGTCCCCGTCGACGGCGACGTCGTCGAGGGCCATTCGGCGGTCGACCAGTCATTCGTGACCGGCGAGCCCGTGCCCGTGGAGCGTTCGACGGGCGATGCCGTGATGGGCGGCTCCATCAACGGCAGCGGGACGCTGCTTGTGTCCGTGTCGGCCGTGGGCGAGGAGGCCTTCCTGGCCCAGGTCGTGCGCCACGTCGAGGACGCCCGCGCTCTCAAGCCCGGCATCCTGCACCTGGTCGACCGCATCCTGCGGATCTACGCCCCCACCGTGCTCCTTGTCTCCCTCGCCTCGTTTGTCGGCTGGATCGTCGGATCGTGGGCCATCGACGGCTCTGTCGACATCCAGCGAGCCGCCTTCGCCGCCCTGAGCGTCCTGGTCATGGGTTACCCCTGCGCGGTGGGCATCGCCGCTCCTCTGTCCATCGTGCGAGGTGCGGGCGAGGCGGCCGACCAGGGCATCATCATGCGCACCGGCGAGGCCTTCCAGGCCTTCCGGCTCGTGCGCACGATCGTGTTGGACAAGACGGGAACCCTTACCGAGGGACACCCGATGGTGCGCGAGATCGAGGCCGTGACCGACCCCGACGAGCTCCTGGCCCTGGTGGCCGCAGCCGAGTCGTCGTCGGAGCACCCCCTGGCCCGGGCCGTGCTCACCGCCGCAGTGGAGCGGGGCCTCGACATCCCCACCGTCGAGGACTTCGATTCCTTGGCCGGGCGGGGAGTGCTGGCTCGCATCGGCGGACGACGGGTCCTGGTCGGGCGGCCGAGCTTCCTCGAGGGCGAAGCGGTGGACCTGTCGACCAAGGCCGGCCGCATCGCCGAGCTGGAGGAGGCGGGACGCACCGTCGTCGTCGCCAGCCGTGACGGTGCGTTCCTGGGGGCCATCGCCTTCGACGACCGGCTACGTCCCGACGCCGCCCAGGCGGTGGCCGCCCTGAAACGAGCTGGGGTACGCCCCGTGCTCCTCACCGGCGACAACCGCTCTGCAGCCGAGCGGGTGGCGGCTGAGCTCGGCATCGCCGAGGTCCATGGCGGCGCCCTTCCCGACGAGAAGGTCGAGATCGTCCGCGCGCTGCAGGGCCAGGGCCGGGTGGCGATGGTTGGCGATGGGGTGAACGACGCCCCCTCGCTCATGCAGTCCGATGTCGGCGTAGCCATGGGGGCCGGGACCGACATCGCCATCGAGTCGGCCGACATCGTCATCATGGGCAACCGCCTGGGGGCCATCCTCGACGCCCGCGAGATAAGCCGCTACGCGTATCGCAAGACCAAGCAGAACGTGACGCTGGCCTTCCTCTTCAACGGCATCGGCATCCCCCTCGCCACCACCGGCCTCGTCTACCCGGTGTGGGCCATGGTGGCCATGGCCCTCAGCGTGACGACCATCTTCGTGAACTCCCTGTGGGGGCGGCCATCGCTGTTCTTCGACGCCATCATGAGCGTGGGCCGCGGCGTGCCCGCCGACGACGCCGAGGCGGCTTGACGGAACCGGAGCGGTGCCAGCGGGCCCACTACGGTGAGTGGCCGTTCTCCCGACCTCTGGTTGCGGCGAGGCCGTCAACTGGGGATCATCGTCGAGCCGGTCGACGACCTCGTCAAGGAGCGGGCACTCGGGTTCTCACGGCGCCGTCTGTGCTCGATGGGTCACACACACTCGCCGGCCTCGATCCCGTTCACCGCGCGCAATCCAGCCTCAGGTCTACGAATCTCGCCGTGACACCGGGCAGCAGCGCCCACCACACGGCTGCTACGCGCAATAGGTGTCGGCGAGCGCCTTCGAACGCCAGGTGCGCGCCCCCTCGGAGGTGGCCAGCACGGCGATGCCCAATCCAGCAACGGGCTCCGCCCACCACCAGCCCAGAGCTGCGTTGAACACCAGGCCGACAAGGAGCACGGCCGAGAGGACAGCGCAGAGGTCGAGACCGCCGGGATCGCTGACGGGGTTTTCGCCCATGCGTGGTCCAATGCTCTCAGAGGGGCGGCCCGACGCTAGCCCCTCCGGGTGGGGCTCGCTGATCTGACCGTGCCGTCCCGTCCATGTCCCCCACGGGTGGGGGCGACGACGGTGACCGAGCGGTTCCCGGGGCGGTTTGGCCACTGCGAGAAAGCGAAGAGGGCGTTCGTCGGCCCTGCCTACGCCCGATCGCCGCGCTCGGGTGGGCCCGCCGAAAAGCACTCGCGACAGGCACGATCGGCCAGTCGCAGTCGTCCACCATGGCTGCGCGCCTGGCGGGCGGCATGAACAATCAGAGGCATCGCGGTCGGCTCCATGTATGCGACCTCGCAGAAGTCGACGACAACGTCGAGATTCCCCTGCGCGTCGATGATGTCGTGGAGGACGCCGTCGATGCGCGACCAGTCCTCGAAGTCGATCTCTCCGTGGACGGCGACGACAACGGTCCCGAGGGCGCGTCTGATGGTGAACGACGACCAGGGGCCCAGAATTAGTTGAGGGTCGCCGTCGCCTCCCGTCACATCCCCCTTTCCCCAATGGCCAAGGCGCGTCTTCGAACATTTCGTCATCGGCACCTCGGCGAGGAACTTGAGCACTTTGTGGCCACCCCGCCCGGTGGGGTTCGGCCCGGGCGGGGCGGACTTCAACGACCCCGGGCGCGAGCGCTCTTAGCTGTTGGGTCTTCGACGAGGTTGGTGGAGGTCGATGTGCTGCTCTCCCGCCGCCTCAGCATGGACGAGGGTAACGGCGAGCTCGCTTTCCCAGCCGCACGAGCAACGAACCGAGTGGCCCTGGCGGGTTCCGTCGTCGCGGAAGCTCGCCCCTCCTCGGATGCGGTGGGTCCGGGGTCCGTCACTCACGGCGTAGAGCCTCACCCAGAGTTCGCCGCCCGGCAAGCCGGGGCAGACCCGGTGCGGCTGCGACGGCGTGAAGCAAACGACGGGTCGCAGACCCGGCAGGGTCACCACATGAGGTACCAGCGGCGTGGCTGACATCGTCAGCGAGGCGGTTCAGCCGCCGGTGGGGTTCCGCCGGGCCAACACGACGCGGTAGGCGGTGTCGTCGGTGGCGTGGGGGCCCATGCAGTAGACCCCTGCCGACTGGACCAACCGGTGGAGCCGCCAGGTCGCCTCGTCGACGACCTCCAGCACGTCGTGGCGTCGGGCCACCCAGCGCTCGTGCACCTTCCGGCACCACAGGCCGTAGTTGGCCCTGTCGTTCGCCAGCGTCACCACCTCGAAGTTGTTGTCGGCCACAGCCTTGGTGAACTGGGGCATGTAGACCATCCGGAACGTTCCCGGCCATACATGCTTGGTGATGGTCGAGGCGATCCCGAAACGCTGTTTGGTGGCGGCGAAGTCGGTGTACACCCGTCCGTCGCGGGCGAGCAGGCTGTTCAGGTGGTGCATCGTCCTGTCGTAGTCGGACAGGTCCTCCAGCACCCCCATCATGGAGATGGCGTCGAAACGGCGGCTGGGGGCGTAGGTGAAGAAGTCCTGGTAGCTGACGTTGGCGGTGAGGCCGTCGTCGGCGAGCCGGGCACTGGTGAAGTCGAGCTGGTGGCGGGACAGGGTGATGCCGGTGACCTCCACGCCGCGGCGGGCGCAGTAGCGCGAGAAGCCGCCCCATCCGCATCCGACGTCGAGCAGCGAATCGCCCGCCTCCAGCCCGAGGCCGGAGAAGGCGTACTCGAGCTTGCGCTCGGCGCCGGCCTCGAGGGTGTCGTGGTCGCCGTCGTAGATGCCCGGGGTGTACACGAAGAAGTTCCGGTCGAGAGCCAGGGTCTGCACGTTCTTGGTGTCGTAGTGCTTGGCGATCCACTTGGGGTTGACGCGTGTGCGCCCGACCAGCAGGGGCTGGACCTGGGCCCACGCGGTGATGGCCCAGTTGCGCTGCTGCAGGAGGTGCCGGAGCTCCATGATCTGGAAGAAGTCGCCCTCGAAGTCGATGTCGTCGCGCATGTATGCCTCGGCGATCGCCAACTCGTTGAGCGACCGCACCGCAGCCAGGCCCGCCTCGTTGCGGATGAGAACCTCCATCGTCGGTTCTCCGGCACCCAGCTGGGCCACCTCACCGCCGGGGCCGTGGATGGCCCAGGGAAGCGCCCCGGGCCGGCCGTTCGCGCGGATCTTGGCCACCAGGTCGAAGAAGCCGTCGGGCATCGACCTGAGAGCGTAGACCGGCAGGTCGGTTCGCCGACTGCCGCCCGCGGTTCGTCCGCCGTAATCGTTGTCGGTCATCGCGCCAGAAGTTGCTGTCGGCGTACATCCGACCGCTGGATCCGACTCCGTCGACGACAACTTCATGCGACCTCGACGGGTGAGGCCTGAGAGCAAAGCCCCGGATCAGATGGGGTTGGTGACGACGAGTCGGCCTGTAGGCGGGGACCAGCTCGACATGTGCCCTGACCAGCGGTTTTGCACGTCCAGAGAGCACCCTAGTCCTCAGAAAGTCCTCAATCCAGCGGCTCGTGCCGGTCACTGTGGGAACATCACGGTCATGGCCCAGGACCTGCTGGCCCTCATCGAGTCCGATCCTTCTGTCCTCCACGGCCAGGCGCGGTTTCGCGGCACGAGGGTCGGCGTCAGCGTCGTGCTCGACTGTCTGGCCGCCGGCATGACCGACTCCGAGATCCATGAGCACTACCCCTCGCTGCCCGACGACGCCACCCGCTCCGCCTTGGCCTATGCCGCCGTGCTCGCCCGCGACGAGCTGTACCCGCTCGAGCCCACCTCTCGGTGAGGGTCAAGCCTGCCACCAGCCCTCGCCCTGTGGCGGATACCACTTGCCGTCGCTGGCCTGCCACCAGCCCTCGCCCTGTGGCGGATACCACTTGCCGTCGCTGGCCTGCCACCACTTGCCGTCGCCCTGCGACGTGTCACTCATCCGCCGGTCCCCTCATTCGCCGATTCGTCAGGCTACGCCGGTCTTCCTTCGGCTCGCTCGTACTCCTACGATCGTCGCCGTGCCCAAGTCGACCGGCGAGAACTGGATGGGCACGCCCGTTCGCCTGATCGTCGACGCTTCTGTGGAACGTCTGGTGCGGCACTCCGGGGGCTCCGGCGCGACGGTTTCGAAGGCTCCGGAGTCAGCCGTCTACTAGTCGGAGGGAGTGCCGGCTTCGTCTCTACACTCAGCCTCGTGTCCTGCATGGCTAGCGACGGTGACGACGCGTGGCTCAGCCGATGCCTCGGCTGAGGTTCAGGGTCCATGCCATTCTGCAGATGGAAGAGCGGGGACTGACCGTGGCCGACATCCGAGTCGTCCTCGACAACGGCGAGGACATCGAAGCGAGGCCTGACGACGAGCCGTATCCGGCCCGCCTGGTCCTGGGAGCGTGCCGCCTGGGCTTCCTCCACGTGGCCGTTCGTGACAACATCGATGATGACGAGATCGTGGTCGAGACCGCCTACCAACCAGATCCCGCGCTGTGGGAGCCCGACCTCAAGCGCCGCAGGAAGAAGAGCTTATGAACTGCATCGTCTGCCGACACGGCGACACCCATCCCGGCACGACCACGGTGACCTTCCACAGAGACGGCAAGACTCTGGTGGTCAACGAGGTTCCGGCAGAGGTGTGCGAGAACTGCGGAGAGGCCTACGTCGCCGAAGACGTGACCGCGGAGCTCCTGCGGATCGCCTCCGAGGCCCGCCAGGCCCAGGCCATCGTCCTCATCCGCGACTACGCCTCCCTGGCCGCGTGAC
>JBBSHU010000095.1:0-11412 GCA_038232455.1 Acidimicrobiales bacterium
ACCTGTCGCCGTCGCCGAGCTCCTCGGAGAGGAGGTCCCCGCTTGACAGCCGCGTAAGCTCGCATCAGCCCACCAAAACCCCCGCTCTCAACTGCGGGGTTTCGGTGATCGACAGTGCGGGATTTCGGTGATCCGCAGCAGCTGCCTGTTGCCCAGGATGAGCGTCTCTCCACCGACGGTTTCTCTCGGCACTGGTCAGGGCCATCAGTCCACCTCGACGGCGGCCGGGACGACCCTCGTCTCGATGGTCGGGCGGCGGGCGGTTCGCCGGGCCTCACGGGTGACCGAGGCCGCCGTCACCTTGCGGTCGACCACGTCCAGGACGCCCTCACTGCCGAGGGCGAGGACGGCCCGAGGCGAACAGCGGAGCTCTCTCGACGCCTCGGCGATACTGAGCAGCCGCCTCATCGGGAGGTCTTGGCGGCGAAGGAGTCGAAGCTGGGCCCGTCGTTCTTGGCGTGCTCGAGTGCGATGGCGTCGGCAGCCTTGCGGTCGCGCTTCCTTGAGAGCGGCGATCCTCTTCTGGTCGGCGGCGGCCTCGGCCCTGCGGCGGTCGTCCCGAGCCTTCGTGGCCTCGGCGATCCGCTGCTCGTGCTTGCGGCGCTGGGCGTCCTCCCTGGCAGCGTCCCAGCGAGCGTGCTGGCCGTCGTGCTGAGCCTGATGCTTCCTCATCTCGCTGGCGATCTTGGTGGCGTCGGCGGCGGCGATGAGCCCGGTGCGGCCCCATGCGGCGTGGGTCTGGATCTTCAGCGTCGGGACCCAGTGGCCGCTGACGGTCTCCCCGCTTGCGAAACGCAGACCGGCCATGAATTCCACTTCGATGGGCTCCAGGTAGGTGGACGTTCCATCCTCTGAGACAATCACTGCTGCTCCTCGGTGCTCGTGCCCAGGTCCACGAGGAGCTGTCTGGGCGGAATGATCTGGTCGGCCTCGTACCGGCAGAGGGTGGCGCGGCTCAGTCCGAGCGCCTCGGCGAAGAGCTCTTGGCTCATGCCAAGGCCCTGCCGAAAGCTCCGAATGTCCGCACCAACGCTCATGCAGACGACTGTGTCGTTATGAGGCAGCCAGCGCACCGCCAGTCAGGCAGTGGCGAGCCACTCCAGCACGGTCCGAGCGCCCTTCGAGGAGTTGCAAGAGCCGCAGGCCGGGACGACGTTGGAGAGCGTGTGCGAGCCCCCCTCGGCTCAGCGGGTCCATATG
Source organism: Acidimicrobiales bacterium (assembly GCA_038232455.1). Taxonomy (GTDB): domain Bacteria; phylum Actinomycetota; class Acidimicrobiia; order Acidimicrobiales; family AC-14; genus DATAQC01. Next base: position 1,201 of record JBBSHU010000095.1, read on the forward strand.
CTCGACGTCCGTGGCGAGCCGCTTGTCTCGACAGAAGTACTCGGCCGTGGCCGGGAACTCGCCGCCGCACTTCGGACACCGCTTCATCAGTACTCCGTGTAGCCCTGGACACCCTCGGCGGCCCTCGCCGCTGCCCGCTCGAAGATGGCCCTCAACTTGGGGTCCAGTTGACGCTGCGAGAGCTGAAGGAAGCGGCCGGACACCTCGGCGTTCGCCATCCACGCCGCCGGATGGAGCGTCCAGCCGTCGCCCTCGTCGAGCAGCAGCGTCTGCCGGTCGAGGTCGGCCATCCACTCGGGGCAGGTCTCGAACACGAGCCGGTGGACGACGGCGTTGCCGCGCGCCAGTTCGGCCATCAGGAGTCCTCCAGCGTGCTTTCAAAGTACTCGTCGGCCGAGCGTTTGGCGTCGAACTTCACCCCGGCCGAGGCCCGAGCCCTCGGCGAAAGGAGCAGGCGGTCTTCGAGGCGGCCGATGGCCCCTTCGACTGTGACCACCTTCGAGATGAGCGGGTGGGCCTTGCCGTCGTCAGTGGTCAGGCCCTCCTTCCGAATCAGCCTCTTCATCCGAGCGGCTTGGTCGCGCAACTCGAACAGGCGGTCGACCGAGGGCACGTCGGCGTCCGACAGGTAGCGGGTGAGCTCGGTCATCCCCCAGAACTGAGCCCAGGCGGCTCGGGTCGCCGGTAGCAGGCCCATCGGGGCCTTGGGCGTACCACGCACGCCCCCGAATGGCGTGGCGGTCTGTGGCTTGGACCTGGTGGTGAGCAGGTCACGATCCTGCTGCTTCGCTATTCTCGACATGGAACGGACGGTATCGTGACGAATCGCTCGGAATGAGGCCACTTCCGCTGGCGATGCATCTGCGCTCGCTGATATATCCGGGCCGAATACCTTGGAACCAAAGGGCTTTCGATGCGTGCGGCACGTGTTTCGGTATCCATTTGAGCGATACCGACGGGCCCTAACGGGGCCCGGTGGGGGGTCGAAGCCTTCAACTTTCGCCCCCGCCCGGGGGGTGGCCCCCGGCCCCGGCCCCGTGGGGGTGCCTGGGCGCATGAAGATGCGGCCTCCCGCACGGAGGCATATGGCCTATAGCCTCTGGCCGTCGAGCGAAGAACAGGGGCGCCCCCCCTTCTGGCCGTCGAGCGAGGAACGGTTGGGCAGGCCCCCCTTCGCTGGCCCCTGGTGGTGGTCGCTGGTGCTCGGCACACGAGGGCCGTGGCCAGCAGGCGCAGGGCGGGGGTACGACTGGGTGCATCACCGTGCGCTGGCTGGCCTGGCCTGCGTGGGTGGTGGCTGAGCGTGGTGTGTGAGGCAGGCCGGGCGCCCCACCCCTACCGCCCAGCACCCCAGCCCCCTTCGTGGGTATGGCTACGGATTCCGTGCCAGCCAGTCGGACACGTCCCCACCAGCGGGTACGCCGTCCAGCTCCCAGTACCGCACCTCGGCAGCCACACCCTGTAGCGAGCCGATGACACCTTCGGCATGTATGTAGCCGGCCAGGTCGAAGTCAGGCACCACGACCACCCTCGCCCCCTTCAGCCAGGCTGAGTGCTCGGCCGTCCACTTGCCCCGGCCGGCTCCCCCCGGGTTGCACGTAGCCGGCTGGCCCCGGTCCCACAGAGCCTCGACGTCCTTCTCGCCCTCGACCACCCACACCTCTTGGCCCGCCTCGACAGCGGCCAGCACCTCAGGGAGCCGGTAGATCAGCCCTTTGCCCGCCGCAGGCTTCCCCGGCACCGTGTCGAACTTCTGGGTCTTGGCGTCGAGCTTCACGGCGGTCAGGGTCGCCCAACGGCCGCCGACTCGTCGGGTCTCCATCACGGGGCGCCCAGCGGCGTCCATGTAGATGTGGCTGCGGTTCGGCTTGTGCTTGGCTTTCGTCGCCCGCTCGACCTTGGCTCGCTTGGTGTCCTCGTCGTCATACAGGCCGTCGAAGTCGTCATACTCGTCAGGGTCGGCTAACGAGCAGAGGAAGGCAAAGCCAGCCGAGCCCTCTGCCCGCCAGAACTCCCCGGGCGGAGCAAGGGCCTCATCCTCGGTCCACGGGCCTGCTCCACCGCCGTCCGGCCGCCCTAGGGCCTCCCACACGTCCATCTGGTCGCAGCCGCCGTGGCACTTCCACAGGAGCTTGCCCTCGGGAGTCTTCGTCAGCGAGAGCGAGGGCTTGTCGTCGGCGTGGGCTGGGCACCGAACCGTCTTCGACTGGCCGGGTTCAAGGTCGAGGATCACTCTCCACCTCCTCGGGGGTGAGCCGTAGAGCCGATATGGGCCTCCCGGGGGAAGTCAGCGCCGTTACGTCTACGTAGGGAGGGGTGTGTTGCATAGACCTGACTTCCTAGAGCTAATCGGCTCATCGGCTCATCTTCGGAGCCTGAGAACTCAGAAGCCCCTGCAAACAAAGGGTTTCTGAGGTGAGCCAGTTGTCCCGAGGAATCGGCTCGAATCGGCTCTCAATCGGCTCATCTTCGCTGAACGGCCGAATCTGCAATCGGCTCACCCCGAACACAATCGGCTCACCCACGGGAAGCGTCCTCACTCTTGACGACAACCACGCCTGACCAGCCCTTCCGGCGCTCCTTGCCACGTTGGATCTTCGAGCAACCCCGCTTCGCCAGCCACCGACCGAGGGCGTTGGACGACTCCGGGTTTCCTGGGTTGCCCGCCTGGCCGTGCCAGTACTTGTAGTCGGCGTACAGCTTCTCGCTGGTCTCCTCCTCCCCCTTGGCGAACACGAGTCGGGAGTCGGCCCACTCATGAAAGGGGTCTTGCTCGGCCCGGTACTCGGCCAGCAGTGCCCGCATGCTGGGGGTGAACGGCAGCTTCTGGCCCTGCCGGTGGAGCTCCAAGTACTTCATGGCACCCTCGACCCACCAGCGAAGGATGCCCGGGGCCTCGGCTTCGAGCCGCTCCTCCCAGCGGGGATCCTCGGCCTCCTCGGGGATCTTCGGGCCACACTGTATGGGCCGCAGGCGGCGCCAGAGGCCCTCGGACGTGTCACCGCCGAGGTCGGGGAGGCTGTTCGATGTGCCGATCGGGAGATGCGTCGGCTTGAACCCGGGGTCGAAGTCGGCGTGCTGAGAGCGGGCCTTGATGGTGTCTCCGCCGGAGATGTTCTTGAGGACGGCCGTGTTGAGGTCCTTGCCCGACTGGACTTCCTCGAAGAAGGCCAGCCGCAGCCCCTTCAGCGTCTTCAGCGCCACCGGGTGGGCGTCGTCCTTGGCGAACAGGAGGCTCCTCGGCATGGTCTCGGCGTAGTCGCCCGCCACGTGCTCAAGTATCCGAACGAACGTTCCCTTGCCGTTGCCGCCCTCTCCGAGGAGGAGGACGAAGACGTGCTCCGGGACGTAGCCGAGCAGGGCCATGCCGCAGACAAGCTGCATGAACTCGACGAGGCCCTCGTCGGTGGGCGAGTCAACCGGGATGCCGACCCGAACCATGATCTGAAGGTGCCGCTCCCACGTGGGGCACTCGGCGGCTGCGTCGTAGGCGATCGGGGACCGCTTGGTCGCCAGGAGCCCGGGGTCGTGCGGCCCGAGCTCGCCCTTCTCCAGGTCGAAGACACCGTTGCCGACCACGACCCGTGTCCTCAGCGCCGGACCGTCGAAGTCATCGGGCAGGGCGTTCATCAGGGTCTTCGCTTCCCGGACGATGGGGCCAAGGTTCTTGGTCGCCTTCTTGGGCCCGCACGTTGCCCGAGCGGCAATCAGCGCCCCCTCTCGGTTCTCGCTCTGCCAGACGCCGTTGCCCTGCTTGTAGAACATCCATCTGTTCCACGGCTGGACCCAGCGCATCCGCTGGCCGTGCTGGGCCGCCATCTTCACGGCGAGAGCGTGGTCAAGCGAGCCCTTTTCGCCAGAGGCGGCAGCCTCGGCTGCGGCGGCCGATTCGGGTTTCGGTGTCTTGGTAGCGGACCTGGCAGCGGCGAGCGGATTCTGGCCTGTGTCGTCGTCGTCCGTCATGACACAATCTCCTTGTAGCTCCTTGAAGTGATCGACGCCCAAGAGACGTCGCTGAAGTGAGGGCTCCCGGACTGGTTCACCGGGAGCCTTCCTCGTTCTTGGGCTGCCTGGGCCAGCCGCCGGGCGGGCGGATGCGGAGGACGTCGGGCTCGAACAGCTCCGTGCGGGGAAGGCCGGTCAGGAGCTCAACGGCCTTGCAGAGCTTCTCGCTGGGGTGCACCCGCCCCCACAGCATGTCGCTCGCATTGCTCCTCGCCATGCCCGCTACGGCGGCCACGGCCTTCACCTCGATGCCCCTCGCCTTCAGGGCATCCTTTACGGGCTGGCGTCTGGGGTCACGCCTCATCTGAACCTCTCTTCGGTCAGACCCCGACGGCCGAGCCATGCCGTCACTCCCCAGGAAGGGTTAGAAGCTCTTCATTCAGGTCCGTGGTGCTCCTGGTTCAAGTACAACGTATCGCCGTGTAGTGAGTACGGCGGGGTCAGTCAGTTTTGCACTTCGCCCGTCGGGGCGACACTACGTAGGCATGAGCGACGACCCAGGATTCACGATCGAGCCCGACGAAGCGTTCCCCGAGGAGGAGAACGCCGACCCCGCCTACGACGCTGCCTACGAGGTGGTCCAGTCCGGGAAGGTCATCAGCGTCCCGAGGCCGGACGACCCCGACGAGCGGCGTGACCTGGTCCGGAAGTGGAGGTACCGAGCCAAGTCCGACGGGTGGCTGCTTGCCACGCACACCGATGACGACGCCGGGCGCATCTACTTCAAGAAGGGCGAGGACGCTCCACTGCCGAAGTCATGAGCGACGGCGAGCCCGATCCCGATATCGACCGCTGGTCGCCGTGGAGGCTCGTCCAGGCACTCCTCATTCGAGAGCCGCCGGACTAGAAGACGATGAGACGGTCGCCACCCTTGGTGTAGAGCTCTACGGCCCTGCGGTCGAAGCCCTTGCGGCCCTGCACGGTGGGCATCACTCGGACCTCATCGAACAGTTCGGCGAGCAGCGCCCTGCGGCGATCGAAGGTCATCTGAGCCCAGGCCTCGTCGGCGTCGATGGCGAGCGTCCTCGGTCGTAGCTCAGCGATCGACTTCTCGGCGGCCCGGAGGCGGCTGTCGGCGTCGGCCTTGCGGGAGCGGTACTCCGAGAGGGAGTAGTCGCCTGCCTCGTAGGCCTCGGCGATGCGGCCCAGTCGGAGGCGCTGCCGTGAGGCCTCGGCCCCGAGCTCCTCCAGCTTCACCAGGTCGGGCGCTTGTGGCCGACCGTCCAGCCGCCACGGCCCCTCGGGCAGGTTCTCGATGACGAGCGCTTCGAGCGGCTCAGCGATCCGAGCGACGTGGCCCTCCCCACGGCGGCTGATGCCCGCCACACCGGCGCAGACGTACGTCCGGGCACCGTTGGGCCGCCTCCCCGTCTTCAGGAGGGACCCGCACACGCCGCACGTCGCCAGGCCTGCGAGCAGCGACACCCGGGCGGGAGCGCCTCTCGGCGTCTTGCTGTCGAGGATGACCGCTCGCACGGCCTCCCACGTCGCCCGAGTGACGAGCGGCTCCCAAGCGGCCTCGGTGAGCTCGCCCAACCGCCGCAGGTCCGTGCCCTTGGGCTCGTGGCTCGCCCTCGGCTGGTGCTCTCGGAGGCCAGCGATCCTCGGCGACGTGAGCACCCGCTTGAGGGAGTTGACGCCCCATGGCCGTCCCCGCACGGTCGTGATCCCTGCGGCGTTCCACCGACCGGCGATTGTCCGGACCGGCTCGCCGAGCAGGACGTCCGTGGCCGCCTCGGCGACGAGCGGCCCTTCGACGGGGTGCGAGCGAAGGTTCCCCTTCCCCTCGACGTCGTAGCCGAACGGCCGGGCGCCTCCGTGACGGAGACCCTGCCTCGCCCTGTCGGCGGCCCAGGATCGCAGGCGCTCGGCCTTGCGCTCCGACTCCTGCCTGGCGACGGCGCCGTGGATGCGGGCGCTGAGGCGCCCCTCGCTTGTGGTCAGGTCGAGGTCGCCTCCCGCCACGGTGGCCACGGCCGCTCCCGCCCGGTCGACGACCTCGATGAAACCTTCGAGGTCCCGCATCTCCCGGTACAGCCGGTCGCTGGCCCAGGCCACGACGACGCCGACGGCGCCGGACTGGACGTCGGCGAGGAGCTGCTCGTAACCGGGTCGGCGGCGCCCGCTGTAGGCCGAGGCGTCGTTGTCCTCGTAGGTACGGACAACCTCCCAGCCCCGGCGCTCGCAGAGCTCCCGGCACTCGTGGGCCTGCCTGTCGACGCCGGCCCTCAGCCCTTCTGGATCGGACGAGATCCTGACGTAGATAGCTGCGTGGGTGGTCATGTGCGATAATACCGCCACCCTGGTAGGAGAAGCGCACGACGTCGTCGGGGCCGTAGCCGAGAGCCCCCGTGTCGAGGTGGTCGATGCCGACCTCACCGCTCGACGAATCGAAGCCGGCCACCTCCACTGCCAGGTGGTCGCCGGGGTGGAGCGGGGCGGGTGTGACGTCCCCAGAGGTGCAGTGGCCCCGCTGGGCATACCAGTCGGCGATGGTTCGGATCGCCCGCTCGGAGAGGACCCCGGGACTCAGGTCGTGCAGGTACGTGAGGACGCCGTTGAGCTCCTCGATCTGCTGGCTGAGGTTGTCCCAGGCCAGGCGGGCCGCCTCACCGGGGACGGCCGCCGCCCGGTCCCGGGCCCACTCCACCGCCCCCGTCGTCGACCCGACCACCGACCCGGCCAGATCGCGGAGACCGGCGAGCAGACCCGATCGCTCGTGCGCCTCCGACGCCGGCCGCCGCTCGTCGTCGGGCACCAGGTGGACCTCGGGGGGTCCGGCCGCGAAAAGGCGCGTGGGGTCGATGTAGGTGTCGCCGACCCGGGCGCCGAAGTGAAGCCGGTCGCCCGACGTACCGACCAGCTGGCCCTGCACCACCGAGTCACCACGGTGCACGGCGATCGATTGCAGGAACGAGTAGCTGGTGCGAACGCCGTCGGCGTGGAGGACGACGACATGAAGGCTCCCGCCCACTGCACCGGCGTAGACCACCTCTCCGTCGGCCGCCGCACCCACGGGATCTCCCGGCGTCGTGTCGTAGTCGACTCCCCGGTTCCCGGGCGCCCCGGTGTGGGGGGGCGGCCGGAAGGGATCGACGATGGGACCCCCGACGGGTGGGCGGTAGGCCACCGGATGCGAGCCGGTGGCGTTCGGAGCGGCAGGGTCGGCTGCGACGGACGCAGACCGGACGAGGACCACGGCGACGGCCAGAACGACGGCCACACGGCGCATTGGGAACCCCCGGGACGACGACGACCACGGGGAAGTGCTGCCGGGGAAATGCGGCCCGACGACAAGCCGAGCGGGACCGGCACCCGCAACCAGCCGGGGAGTGCCGACTCATCCAGACCGAGGAGGGGGAGTGCCGGGCCGACCGCAGCCGGCAGGCCAGATGACAGGAGTGTAGCGGAGGCCCCGTCGTATGACCAGGGGTGATTCAGATGTTTCTGGCTCTCAGGCGGGCTCGCGTTCGGATCGGGCGAGCTTGGAGCGCAGTTGCAGCACCGCCTTGGTATGGATCTGGCACACCCGGCTCTCGGTGATGCCGAGGACCTGGCCGATCTGGTTGAGCGTCAGGTTCTCGTAGTAGTAGAGGGCGAGGACGACCTTTTCGCGCTCCGGAAGCCGGTTGATGGCCGCCACGAGCATCTGCCGGGTCTCTTCCTCCTCGAAGGCGGCCACCGGCCCGACGCCCGTGTCGGCGATGGTGTCGCCCACGGTGACGGCATCGGAGCGGTCGGGGCCGACGGCGAGGGTCTCTTCGAGAGCGACGATGCCGAAGAACGAGATCCGGGCGAACAGAGCCTGCAGCTCGTCTTCGGAGATGCTCATCGCCGAGGCCACCTCGGCGTCGGTGGGCGTGCGTCGCAACTCGTTCTCGAGCTTGGCGTAGGTGCGCTCGACGGTGCGGGCCTTGGCCCGAACCGAGCGCGGGACCCAGTCGATCGACCGCAACTCGTCGATGATGGCCCCTCGCACCCGACTGATGGCGTACGTCTCGAACTTGAACCCGCGGCCCAGGTCGAACTTGTCGATGGCGTCGATGAGACCGAACATGCCGTAGCTCACCAGGTCGGCCGGGTCGACGTTGTGGGGCAGGCCCGACGACACCCGGCCGGCCACGTACTTCACCAGCGGGGAGTAGTGCAGGACGAGGCGGTTTCGGGCTTCGACGGAGCCCGTGGACTTGTAATCCTTCCAGAGCTCGATGACACCTTCGCCATCGTCTGTGCGAGGGGTGGCATCCATCGTCTAGGCCCGGCCAGGTGACGTCGACGCCAGCGAGACGCTGACAGCCGTCACCTGCAGATTCATCACGGCGCAAGCGTAGCTGTCGTCCGGAGGGACGGCTGGAGCCGCCCGCAGCAGCCCAGAGGGCCCCTCCGGCCTCACGACACCAACGGCCGCCCGCCCGCAGTAGGCGCGACCCGCTCCCACCAACCGGCGCGACCAATGACCCAACCGTTGGTTTCGAGACCGGCCAGGGCCAGGCTCGCCGAACCGGGACCCAGTCCCGTTCGACCGACGACGTCGTCGAGCGACGCCGGCTCCCAACCAACCGCGGCCAGGACGGCCACTGCGTCGCCCTGCGGTTGCGGGCGGAGATCGGCCCCGGCCCCGGAGTCGTGCGCCGACGACAGCCCCAGGGCCACGAGCACGTCGAGGGCGTCGCGCACCGGCGCACATCCGTCGGCCAGCAGGGCGTTGGGAAACGCGGATGCCGCGCTGCGCACCGAGCCGGGAACGGCCATCACCGGCGTGCCCCGGGCCATGGCCGCGTCGACGGTGTGGACCGACCCTCCCCGGGCGTGGGATTCGACCACGATGACCACCTCCGCCAGAGCCGCGATGACCCGGTTGCGAACGGGGAACCTCCATGGTTCGGGTCTGGCCTCGAGCGGGGCCTCGGAGAGCAGCAAGCCGCGCGCTCCGACCTCGGCCCAGAGGTGGGCGTGGGCCCGGGGGTAGACGACGTCGAGCCCTGAGCCGACGACGGCGATAGGCGGTGCACCATCAACGTCGAGAGAACCGGCATGAGCGGCGCCGTCGACCCCGAGGGCGAGTCCCGACACGACGGTCACGCCCGCGTTGGCCAGGTCGCGACCCAACTCCCGGGCCACCTCGTTGCCGTAGCGCGAACAGCTCCTGGTGCCGATGACGGCTGCCCGCCGTGGGAGCAGCGCGGCCGCTCGACCGCGTGCGAACAACACTGCGGGCGCCTGGTGGTCGTTGGCCAGCGCTGCCGGGTAGCCCTCAGCACCCAGTAGGAGCACGTCGACGCCGGCCTGCCGGTGGGCGGCCCAGCACGCGGCTACGTCGACTGCGGCCGCGGCCTGCCCCCACGCCTTTCCCAACCCTGAGCGGTCGGAACGGCACACTGCGGCAACCGCAGGATGCGTGACGGCGCGGCCCTCCACCACCCGCTGCCAGGCCTCGGCCGACGGCCACTGGCGCAGAAGGGCTCGCAGCCGGTTCGGGCCCATCGCCGGCAGGCCGGCGAGCGCCGCCGCCCAGGCTTGTTCCGGCAACCCGGCCACGCTGGCGGTACTGCGTTCGGGCACGCAGCCGGTACTGCGTTCGGGCACGCAGCCGGTCACGCGGCGTGCTCCCCTGCGACTACCTCGGCTCGGAGGCCGAGGGCCAGGCTCACGTGTTCGTCGTCGACCAGCCGTGGCGCCCCCGACAGGTCGGCGATGGTACGGGCCACACGCCGTACCCGGTGCAAACCCCGGGCACTCAGGGCCCCGCTGCGCAAACGGTGCTCCAGGAGCCGGGCCGCCATCGGGGTGAGCGGCGCCACCTCGTCGAGGCGCTCGGGTGGCAGGGCCGCATTGGCCGTCGTCCCCCGGGCACGGGCTCGCTCTCGGGCGGCCGCAACGCGGTCGGCCACCACGGACGTGGCCTCGCCCGCCGGTCCGCCCAGCAGGGCCCCCACCTCCGGTCGCCCGACCACCACCCGGAGGTCGAACCGGTCGAGGAGGGGCCCCGACAAGCGCCGGTGGTAGCGCGCCCGGCTCATCTCGCTGCAGCGGCATGCGCCCCGGGCGCCCCCCTCGCCACACGGACAGGGATTGGTGGCGCCGACGAGCAGGAACCGGGCCGGGAAGCTCACGCTGGCCCTGGCTCGCGACACCCGAACGACCCCCTCCTCGAGCGGCTGGCGCAGGGCGTCGAGCACGGGCGCCGGGAACTCCCCCATCTCGTCG
>JBBSHU010000096.1:0-11153 GCA_038232455.1 Acidimicrobiales bacterium
CGGGGTCGACCTGGTCCTCGAACCGGCGGTGGGCGGCCGCACGAGCCGGTGCGGTTAGCTCGCGGCTGTCGTACTTAGCGTGGACGGAATAGCCACCGATGCGGGCTCGCAGGCTGCGCTCGGATGGCGAGAGTGAGTCGGACACGGGGAAATCGGCCCCCTTCGGGCGATACCCCCGTTACCCACGCGGGAGTCGATTTCCGGTCGACACGACCTGGCAGATGAACTTCAGGAACAGATTAGCACTGCGCTCCCCGGTGAATGGTGACCCTCACCGCTTTCCCCGGGGCCGACCGCCTGACCCGGAGCATTTCGCTTCGACTCAGGACATCGTCGCCGTGAACCCGGCACTGTGCCCGTGGCGGCCAGTCCTGGGGCCACTCCGGGGGCATGTCGAGCAGGAGCGTCAGGACCTCTCGATTCCCGTCCGGGTAGTGCTGGTCGAACTGCTCGCGGACCATGCGGGCACGCTCCCGGGTGACCTGTCGTGTGGAGTCGGTGACGAATTCGGCCTCGAAGTACAGCCCCCTCTTCACCTTGCGGACGGTGGCCAGCACCTTGGGCTTTCTCGCCGGGTCATCGAGGCAGCGCTGACAGAGCACGCGACAGACGATGGGGCCCTCCTGCCTTCGGGCCTCCTCCATCGCTCGCACCATGAGCGACTCGGAGTCGACGTGTGGGCGGGACATCGCTTCGTTTGCAGCGGCCAAGGCCTCCTGTTGCAGCGCGCGGTATTCGTCTTCGTTCACAGCTCTCCCATCGGGTTGACGGTGTCGTAAGCGGACAGTGCCCGGTCGACGGCGCGAGCCTCGCCGTACCGGCGCATGATGTCCGACGACTCCCAGCCGCCGAGGCGCTGGAGGTCGCCCTCGTTGCCACCAGAACGCAACCAGCGGTCGGCCCAGGTGTGGCGGAGCTGGTGCGGGTGGACGTGACCGATGCCGGCCGCGGCCGCCCGTCGGTCCAACATCCCGGGGACTCCTTTGCGGGTCACCCGGCCCCGGTGACCGATCCACAGCAACGGCAGGGCGGCGCAACGGTGGCGGGCCCGGACCCGCTTGTAGCGGTCGAGGGCGGCGGCGGTGGGAGCATCGAAACGGACAAGGCGGGCCTTGTCGCCCTTGCCGTGGCGGACGGCCACGATGCGGTTCGGCAGGTCGAGGTCGGCGAGGGCGATGTCGCAGCACTCCGACACCCGCAGGCCCGTCGCCAGCATGAGGCGGATCAGGGCCAGGTCTCGCCGGGCGTAGAACGACGTCCCGGCGCAGGACTTCAGGAGCGCTTTCAGCTCATCGTCGGTGAGGACGTCGGGGGCAGGCGGGTTGCCCTTGGCCACCACGACCCGCTCGAGGGGACTGCGCTCGATCTCACCCTCGGCCAGTGCCCAGCCGTACAGATTGCGGAGGGCGACCCATCGGTTCCTCATCGTGGCCTGCGCGCGGCCCTCCGCGCGCTGCGCCGTCAACCATGCCTCGATGTCCCGCCGGTCGACGGCCAGGAGGTCCCCGGGCGCCGAGACGGGCCGGTCGTTGGCGACCAGCCAGGAGACGAAGCGCCACGTCTCGGCGAGGTAGTGGCGGACGGTCCGGGGCGCCTTGCCGTGGAGAGAGAGCTGCCAGGACTCGACCAGGGCGGCGTTGGCGTTTGTGGCGGTGGGCAGGTTGAAAATCGCTGCGTCGGTCATGTCGAGGATTGTACCTCATCGACCGCTGTGCTAGGGGTGATATGCCGTCTGACCAGCACTTATGCCCTAGCCGTACTCGGACCAATCCTCGGGATTGTCCTCGGTGAACTGGGCCAGGACCTCACCGTCGACACCGTCGACCAGCACGATGCCCCGCCGGGTGGGCGGCTCCTCGCTCGAGTAGAGCAGGATCCGCCAGGTGGGCCGGCTACGCAGGCCCCGCCAGCCGAGCTGAGCCGAGGCGTGCCCCACCGGGAACCCCACGGCGGCGGCGGCGGCCACCAGGGCGTCGGTGTCGCGCACCGACAGGGGCCAGGCCGTGGCCAGGTGGTACCAGCCCACGAGGAGCAGGGCCACGGCCACCACCAGAAAGCCTTCGTTCACCAGAACCCGTCCGCTGCCCTGGTGGGTGGCCCACAGGGCGAAGCAACCGGTGGCCAGGGCCAGGTAGAGCAGGCCGGGGCCGCGCCGGCGGCGGATGTCGGGGAAGGTGTACTGCCCGACATAGGCGGTGACATCGAGGTCGTCAGGGAGGCTGTCGCCCTCGTGATCCGGTGCCTGCTGGGGGTCGGGATCGACGGTCATGTCCCGACCAGGCTATGGCTACGGCTGGGGCCAGGCTGCGCGCACGCGCTCGAAGGTCGAGGGCAGGGCCTCGGGAAGCACGCGCGTCTCGGCCAGCGTGGTCATGAAGTTGGTGTCGCCGGACCAGCGCGGGACGCAGTGGACGTGGAGATGGCCGGGAACACCGGCACCCGCCGCCTTGCCCAGGTTGGCACCCACGTTGAGGCCCTCGGGCGAGTAGGCGGCCCTCACTGCCACCACCGCGTCCCGCACCACCTGCCACAATACGGCCGCCTCCTCGGGCGAGCAGTCCTCCAGGTCGGCCACGTGGCGCACGGGCGTGATCATCAGGTGGCCGCTGGTGTAGGGAAAGGCGTTGAGCAGCACCGCGCAGGTATCGTCACGCCACACCACGTAGGTCTCCTCCGGAGGCTGGTCACTGGCGAGGATGCGACAGAAGATGCACGTGCCCTTCTCGCCGCCGTCGCGATGTGCGCTGGAGTCTTCGAGATAGGGAAGGCGCCAACCCGCCCACAACCGCCCGAGGCCCTCAGGGCTCACCTCTGGCCACGATCGGCGAGGCTCACGAGCGGGCGGCCACCTCGCCGGCCAGGCGCTCGATGAAGGTGTCGACGCTGACGTCGCGCTCGACGTCGCCCCCTCGGGGGTTGACACCGACGGTGCCGGCGCCCACGTCGCTGTCACCGACGACCAGGACGTACGGCAGCTTCTCCAGCTTGGCCCGGCGAATACGCGCGCCGAGTGGTTCGTCGGCTTCGACCGAGTCGACCCGGAAGCCTGCCGCCCGCAGCTTCGCCGCCACCTCGGCGACGTACCGATCGTGGGAGTCCCTCACGCCCAGGACCCGCACCTGCACGGGCGCCAACCAAACCGGGAAGGCACCGGCGTAGTGCTCGACGAGGATCCCGAAGAACCGCTCCACCGAGCCGAACAGGGCCCGGTGGATCATGATCGGCTGGTGCCGGGCGTTGTCGGCACCGACGTAATCCAGCCCGAAGAGCCGGCCCATCTGGAAGTCGACCTGCAGGGTCGACAGCTGCCACGGGCGGCCGATGGCGTCACGCACGTGGATGTCGATCTTGGGCCCGTAGAAAGCCCCCTCGCCCTCGGCCACCCGGTAATCCAGACCGGAGGCGCGGATGGCTTCGAACAGGGCCGCAGTGGCCCGGGCCCAGTCGTGGTCGGAGCCCACCGACTTTTCCTCCGGCCGGGTCGAGATCCCGGCCGTGAACTCCTCGAACCCGAACGTGCGCAGCATGCGGACCACGAACTCGAGCAGCGAGGTCAACTCGGGCACGATCTGGTCGGGAGTGCAGAAGATGTGGCTGTCGTCCTGGGTGAAGCCCCGGGTGCGCAGCAGCCCGTGGAGCACACCTGATCGCTCGAAGCGGTACACCGTGCCCAACTCGAAGAGCCGCAGCGGCAGTTCACGGTAGGAGCGCAGCTGGCTGCGGTACACGAGCAGGTGGAACGGGCAGTTCATGGGCTTGGGGTAGTAGCGAGCTCCCTCCAGCTCCATGGGCGGGTACATGGCGTCGGCGTAGAACCCGAGATGGCCACTGGTCTCCCACAGGGTGGAGCGGGCCAGGTGGGGGCTGTACACGAGTTGGTAGCCGCTGGTCTCGTGCTCGACGCGCGAGAACTCCTCCATGATCCGCCGCACCATGGCGCCGTGCGGGTGCCACACGGCGAGGCCCGCACCCAGCTCCTCGGGAAACGAGAACAGGTCGAGCTCGGGTCCGAGGCGCCGATGGTCGCGGCGCTCCGCCTCCTCCAGGCGGTGGAGGTGTTCGGCCAGCATCTTCGGCGACTCCCAGGCGGTGCCGTAGATGCGTTGCAACATCGGACGCGACTCGTCGCCCCGCCAGTACGCACCTGCCACCCGCATCAGCTTGAAGGCCCCGAGACGGGAGGTGGACGCCACGTGGGGGCCGCGACACAGGTCGACCCACCCGGCGTTGCGATAGGTGCTGATGACTGCCCCCTCGGCGCCCTCGGCGGCGTCGACACCCTCGATGATCTCGACTTTGAAGGGCTGATCGGAGAACTGGGCCAGACCCTCGCCGACCGACAGCTCCTCACGGACGAACGTCTGGTCCTCGGCCACGATCTCGCGCATGCGGGACTCGATGCGGCCCAGGTCGTCGTCGGTGAAGTGGGCGTCCCCGGGAAGCTCGAAGTCGTAGTAGAAGCCGTCCTCAACCGGGGGACCGATGGCGTAGCGAGCCCCCGGGAACAGATCGCACACGGCCTGAGCCAGCACATGGGCAGTGGAATGGCGAAGGACGGCTCGGCCCTCGTCGGAGTCGACCGTGACGATGGCGACCTGGGCGGCGTCGGGAAGGGCGACATCGAGGTCGACCTCGGCCCCGTCGATCCGTGCCGCCACCGCGGCGGCGGCCAGACGCCGGCCGACGGTGGCAGCCAGGTCGGCAGCCGTGGCGCCTTGGGGCAGGCGGCGGGACGAACCGTCGGGAAGGGTGACCTCGATCTCGGATGCTGGGTTCTCGGTGGTCATGACCAGATCGACACTACTGGCGCCCCGGCCCACGGTCGCCTGGGCCCGAGCGGCCCCCTGAGCGGGGTGAAATGGGAGTATTGAACCAATGGGTGATCGCTTTGAGCTACGCGACATCCGGGTCGAGGGCGACGACGGACCCATCCTCGAGGGGTTCTCGGCCCGCATCCCCGCCGACGGCCTGACCGCGGTGGTCGGGCCGTCGGGCTCGGGCAAGACCACCCTGCTGCGCATGCTCAACCGACTCGACGACCCCGACGGCGGCGAGATCCTGTTCGACGGCCGCGATGTCCGCAGCTACGACGTCCTCGAGTTGCGGCGGCGGGTGCAACACGTCGGCCAGGTGCCGGTGACCTTCCCGGGCACCGTGGCCGACAATGTCGGCGCGGGCTGGGAGGAGCTGCTTCCCCGTGTCCACCTCGACGCCGGGCTGGGCGGGCGCCTGGCCGACCTGTTGTCGGTGGGCGAGGCCCAGCGCATGTGCCTGGCCCGCGCCCTGGCCCGGGGCCCGGACTGCCTACTGCTCGACGAGCCCACCTCCGCCCTCGATACCGCCTCCAAGGGCGAGGTCGAGCGCCTGGTGCGATCGCTCGCCGACGACGGCCTCACCGTGGTCATGGTCACCCACGAACCCCGTCAGGCCACCGAGATCGCCGACCGCATCATCACCGTCGCCCCCGCCGGTGACGCCCCTTGAACGACCTGGCCGGAGGGATCTCGTTCGCCGACGTCGCTCTTTCACTGTGCCTGGTCGCGGTGGCGGTGGTGATCTCCCGGGTCCAGCACGCCGACCTGGAAACCGACATCGTGGTGGCCACTGTCCGGTCGTTCACCCAGCTCCTGGCCGTGGGCCTGGTGCTCGACTACGTCTTCGCCAGCCACGGAGGCCTGACCCCCGTGATCATCGCCGTGATGATCGTCACGGCCACGCTCACATCGGGCTCCCGGGCCCGGCGGGTGCCGGGAGCGCGCTGGATCGCCGCCGCCTCCCTCACCGTGGCATCGGCGGGCACCATCGGGCTGCTGCTGGTGCTGCGCATCATCCCCGCCGTACCCCGGGCCGTGATCCCCCTCGGGTCGATGATCATCTCCAACGCCATGAACACGACCTCGCTCGTGATGACCCGCCTGCGCGACGACCTGGCCGCCCATCGACGGGAGGTCGAAGCCCGCCTGAGCCTGGGTCAGACGTCGGCCGAGGCGGCCGGGCCGTGGCACCGCTCGGCCCTGCGCACGGGGATGCTGCCGGTGATCGACAACACCAAGGTGGTGGGACTGGTGGCCCTACCCGGGGCCATGACGGGCATGCTGCTCGCCGGGGCCTCCCCCAGCGCCGCCATCCGCCTGCAGCTCGTGGTCATGTACATGCTCCTGGCGGGCAACGCCTTCGCCGCCCTGGTGGCCGGCAAGCTCACCGTCGGCCGGTTCTTCACCGCCGACCACCAGCTCATCCGCTCCCTGCGCCGCATGCCGAGCTGACCCCCCGGTTCACTGGGGACTAGGTGTTCAGGTCATCCATTGCGGGGCGGCGGAGGGCGTGGCACGGTGAGGGTCGGAGGAGGCGGATGATGGCAGATACTCCCGAGATCTGGCCCAGCCGGTGGCCCGAGCCACAGGCGCGGCCGGCGTCGTCGTCACTGACCCCGGTGCGGCCGATCGGCGATCGCGTCCTCCGCTTCGGGGTCGCCGATGAGCTCGACAAGGCTCAGCGCGCCGCCATGGCCGGCAACGGATGGGCGGGAACGGGAACCCCCAGGCCCCGGCCCGCACACAGAGCCCCGCCCGCTCCGGCCAGGGAAGGGGTCTGGGCCCGCATGGAGACGTGGTGGGCATGTCGAGAGGTGCATCCCGTCGACCTGTGGCACCGGATGCATTGCCATTTCGGCCGTCACCAGATCGAAGGAGGCAGGCAGATTCAACTCGGCGGGCGCTTCGTGAACACGGAGCGACGCTGCGTGTGGTGCCAGTACCGACCGACCCATTAGGAGCGTGCCACCGCCGGGCCCCCGCCTATGGCGTGGTCGTCGAGACCGGCGGCTCGCCGGAGGCCGCGCCGGCCGGTGACGGCGAAGACGACGGCGAAGACGACGAACCCGACGAGCACGATCGTGGCCCCCGAAGAGACGTCGAGGTGGTAGCTGAGGTACATGCCCACCAGGCCGCAAAGGCCGCCGATGAGGCTCGACAGCCACAGCATCCGGGCGAAGCTGTTGGTGAGCATCCGGGCGATGACGGCGGGAACCACGATCGCCGCGGCGATCAGGGTGACCCCCAGCACCTTCATCGACGCCAGGATGGCGAAGCTGAGCAACAACATGAGCAGGGCGTCGACCCGGGCGGTGTTGACGCCAGACACGTCGGCCACCTCGGGATCGAAGGTTGTGAACAGCAGCTTGCGGTAGGTGGCCACCACCACGACGGCCGTGAAGACGGCCACGGCGATCACCAGCCATACGTCGCCGACCGAGACGCCGAGGACACTGCCGAACACGGTGGCTTCGATGCTCTGCCTGACCTGGCTGTAGATGCCGAGGAGGGCGATACCGAAGGCGAAGCTGGCCGTGGTGATGACGCCGATGGCGGCGTCGGAGCCGATGATGCGGCGTCGGGTGACGCGGCCGATGGCCAGGGCCGAGGCCAGGCCCCACAGCCCGGCACCGACGAAGTAGTTCACCGACAACGCCGCACAGACGGCGGCGCCCCCGAAGATGGCGTGACTGAGGCCGTGGCCGATGTAGCTCATTCCCCGCAGGGTCACGAACACCCCGAGAAGGCCGCACAGGGCGCCGGCCACGGTACACACGACCATGGCGTGGCGCAGGAAACCGAGCTGGAACGGTTCGAGAAGAACGTGCATCTGACCCTCAGGCCCGCCGGCGCATGTCGATGACCGAGCCACCCGCCCGGTCGACGACCAGGGGCATGCCCGCGTGTTCGAGCACGTCCATCGGTGCGCCGTAGACGCGTTCGAGGACGTCAGGGGTGAGCACGTCGCTCGGGGCCCCGATGCCGGCCACGCTGACGTTGAGGCACAGGAGCTTGGGCAGGTGGGCGGCGATGCCGTTGAGGTCGTGGGTGCTGAGCACGATGGCCAGGCCGTCGGTGTGCAGTTCGGCGAGCAGGTGAAGCACCTCGTGGCGGGTCCGCACATCGACGCCCGACGTGGGCTCGTCGAGGAACAGCACGTCGGGCTGGCCGAGCAGGGCCCGGGCGATGAACACCCGCTGCTGCTGGCCGCCCGACAGCTCGCGGATGTGGCGATGGCCCAGCGCTCCGATGCCGAGGCGTTCGAGGACCTCGGCCACCTCCCGGCGCTCCTCCCGGCTGGGCCAGGGCCAACGCCGGCCTTCGGTTCGGGCCATCAGCACGACCTCGGCCACCGTCACCGGGAACTGCCAGTTGACGGTCTCGACCTGGGGGACGTAGCCGGCCCGCAGGCCCGGACGCCGCTGCACCCGCCCCCGGGTCGGCTCCATGGCACCGAGAAGGATGCGCAGCAGGGTGGTCTTGCCCGAACCGGACGGACCGACGATCCCCAGCACGTCACCGCCGGCCACGTCGAGATCGACATCGGCGAGCACGGGCTGCTCGCCGTAGGTGTGGGTAACCCCCTCGAGACGAAGGAACGGCGTGTCGGTCATTGCGGGTAGCCAGCCGAGTCGCGGACCACGTCGGCAGGGTCGAAGGCGGCGAGACCCGAGGCGTCGCCACCCAGGCTCGACACCATGGTCACCAGGTCGGACTTCATGAGGCCCAGGTACGAGTGGTCGGGGGCGCCAGGCCCGCGGGGGAGGTCGTCGTCGCGAAGCTTGTCCACGTATTTCACCTTGGCTTCCTTGGCGATCTGGGCGAGGACGGGGCTGGGGAACACCTCGGACCCGAAGATGGCCGGGACCTTCTCCGCCTTGATCTGAAAGATCAGGTCGGCGACCTCGTGCGGCGTGGGTTCCTCGAAGCTCGACACCTGGATCGCCCCGACGACCTTCCAGCCGTAGGTGGCGGCGAAGTAGGCGTAGGCGTCGTGGTAGGTGAGCAGTTCGCGATTGTGGGGAACCACCGTGGCCGACGCCGCCCGGAATCGTCGGTCGAGATCGTCGACCTTGGCGCCGAACGCCTGGAGGTTGGCCTGGTAGTAATCAGCGTTGGCGGGATCGGCCTTCGACAACACGCTGGCGGCGTTGACGGCATAGCAGTGCGCCATCGGCGGGTTCGTCCACAGGTGGGGGTTGGGCTTGCCACTGTCGCGGGGGAACGAGAAGTCGTAGATGTACTGGTCGGGCGCCAGGACGAGAGATCCGAGCTCGACCACCTGGGCGCCCGAGGGGATGTTCTTTTCGGCCAGGTCCTTGGTGGGGTCTTCGAGCGAGAGGCCGTTGACGAACACGATGTCGGCGGTCGTGAACAGCCCGGCCACGCTCGGCTTGGGCTCGTAGGTGTGGCTGTCGGAACCTTCCGGGATCACGCCGTGGACCTCGGCCCGGTCGCCGGCCACGTTGGCCACGATCGACGTGATCGGAGCGACGGTGGTCACGACCTGGAGCTTGTGCCCGGACCGCGACACCCCGGCCTTGCCGGCCTCGGCAGCCGCATCGGGACACCGGAACGCGGCGTCCCTGCGAATGGCAGCAGCGGTGGTTTTGTCGCCGCCGGAGCTGGCCTCGGCGGAATCGTCGCTGCTGGGAGTGGCCGCCCGGGTGCTCCCGCATCCCACCAGCCCGACGATCGCCATCAGCACCAAACAGGTGAGCCTCAGTCTCACGACCACGACACAAATTGCGACCTGTTCGCATTCACGACCAGACGTTACCGCGCCGGGATCGCTAGGACAGAGCGGCCCGAAGGCCCCTAACGGACCGCCTCAGCTACGGCGGACCGCCCCGGTGCGACGGGGTTCGGGCAACGATTCCCGGCTCCTCCTGGGAGTGGACCCAAGCCCGGTATCGATTTCCCGGCACCGCCTGTTCGTCATCTCGTGAGGAGCCGCCGAAGGTACCGGAAGCCCCGCTACCGCGGGGCGATAAGCCCCGTAACCGGGAAGGGAACCGACCACCGTCCGGAGCCGCTCTCGGACCTTGACGCTTCCAGGGCCTCGACGCTGTAGCGGCGCCAGAGACGACCGGGCTCCCGAGCGAGGCGCACCGCCCAGTTGAGCCTGAGGGCATACGCCCACGACGGGTAGTAGCGAGCCGGGTGGATCTGGTCGAAGAACCCTCCGCAGGTGAGCACCAGGCCGGCCGGAAGCACCGCCGCCACGTCCAGGGCCCACTGCTCCTGGAGCACCAGTCGTCGACGAGTCGTCCGGCGAAATTGACCGACGCTTCGTTCACATCCCGTGGTTGTCGTGTCCGCACTGTGCCTCGTTCGATCCCGGCCAGGTCGGCCGCCCGGGCACTACGTTGACCGCCATCGACTTGACCGCCATCGAGTTGTCCTGCCAGGGAGACACTATTCTCCCAACACGCCAGCCGTCGATGCCCCGACCTGAAGATCCCCTGAACCCTCTCGTGCCCCACTCAGCCCCGGCGCCGACGTGAACCGGAAATCCGTGGACGCGTATGCGGTCTTCTGGCTGGCGGGAATCGGGTTCCTCTGGTGGCCGTTCCTGCTCGTCCGGGTGATCGTCGACCGGCGGCCTCTCGTCCGGCGACCACTGGCCCTGACGGTGACGACGGGGTGTCTGGTCGTGAGTCTCGCAGTGGCCGCTGCCCTGCAGGCCCCGATCCCGCGGCTCCTGGGAGCCACGGCCAACCTGACGGTGTGGGTCACCCTCTGCCTTCTCATCGCTCGTCCTTGGACCCGGGCCGACGTGGACGGCATCGTGCGCGGTGTGGTCGACCTCGCCGCTTTTCAGGGTGTGCTCGTGGTCATCGCCCGGGCGATCTACCCGACGCTGGCGGTGACGACGCTCCCCCTTGCCCGCCTTCTCCCCGACTCGGTGGCCACCGACCCCAACGTCGTGTCCTTCTCCACCGTGCGCCTGGCCATCCCCGACTTCTACGGCAAAGTGGTCATCCGCACCGCGGGGATCTTCGGGAACCCCACGTGGGCGGGGGGATTTGCCGCCGTGGCCATTCTCCTCGTCCTGTTCTCGGGCGACTCTCTGGGTGCGCAGATGAGACGGCCCATCGTGCGGGTCGTGCTGTTCGGGCTGTTCGCCTACACCCTGTACTTCTGTTACGCCCGCGTCGACGTCATCGCCCTCATCGTCGCCATCGTCGCCGTTGCCGCCATGAAGGCGAGACGGTTCATGGATCCCAGCATGTGGTTCGCATCGATATGCCTGGTGGTGGGGCTCACCGTCGCCGTCCTGCCGGCCCTTCCCCTCGCGACCTGGTTCGGAAAGCTGAACAGCCCGCGCCAGGGTTC